>DAIUKO010000029.1:0-37552 GCA_036848175.1 Vicinamibacterales bacterium | reverse complement strand
GTCATCATGTCGCGCTGGCGCTGTCGCCGCTCGAGACAATCGCCGATCCGCTCGAGGCGATGCACCGGTTGAGTTCGCACGGTCTCGTCTTCGAGATGCTGTCCGGATTGCCGAACGCCGAGCAGCTCCAGGCCATCGACGGCGCGCTTCGCGCCGGCCGTCGCGCGTGGCTCTACTTTCCAGCGGAGCAGGCCGTCGAATGCGTCGACGAGGAGCGGCTCGACAGCCTGCGCCGCCACGTGACGACCGTCCGCTGGCTGAAGCGGATCGGCGGACCGAGCGAGCGGTTCGTGGAACGCGTGCATCGCGCGGGCGCCGGCTTGCGCTGGATCTATCGCGGCGAATTCCCGGTCCGGCGCTCGGACGTGGCCGCCGTGCTCGATCGGTTGATCATCCGGGCGCAGCCGGTCGCGCCCGTGCGCTGCGCCACCGGCCACAACGGATCGCGCATCTGCGGCGTCGGCGTGCTCCTGCGCACCGACTTCTGGAACGCATCAGCCGAAGACGCCGAGGCGGCGGATGTCGCGGTGCAGCTCGCGGCCGTCACCGATCGCGTGGTCTGCGTGGCGCCGCGCCGCGACCGGCTCGTCGACGAACGCGGCCTCGACCAGATCGTGATCGACCCGCCGGCGATCACGCGCGGGCAGGACGCGATCGTCCAGGCGCCGACGCACTATCTGCCGCTCGTGAAGGTCGTGTGCCAGACGCTCCGGCCGGCATATATCTACGAACGGCTCGCTACCGGTCAATCGGCAGGCGCCGAGATCAGTCAGCAGCTTCGGATTCCGTACGTTGTCGAATACCCGGGTCACGATGCGCTCGGCGGTGCGACGCCTGCGTATGCCGAGCTGTATTCGCGGACGGAGGAGCTTGCGATTCGGCAGGCGATCGTCGTGATTGTTCCGTCGACGGCGAGCAAGGAGCAGCTCGCCGCGCGCGGCGTGGCGGCGGGTCGTGTCCTCGTTGCCGCGAGCGCGGCGGACATTGGCGCAGGACTGCCGGACCTGTTGCATCGGCAGGCCGCCGATCGGCGACCGAGCGCGATCGCCACGGGCGATTCGTACAAAGACCAGGTGCAGAACCAGTGGAACGAGAATCCTGTTGGGTCGCATCACGCGCGCGAGTCACAGCCGCACACGCTCGAATGGTTTCGGGAAGTCGAGCGGCACCGCTATGGCGTCTATGCGCCATGGATGCCCGAGACGATGGAGTTTGCCAGACACCGCGGACACGACGTGCTCGAGATTGGCGGCGGGCTCGGAACCGATCTCGCGCAGTTCGCGGCGAATGGCGCGACCGTCACTGATGTCGATCTCGCGGCGGGACACCTGCAGCTGGCCGAGGAAAATTTCCGGCTGAGAGGCCTCGCCGGCCGGTTCATCCACCACGATGCGGAACGCCTGCCGTTTCCCGACGGGTCGTTCGATCTCGTCTACAGCAATGGGGTCCTGCATCACACCCCGAACACGGCCGCGGTTGTTGCCGAGATTCTTCGCGTCCTCCGTAACGGCGGCCGCGCCATCGTCATGTTGTACGCGGAAAATTCGCTCCATTATTGGCGCAAACTGGTATGGGGGGTCGGCCTTCGCGAGGGGCTGCTGGATCGGATGTCGATGGGCGAGATCATGTCGCGGTCGGTTGAGCGCTCGGCGAACGAGGCGCGTCCGCTCGTCAAGGTATACACCGACGAGCGTGCCCGGGCGCTGTTCAAGGCGTTCGATCGCGTGGAGATCCTTCAGCGGCAGCTGCTCGCCGAAGAGCTGCCGTCGTCGATGAAGTGGACGCGGCGATTCGCGGAGCCGATGGCCGGCTGGAATCTGATCGTCAAGGCGATCAAGCGCAGCTGATCGATGTGCGGCATTAACGGCGCGCTCGTGTTTTCGGCCGGTGGCTTCGAGGTGACGCCGGCGTACATCACGCGGATGCGCGATGCCGCGAGGCACCGCGGACCGGACGGCGCCGAGACCTGGGTCGATGCGGATCGCCGCGTCGGTTTCGGCCATCGGCGCCTCTCGATCATCGACCTGTCGGCGTCGGCGAGCCAGCCGATGCCGAACGAGGACGGATCGCTGTGGATCACCTACAACGGCGAGATCTACAACCACGGCGAGCTGCGGGCGGAGCTCGAGCAGAGCGGACGCTATCGGTGGCGGACCGATCACTCCGACACCGAAGTGATCCTGCACGCGTTCGAGCACTGGGGGATCGCCTGTCTGTCGCGCTTCCGCGGCATGTTCGCGTTCGCGCTGTGGGACGACCGCGCGCGCCAGTTGTGGCTGGTGCGCGATCGCGTCGGCATCAAGCCGCTCTATTACAGCATCCATCACGGACGACTCACCTTCGCGTCGGAGATCAAATCGCTGCTCGAGGATCCCGATCAGGGCCGCGCCGTCGACGAAGCGGCGCTCTTTCACTACCTGTCGTTCCTGACCACGCCCGGGCCTGAGACGCTGTTCGAGGGCATCAAGAAGCTGCCGCCCGGCACGTGGCTCCGCGTGTCGGCCGACGGCACGCTGGCCGAACGCCGCTACTGGGACGTCTGGGATGAAGTGCCGTGGATGATCGACGACAGTGAGGAGGCGATCGCCGAGCGCGTGCTCAGCGAGCTGCGCACCGCGGTCCGTCTTCGCAAGGTCAGCGACGTGCCGGTTGGCGTGTTTCTGTCCGGCGGCATCGATTCGAGCACGAACGCCGCCTTGTTCTCCGAGGGCGAGCGATCGCCGGTGAAAACGTTCTCGGTGGGCTACGCCGGCTCGTATCACACCTACCAGAACGAGCTCGCGTTCGCGCGGGCGATGGCGGCGATCGTCGACGCCGATCATCACGAATATCTGATCAGCGCCGACGACGTGATCGATTTCCTGCCGCGGATGGTGCAGCTGCAGGACGAGCCGATCGGCGATCCCGTCTGCGTGCCGCTGTTCTACGTCGCCAAGCTGGCGAGAGACCACGGCGTCGTCGTCTGCCAGCTCGGCGAAGGCGCCGACGAGTTGTTCATCGGCTACCCGAGCTGGCTGGAAGCGCTCAAGCGCCAGCAGTGGAACGACTGGCCGGTGCCGCAGCCGATGAAGCGCGCCGGCTGCGCGGCGCTCGCGACGCTCGGCTACGACCGCACCGTGCATCTCGAATGGCTGCGCCGCGGCGCCTGCGGCCAGCCGCTGTTCTGGAGCGGCGCCGAAGCGTTCACGCATCTCGAGAAGCGGCGGCTGCTGTCGCCGCGCCTGCGCCGCCGGCTCGCCGCGGTGACGTCGTGGGACGCGATTCGTCCGATCCACGACCGCTTCGAAGCCCGTGCCCCGGAGCAGACGCACCTGAACTGGATGTCGTACGTCGATTTGAACCTGCGGCTGCCCGAGCTGCTGTTGATGCGCGTCGACAAGATGACGATGGGCGTCGGGCTCGAGGGGCGCGTGCCGTTCCTCGATCACAAGTTCGCGGGCCTCGCCTTCAGCATCCCGAGCGCGCTGAAGATCAAGAACGGCACGTTGAAGTACGTGCTGAAGAAAGCGGTCGCCGGCATCGTGCCCGATCGATTGATCACGCGGCGCAAGCAGGGGTTCGGCGTGCCGGTCGACGAGCTGTTCCGGGGACCGCTCCAGCAGGTGGCCGAGCGGGAGCTGCAGCAGTTCTGCGCCGAGGCCGATCTGCTCGATGCCAACGAGGTCACGAGCGTCCTGCAGCATGCAGACGGATCGAAGCGCTGGTATCTCCTGAACCTCGCCTTGTGGTGGCGGACCTTCATTGCCCGGGACGTTCCGCACTCGCCGCTCTTCGCGCACGCGTGAGGCGAGTGACGATCGTCCGTGCCGGCGTTCCGCTGCCAGCAGCGGCGCCGGGCGAGCTCGTCGTTCCCTTCGAGGAATTCGTCCGCTGGATTCGACACGGGACCGTGCTCGCTCATCTCGGACGCCACGCCGAGGGACGGCTGCTCGTGCATCGGCTCGAGAGCGCGGGGCGGCCGCTGCCGCTGGGCCTCGCGCTGCGCGCGATGAGCCGCGGCGCCGTGTCGGTCGAAGACCTGCAAGGCCGGCACCGGCGGCTGACGGCCGGCCTGTTGGCGCGATGGACGGCGCAGCTCGCCACCGAACCGTTTCGCGTGCCGGCGCTCGTCGCGAAGGTCGAGCGGACGGTCGACGCGATCGAACGTGAGGAACAGAACGCAGGTCGATCCGCAGGCGCCCTCGACCTTGCCGCGTCGCCGCTCTATCTGCGGACCGATTTGAGCTTCGGCGTTCGCGCCGGCGGATCCGTCGCGCACATCGCCGGCGTCGTCAACGAGCTCGACGCATTCACCGGACCGGTTACCGTCCTCACCACCGATGACATCCCGACGCTGAAGCCGGGCGTGCGCGTTCATCTCGTCGCGCCGCAGGAGGGATTCTGGAACTTCAAGGAGCTGCCGACGTTTCTGTTGAACGACGCCTTCATCGCGGCTACTGAACGTCTCGTTGCCGAAACACCAGCGTTCGTCTACCAGCGCTACAGCCTGAACAACTACGCCGGCCTTCGCATCGCGCGCCGCTTCCGCGTGCCGTTCGTGCTCGAGTACAACGGGTCCGAAATCTGGATGGGACGACATTGGGGCCGCGCGCTCGCGCACGAGACGCTGTCGCGGCGGATCGAGCAGCTGAACCTGTCGTCGGCGGATCTCGTCGTGGTGGTCAGCCGGGCGATGCGCGACGAGATCGTCGGCCACGGCGTCGCCGAACGCGCCGTGTTCGTCAACCCGAACGGCGTCGATCCGGATCGCTATCGCCCCGACATCGACGGCAGCGCGATTCGCGCGCGCTACGGTCTGCAGAACTCGGTCGTCGTCGGTTTCATCGGGACGTTCGGACCGTGGCACGGCGCCGAGGTTCTGGCGCGATCGGTCGTGAAGCTCCTGAACGACGATCCAACGCGCGCGAGCGGCGTCGGTCTGCTGATGATCGGCGACGGCGCGAGAATGCCGCACGTTCGCCGAATTCTCCACGAGGGCGGCGCCGGCGACAGGGTGGTGTTCACCGGGCTCGTCCCGCAGCAAGACGGTCCGAGCTATCTCGCCGCGTGCGACATCCTCGTGTCGCCGCATGTTCCCAATCCCGACGGCACGCCGTTCTTCGGTTCGCCGACGAAGTTGTTCGAGTACATGGCGATGGGGAAGCCGATCGTCGCGTCCGATCTCGAGCAGATCGGAGAGGTCCTGCGGCACGGCCGCACGGCGTGGCTCGTTCCGCCCGGCGACGCCGATGCGCTGGCGAGCGGACTGCGACGCCTCCTCGACGACCCGGCGCTGCGCGAGGCGCTGGGCGCGGCGGCGCGCCGCGAGGTCGTCGCGCGGTACACGTGGCGCGAACACACACGACGGACGATCGAGCGGCTGCAAAACACCGCTCGAGACGCTCATGCTTCGATACCTACATCCTGAGCCCGACGCTCATGCTTCGACATGTACATCCTGAGCGTCAGTCGAAGGGCTCAGCATGAGCGTCAGTCGAAGGCCTCACCATGAGCGGCGGTCGAAGGGTTCACCATGAGCGTGTCGGATGAGACGGCTGCTGGCGGTGTCGTGGGAGATGCCGCCGATGTATGGGCCGCGCGCGATTCAAGTGTCGCGGGTGCTCGGCGCGCTCGGCCCGCTGGGCTGGCGGACTTCCGCGATCTGTCTGGCGCCGCGGCGGGGCGGGCCGCACTGGTTCGACGGGGCGATCGAGCCGCCGAAAGATGTCGAGCTCGTGCCCGTCGCGTCGCCCGAGGAATGGTTGGCAGTCCGGATCGGCTGGCGTCTCGCGCCGTGGCTCCGCGACTATCCCGATGCCACGCGCGTCTGGGTCGCGCGCGCGGCGCGCGCGGCGCTCGACGTTTCAGCCGGCGGCGGTTTCGCCGGGATCGTCTCCTTCGCGCAGCCGTGGTCCGATCATCTCGTCGGACTGCGTGTGCATCGGGCGACCAGGCTGCCGTGGGTGGCGCACTTCAGCGATCCGTGGGCTGACAGCCGGTATGCGACGCCGCGGCAGCGATCGATCTGGAAACCGATGGAAGCCGACGTCGTCCGCGAAGCGTCGGCGGTCGTCTTCGTGACCGAAGAGACTGCCGATCTGACGATGGCGAAGTATCCCGATGCGTGGCGGAAGAAGGTCGCCGTCGTGCCGCACGGATTCGATTCCAGCGTGAGGCAGGCGGCGCCACCACCTCGCGATCCTCGACGGCCGCTTCACATCGTCCACACCGGCCGGTTTTACGCCGGCGTTCGGACGCCGGTCACGCTGCTTCGCGCGCTGGCCGACTTGAACGAGCGCGAGCCGATGACCGGCGTGCTCGACGTCACCTTCGTCGGTCCGCACACGACGGAATTCGAGCGCGACGCCGCGGCGATGGGCGTTGGATCGTTCGTACATTTTCGCGGCCGCGTGTCGCCGGCGGAGGCCGCGACCATCGCGTCTGATGCCGACGTGCTGCTGGTGATCGATGCGCCGAGCGCCACGACTGACATCCCGAGCGTGTATCTGCCGAGCAAGCTCGTCGATTATCTGCCGTTGCGGAAGCCGATCCTCGGCATCACGCCCAACGCCGGCGCATCGGCACGCGTGCTCCGTCGGCTTGGATGTCCGACGGCGCCGCCAACTGATCCTGCCGCGATCGCGTCGGCGCTCGGCGACCTCGTGCGCCGGTGGCGCGACGGGACACTCGACGTCGGGGCGTCGTTCGACGAAGCGGCCGCCGAGTTCGACATCAGACGCACGACGCGTCTGCTCCACGACGTGCTGATCCGCGCCTTTGCCTGAACGGCCGGCGGTTCCGCGTGTGCTGCTCGTCACCGGTGCGTATCATCCCGAGATCAGCGCCGCCGCCGTTCAGTGCCGCGCCGCCGCGGCGGCAATCGGCGGCCGCGCTCGTGTCTCCGTGCTCACCACGGCGATCGATCCGTCGCTTCCGCGCCTCGAAACGATCGATGGCGTGGTCGTTCATCGCGTGATCGTGGACGTTCGAAGGCGCACGTCCAAACTGCTGGCATCGGTGCGGCTGGCGCGGCAGATGCTGAAAGCGGCCGACACCTACGACGTCATCCACGTCCACGGGTTCTCGCAGAAGAACGTGCCGGTGGCGATTCTCGCGCGTCTGCTCGGAAAGCCGATCGTGCTGAGCCTGCACACGAGCGGGCAGGACGAGCCTGAGATCGTGAAGCGCCGCGGCGCCCTGGCGTACTGGGCGCTCCGCACCGCGCGCCTCGTCTTGTGCGTGAGTCCTGATCTCTGCGATCGATGGGTGGCCGCGCAACTTCCTGCGGATCGCGTCCGGCTGACTCCGAACGGCGTCGATACCGCTCGATTTCGTCCGGCCGCCGTCGCCGAGCGCATCGCGCTCCGTCGCCAGCTTGATTGGCCCGAGACGCAGCCGGTCGTGCTCTTCGTCGGCTTCTTCTCGCGCGACAAGCGGCCGGATCTCCTCTTCCGGGCGTGGCGCCGCCTCGGACACGACAGCCTTCGGCCGAAACTCGTGTTCGTCGGCGCGAAGAGCACCGGCTACTACGAGATCGACGCCTCGATCGAAGCGGAGATCCAGCGCGGCGCCGCGGATCTCGACCGGCGTGACGACGTGATCTCGATCGAGCCGACGCCTGACGTCGAAAAGTACTTCCGTGCCGCCGACGTCTACGTCCTGCCGTCGATCCGCGAGGCGCATCCGCTGGCACTGCTCGAAGCGATGGCCTGCGGACTGCCGTGCATCGCCACGCGCCTTCCCGGCGCGACCGACGTGCTGATCGAGGACGGACAGAACGGTCGGCTGTTTCCCGCAGACGACGAAGCGGCTCTGGCGGAAGCGCTGCGCCAGGTCATCGCCAATCCGGCAGCGGCACGCTCGATGGGCGCACAGGCCCGAGAAACGGTCGTCGCGCGGTACGATATCCGTCGAACCGCAGACCTTTGGCTGTCCGCTTACCAGACGGCGCTTGCAGGCGCGCGCCGATGATAGCGACTCGGTATTGCGGATTGGGGATTGCGGATTGCGGATTGATTGTGGATTGCGGATTGATTGCGGATTGCGGATTGATTGTGGATTTGATCGTGGGCGATGAATGATGTGATCAACGTTGGGCTGATCGGGTACGGATACTGGGGGCCGAACCTCGCTCGGAATCTTGCCGAGACCGACGGTCTCGAGCTGGTCGCGATCGCGGATTGCCGCGCCGATCGCCGCGACGCGGCCGCGCGGCGGCATCGAGGGATTCGCACCTGCGGCGAGGGCGAGAGCCTGATCGCGCTCGACGATGTCCACGCGATCGTGATCGCGACGCCGCTCGAGACGCACTATCCGTTTGCGAAGGCGGCGATCGAACGCGGCAAGCACGTGCTGGTCGAGAAGCCGTTCGTCGGATCGAGAGCGCACGCCGAAGCGCTCGGTGCGCTCGCCGAGACGCACGACGTGCGCCTGATGGTCGATCACACGTTCGTCTATAATGGGGCGGTTCGCCGCATCCGCTCGCTGATCGACTCGGGCGATCTCGGCGACCTGCTGTATCTGGACTCGGTTCGCGTCAACCTCGGGCTGCTTCAACAGGATTCCAACGTCATCTGGGATCTGGCGGCGCACGATCTGTCGATCATGGACTACCTGATCGATGCGCGCCCGGTGTCGGTCTCGGCGGAGGGGACCGCCGCGGCCGGATTCGATCACGAGAACGTCGCCTACGTCACGGTCCGCTTCGACAACGGCTTTCTCGCGCACTTCCACGTGAACTGGCTCGCACCGGTGAAAATGCGGCAGATGCTCATCGGCGGCAGCCAGCGCATGGTCGTCTACGACGATACCGATCCCGGCGAGAAGGTCCGCGTCTACGACAAGGGCGTCGACGTCGACGTCAAGGATCGCGAGACGCGGCGGCAGATTCTCGTGTCCTATCGCACCGGAGACATGTACGCACCGAAGTTCGACCGCCGCGAGGCGCTGTCGCTCGTGACCGAGGAGTTCGCCCGTGCCATCGCCGAGCGTCGTGCGCCGCTCACCGGTGCCGCGGCCGGCATTCGCGTCGTGACGCTGCTCGACGCCGCTCAACGCTCGCTGCGCGCCAACGGCCAGCGCATTCCGCTATGACCGATCGACCGACACCGGACCTCTTCGATCGCGTGCTGATCACCGGCGGCGCCGGGTTGATCGGATCGCACATCGCCGACGCGCTGGTTCGCGCCGGCGCCCCGGAGATCGTGATTCTCGACGACTTCTCGCGCGGCCGTCTCGACAACCTTCGCGAGGCTGGCGCGAGCGGCCGGGTGCGGGTGATCGAGGGCGACATCCGCGACGTCGCGACCGTCGACCGTGCGATGCAAGGCGTCACGCTGGTCTTTCACGAGGCGGGCATCCGGATCACGCAGTGTGCGGAGAAGCCGCGCCTCGCCAACGAAGTCCTCGTCGACGGCACGTTCAACGTTCTCGAGGCGGCCGCCGGCGCCGGCGTCACGAAAGTGATCGCCGCGTCGACCGCGTCCGTCTACGGCCTCGCCGAGACGTTTCCGACCGACGAACGCCATCATCCCTACGCCAACCGCACGCTCTACGGCGCGGCCAAGCTGTTCAACGAAGGCCTGCTGCGAAGCTTCAACGACATGTACGGCCTCGACTACGTCGCGCTCCGCTACTTCAACGTCTACGGGCCGAGGATGGACGTGTACGGCGCCTACACCGAGGTGCTCATCCGCTGGATGGAAGCGATCGCGGCCGGGCAGCGGCCAAAGATCTTCGGCGACGGCACCGACTCGATGGATTTCGTGCACGTCGACGACATCACCCGCGCCAACCTGCTCGCCGCCGCGTCGCCGCTGACCGATGTCGTCTTCAACGTCGCCAGCGGCGTCGAAACGTCGCTGAACGATCTCGCCAATCTGCTCTTGAAGGTGATGAATTCGCCGTTGCCGCCCGAATACGCGCCGCCGCGCAAGGTGAACGCGGTGTCGAAACGCCAGGCTTCGGTCGACGCCGCCTGGAACCAGCTCGGCTTCCGCGCGGAAATTCCGCTCGAACAGGGGCTCCGTTCCCTCGTCGCGTGGTGGCAGGCGCAGCGCTCGGCCGCTCGCTCATGAAAACCACGCTGCGCGACATCCCGTTCGCGCGTCCCGAGTTCGATCAGGCCGAGGCGCGCGCGGTCGCCGAGGTCCTGGCGAGCGGCTGGGTCAGTCAGGGACCGGCGGTCGCGCGGTTCGAAGAGGAATTCGCCCGGCGCGTCGGCGCACGCTACGGCGTCGCGACCTCGTCGTGCACGACCGCGCTCCACCTCGCGCTCATCGTCGCCGGCGTCGGACCGGGCGACGAGGTGATTTGTCCGTCGTACACGTTCATTGCGACGGCGAACGCCGTGCTCTACATCGGCGCGACGCCCGTTTTCGCCGATATCGAACGCGACACCTGGAACATCGACCCGGCCGATGCGCTGCGACGCGTGTCGCCGCGCACGAAGGCGATCGTGCCGGTCCATCAAGTCGGACTGGCAGCGGATCTCGATCGCATCGCCGCCAATGCAGCGCGCAGCATCTCGATCGTCGAGGATGCCGCGTGCGCGATCGGATCGACGTACCACGGCCGTCCGATCGGTTCGCACGGCAACATCGCCTGCTTCAGTTTTCATCCGCGCAAGACGGTGTCGACCGGCGAAGGCGGCATGATCACCACAGACGACGGGGCGATCGCGGAGCGGGCGCGCGCGCTGCGTTCGCACGGCGCCAGCGTGTCGGCGCTGTCGAGGCACGCGGCGAAAGGACTCGTGTTCGAGGAATACCGCGAGCTCGGGTTCAACTACCGCCTGTCGGACGTACAGGCGGCAATCGGCCTGGCGCAGTTGCCGAAGCTCGATGGATTGCTCGCCAGGAGACGCGCGATCGCGGATCGCTATGACGCTGGCTTCCGGGCGCTGCGACACGTGCAGGTGCCGGCCAGGCCGCCGTATGCCGAGCATGCGTTTCAGTCCTACGGCTTGCTGCTCACGCCAGCATGCCGCCGGGAGCGAGACGACGTGATTCGGGCGCTGGTCGACCGCGGCATCTCGTGCCGCCGCGGCATTCCGCCGATTCACCTCGAGCCGCTGTACTCGAACCGCTACGGACGCGTCTCGCTGCCGGTCACTGAAGAAATCGCCTCTCGTTCGCTGTTCCTGCCGATGTTTGCCTCGCTCGCAGACGACGATCAGGATCGTGTGATCGATGCGGTGGCGGATATCGTCGCGGATTGATTGTGACCAGACCGCTCATCGCCATCGTCGTGCCGGTATTCAACGAACGCGAGAACCTCCGTCCGTTCTACGACGCGGTCGCCGACGTCATCGGCCTGATGCCGGAGTACGACTGGGAGTTCATGTTCGTCGACGATGGCAGCCGCGACGGATCGTTCGACGCGGTGAGCGCACTGCGCGATCGCGACAGCCGCGTGCAGGCGCTGCGCTTTCCGCGCAACTTCGGCAGTCATATCGCGATTGCCGCCGGCATCGATCACTGCCGCGGCGACGCCGCGATCGTGATGGCGGCCGATCGCCAGGACCCGCCGTCCTTGATTCGCGAGTTCGTCCGCTGCTGGCGTGAAGGCTACGACGTGGTATGGGGCGCGCGCACCGGCCGCGACGACGATGCGCTGCGATCGTGGGGCATGTCGATGTTCTATCGGCTCGTCCGGCGGTTCGCGATTCCGACGTATCCCGCCGGCGGCACGGGCAGCTTCTGTCTGATTTCCCGCCCGGTGATCGACGTGTTCCGCCAGTGTCAGGAGCGGAACCGCCTGACGTTCGGCCTCGTGGCCTGGAGCGGTTTCCGCGAGACGAGCGTCCTCTACCATCGTCCTCGACGCCTGATCGGATCGTCGAACTGGACGGTCCGCAAGATGTTCAAGGCGGCGATCGACACCTTCATTTCGTTCTCGTCGGTGCCGATCCGGACGATCTCGGTGCTCGGCCTGCTCGTCTCGGCGCTGAGCTTTCTCTTCGGCGTCTACGTCTTCATCAACCAGGTCTTCTTCGGTACGCGCGTGCAGGGTTGGACGTCGGTGATGCTGACGGTGCTCCTGCTCGGCGGCGTCCAGCTGTTGATGATTGGCGTCCTCGGCGAGTACCTCCAGCGGATTCTCGACGAGGCGCGCGGCCGTCCCCTCTACATTCTCGAGCGGACGCTCGGCGTCGCGCCGCATTCGGTCGCCAGGTCCTCCGCGGACGCTGCGCCCGCCCACGTGTCGCGCTAGCGCACGTCTCGTAAAACCTTGATTCCGCGTCTCCCGGACTTCATCATCGGCGGGGCGCCTCGGTCGGGCACGACGTGGCTGTACGAGCTGCTCGATCGGCATCCCCGGATCGACATGGCGCGCCCGCTCAAGCCGGAGCCGAAATTCTTTCTCGTCGATCACCTGTACGAAAAAGGGCTGCCGTTTTATTCGCAGACCTGGTTCGGTTCGGTCCCCGACGATCGGCTCGCCGGCGAGAAGAGCACCGACTACCTGGAGAGCGCGCCCGCGGCCGCGCGGATCGCGCGCGATCTCCCGAACGTGAAGCTGGTCTTCATCCTTCGCGAGCCGGCCGATCGCGCCTTCTCGAACTATCTGTGGACGCGGATGAACGGCCTCGAGACCGAAGACTTCGCCACCGCGCTTCGACTCGAAGCACAGCGAGAGGCGCAGCTGCCCGAGCGATGGAAGTTCGCCCGGCCCTTCTCGTATTTCTCCCGCGGGCTCTACGCCGACTTGCTCGGAGAGTATTTCAAACGGTTCCCTCGCGAGCGGATCCTGATCCTCCGGTTCGAAGACATCCTCGATCGGCCGCAGTCCATCGCGAAACAGCTGCATGCATTTCTCGGCGTCGATTTCCGCCCGAACGACGCCGAGGGCATCGGCGTGATCAACCCGTCCGAAAAAGCGGAGACGTGGGACGAAGCGATCCGCCGCGATTTGCAGGCACAGTATGCCGGTCCGAACCGCCGGCTCGCGTCGCTCCTCGGACCCGATTTCGAAATGTGGTAGAGGCTCACGCCGATTCGCTCGTCCCCCTTCGCATCGCGTCGATTGGCGATCGGCCCAGGGCCGCGTGGAGCGAGGGTTTGCGCGTACGCCTGCCCGTTTCCGTGCTGGAGCGAACGGGATGGCGCGGCGCGATTGCGGTCAACGGCGATCTGCACATCCCTTCGGGTCCGACGTCGATCTCCGCCGGCGACGTCGCGCGACTACGTGAGCGACAGGCTTTCACCGACGCGCGTCCAGTCAGCGCGCGCCTGCCGTTCCGATACCACGCGGTTCCCGCGTCGATGAGGGCGCTCATCGCCACCGCCATCGGGCGCTGGAATGCGCGCCGGGTGAATCGGTGGGCGGCCTTTCCCGCCTGGCCGATCGATTTGAGCGCCGACGTACTCGACGATCTTCGCGACGACGCGCCGCAGGCGCTTCCGGTAGAGCGGACGCCGGTGGTCGTCACCCATGACATCGATTCACCGGAAGGCCTGACCAATCTGGTCGCGAGCTTCCTGCCAATCGAGGAAGCGCTCGGGGCCCGATCGACGAGCTACATCGTGCCGTGCGCGTGGACGATCGATCACGCGCGCGTCGGTGAGGTGGTCGCGCGCGGCCACGAGGTCGGCGTGCACGGCTTCGATCACGGCAACACGACGCCGTTCGCCGCCGCGGCGGAGCGCGCCCGCCGCCTCGATGCCGCGCGCGGCTTCGCCGATCGCTACGGCGCCACCGGCTATCGCGCGCCGTCGCTGCTGCGGACGCGGCCGCTGCTTCGCGACCTCGCCGGACGGTATCGGTACGACAGCAGCATTCCGACCTCCGGCGGACTGTTTCCGACGCCGAACAACGGCTGCGCGACCGCGCGGCCCTTTCGCGTCGAGACCATCGTCGAACTGCCGGTGACGCTGCCGCGCGACGGCACGCTGCGGTTTCTCGGCCACACGCCGGACGAGATCGTCCGCATCTGGATCCACTGTGCCGATCTCGTCGCGCGCGCCCGCGGCGTGGTTGTCGTGCTCACGCACTGCGAGCGGCGTTTCAGCGGCGAGCCGGGCATGCTCGACGCCTACCGCCGGTTCCTGGAGTACATCCGCGATCGGCCGGAGCGCTTCACGTTCAGCACGCCAACTCGTGTTCTGGCCGGCATCAGTTGACATCGAGTGCCACCGGTTACGCCGAGAAGACCTGCACCGCGCCGCCTGAGCGATCGGACCGGATGCGCGACATCGTGCTGGCGCACGTTCCATCCGATCGCGCGATTCGCCTCCTCGACATCGGCTGCGGCACCGGATCGCTGCTGTTTCGTCTTGCCGAGGCGCTGCCGCAGGCCTCGCTGGTCGGCATCGACATCTCGGCCGCGAACATTCGCGCTGCGAAACAGGAGCAGGATCGCCGGCCGCCGGCCGCACGCATCACCTTCGACACCGCGGATTACCTGCAGTACCGCGGCGACCCGTTCGATGCGATCGTCGCCGACGGCGTGCTTCATCTGGTTCCCGGCGACAGCGAGGCGCTCGCGCGCAAGCTCGCACACGATCTCGCAGCGGGCGGCATCTTCGTCTGCGACATGCCGTTTGCGTCTGCCTACAACACGGCGTTCGCGCTCGTCCGGCGAATCCTGCGCCGCGTCCGTTCGCCGTGGACCGATCGCGCGATCCTTCAGATCGGACGTGTGCTGCACGGCCGCGAGATGAGCGACGAGGGGCTGCGCGAGCGGATCGGATACATGTACATTCCGCCGGAGCGGGTGATGAGTGAAGGACTCGTCCGGTCGTTCGAGTCAGCGGGTCTGCGGCGAACCGCCGAGCACGCGATGGCCAGCGTCAGTCTGTCTCAACTCAGACACCGCGTGACCGTCTTCGAACGAAGGATCGAATCGCGGTGAGCAATCGCGCGTGGTACATCGGTCTGCTCGTCGTGATCATCGTCTACCTGCACAACACCCTGCCGTACCTGACGATGCTGCCGCGCGTCAACGTCGACGAGCCGTGGCTGCTGGAGCGCGGCTATCAGGTGATGCGCACCGGGATTCCCAGTCAGCCGATGCTCGGCCTGCAGCATGCCTATCTGCTTCAGGTCGGCTACGGCTACCTGCTCGCGATCTGGATGTCGGTGGTCGGCGTCGGCATCTTTCAAGCGCGACTCCTCGCGGTCTGTCTCGGCCTTGGCATCGTGGTGATGATCGCGTCGATTGGACGCCGCTCGATCGATCCGGCGACCGGCCTCGCGGCGGCGCTGTTGCTCGCGCTCGACAGCAATTTCCTCGGCGGCGCTCGCAGCGCGCGCACCGACATCCCGTCGGTGTTCTTCGTGGCCGCGGCGTTCGCGGCCTACATCCAGGGCCGGCGCCGTTCGCAAACGCTCTGGTTCGTCGTGTCCGGCGCGAGCCTCGGCCTGGCGATGCTGTGCCACGGCAACGCGTTCTGGGCCGGCTTGATCCTGATCGCGTGGTACATCCTCGACTATCAGCGGCGCCTCGTGGTCTTGCCTTACGGCTACGGCATCGTCGCCGGCTGGCTGCTGACGTGCGGCCCCTATCTGGCCGTCGTGTTGTGGCGATGGCGCGACGTGCAGCTGCAGGTGGCGAACTTTGCCGCCGACCGCGTCCCAGGGTGGCGGCCCTCGTTCGTGCTCCATCAGATCGCGATGGAGGTTGAGCGATATCGCGGCTGGTATTTCGGACTGGTGACCGCGTCCGTTCCGAATCCGCTGCTGTCGGTGTTTCAGGCGGCGATCGTCATGGGTATCGTCTTCCTTGCGGTCCGCTTGATTCGTACGCGCGCCCACCAGACCGACGGGCCGCAAAGCGGCCCGCCCCCCGATGATCCGCACGGCGTGGCGCGGGTGCTGATTCTTGCTCTCGGCGGCGCGTTCATCTTCGCCGCGTTCATCAACAACAAAGTGCCGGTCTATCTTCCGCACATCATGCTCGGCTTCGCGCTCGCGGCCGGCTTCGCGGTCAGCGAGATCATCTCGTTCGTGCGGCGGTTCGATCGGAGGATCGTGACGCTCGCCTTCCTCACCGGCTACGGCGCCGTCGGCATCGCCTACTACGAGAAGTGGTACGCCCGGGAACGAACCAGCGAGCTGGTGTCGTACGAAGACACGGAGGCCACGCTGCGCGCGATCGTTCCTGCCGGCCCGAAGTACGTGTTTGCCTCGCCTCAGTTCTGGACGCCCTTTCACGCGGAGGCGGGGACGGTCTTTTACTCGTTCGCCGCGGCGCAGCCGGTGGAAAACGGATCGTCGATCGCGCTCAACGGCGCGGCCGACGATCGTCCGATCGTGCTCGTCGTCGACGAGTACCAATGGCTTCCCGAGTTGATTGGCATCGGCTCGACCAGCACCGGATGGCAGCGCGACTGGACGTCGTTCATCGAGCGGCGGTGTACGCTGGAGAGCGTCGCGCTCGGCACGGCGCACGGGACGCTGGCGGCCTACCGCTGTGCGCTCGCCGCGGCACCGCCGCAGACGGGCTCGGTGCCGCGGATCGTCGGCGGCGCGACCGCGTATCGCATCGGCGATCCGGTCGCGCGCAACACGGCCGCGGATCTCGCGCGATGGCCGCGCTACGAGGATCCGCGCCGCACCGCGGCCGCGCATCCCGAGATTCGGGCGATGGAAGACGGACTTCGGATCTGCGGCACCGGCTGGCCCGGCATCGTCACGACGGTGCCGGCGACACCTGGCGACAGCTATCTCGTGAGGCCGATGACGCGGAACACCCGCGACGGCGACTTGCTCTACATCGGCACGTGGCAGCGGCGGCAGGTCGAGTCTCTGGCGGGCGCGTCATCGGCCGGAATCCCCGCGCCGCTGCGCTTGCCGCCCTGGTTTCCGCAGGATCGCGCCTTTCGCGCCACCGCTCCCCAGGTCCGCTTTCTCGTGTACTCCGAGGCGCCCGAAACAGACTTCGTGATCTCGTCGCTCGATATCTACCATCTGACGCCTCTCTCTGACGGTTCGCCGCGCTGACGTGAGCATGCTGCAGCATCGCGACGTCGTCTGCATCTCGTCGATCGACTGGGACTTCATCTGGCAGGGTCACCAGGAGATCATGTCCACGCTCGCGGCCCAGGGTCACCGCGTGCTGTTCGTCGAGAACACCGGCGTGCGGGCGCCGCGTGCCCGCGATCTGCCGCGCGTCCGCCAGCGGATCAGGAACTGGTGGCGCGGGACCAAGGGATTCCGTGAAGAGCGGCCGAACCTGTTCGTCTACTCGCCGCTGCTGCTGCCGCTGCCCTACTCGCGGATCGCGCGCGCCCTCAACCGCGTGCTCCTCGCGCGCGCGCTGCGCCGCTGGGCGGGTGCGACCGGCTTCTACCGTCCGATCGTCTGGACGTTTCTGCCGACGCCGGTCGCGCTGGATCTGATCGCCGCGCTGGACCCGGCGCTGACGATCTATTACTGCATCGACGACCTCGCCGCGAGCTCGCCCGGCGCGAAGCGGATCGTGTCGAGCGAGGAGCGCCTGTTCGCGCAGGCGGATCTGGTGTTCGTCACATCGGAGAAGCTTCGCCAGCGTGCCGCGCGCTTCAGCGCTCATGTGCATCTCTTTCCGTTCGGCGTCAACTTCGAGCGGTTCGATCGCGTGCGCCACGGCGGCGATCCGGCGCCGGCGGATCTCGAGGCGCTGCCGCGTCCGATCGTCGGCTATCTCGGCGGCCTGCATCAGTGGGTCGATCAGGATTTGATCGTCGGCGCCGCGGCGCGGCTGCCCGACGTGACGTTCGCGCTCGTCGGCCCCGCGCAGACCGACGTGACGGCGCTCGCCGCCTGCAAGAACGTGCGGCTGCTCGGCCAGCGGCCGCACGACGCGGTGCCGGCGTACGTGAAAGGCTTCGACGTCGGCATCGTGCCGTACCGCGTCGCCGAATACACGCTCAACGTGTATCCCACGAAGCTCAACGAGTACCTGGTCATGGGCCTTCCCGTCGTGGCCACCGACCTGCCGGAGATTCGCCGCTTCAACGTGGACCACGGACCGCTGGTCGAGGTCGCGTCCGGCGCCGAAGCCTTCTCGAATGCGATCCGCCGCGCGTTGAACGATTCGTCGACGCCGGAGGTGGCGCGCCGCGTCGCCGCCGCGCACGACAACAGCTGGCAGAGCCGGATCGCGCAGATGAACGTGCTCATCGACGAGGCGCTCGAACGGCGGGCGACGTCCTCACAGCGCTGGGACGAGACGCTGCGGCGCGTCTATCGAGAGACGCGCACCTACGCCGCGCAGATTCTGGCGGCGGTCCTCGCGCTCTATCTCATCGTGTTTTACACGAACGCGGTGTGGTGGGCGGCCGCACCGCTGCGTCGGGAGCAGGCGCCGGCGCCGGCCGATGCGATCGTCGTCTTCGCGGGCGGCGTCGGCGAATCGGGCAAGGCCGGCGGCGGCACCCAGGAACGAGCGCAGCGCGCGATCGATCTCTTCAAGGGCGGGTATTCGACGCGTCTGATCTTTTCGACCGGCTACACCTACAGCTTTCCGGAAGCCGAGCAGATGCGCTCGCTCGCCGTCCAACAGGGCGTGCCGCCGGACGCGATCGTCCTCGAACCGCGCGCGACCGACACGCATCAGAACGTGGCATTCACCGACGAGATCCTGAAGACGCGGCAATGGTCCTCGGTGCTGCTCGTCAGCTCGCCGTACCATATGCGGCGCGCGCTGCTGGTGTGGCACAAGGCCGCCCCCGGAGTCCGCGTCATCCCGACGCCGCCGCTGAAAAGCCAGTTCTACGATCACACGCACGGCGCGACACTCGAGCAAGTGCGAGCCCTCTTCCACGAATACCTCGCCATCGTCGTGTACTGGGTCCGCGGGTGGATCTAGCGCCGTCGACGGAACGGAGTGATACGGAGTCAACGGAGTTCACAAACGGAGCAACGGAGCTAACGGAGGACGAACGGAGGCGAGTTCGACGGGCGTCGCGAAGCGACGCACTGCGACGGATCGGATCGGAATTCGTGAAACGGCACTGTATTCCGAGCCGCTCACGAATTCCGATCCGGTCCGGCGCAGTTAGCCGGCCTGCTACGCAGGCCGGCCCGTCGAACTTCGTGATCCGCTCTCGGTTTCTGAGTGCTTCGAAACACCCGTCTTCTCCGTTCGTCCTCCGTTGACTCAGTTCCTCCGTTTGTGAACTCTGTTTCCTCCGTCGTCGCGCATGCTTCCTCCGTTTCCTCCGGCGTGCGCGCGTCGTGAGCGAGCGCGCGCCGATCCGCGTTCTTCACGTCATCACCAGTCTCGGCATCGGCGGTGCGGAGCGGCTTGTCGTCTCGGCCGCCAACGGGTTGCCCTCGGCGCGGTTCGCGCAGGCGATTTGTGTCCTCACAGAACGTGGACCGCTGGCCGCTGAGGTCGAAGCGGCGGGCATCCCGGTGTTCTGCGTCGGCGAGTACCCCGGACTGCGACACCCGATTGCATTCGCGCGGCTCGTGCGCACGATCCGCGCGTGTCGACCGACGATTGTTCATACGCATCTGCAGTCGGCGAATCTCTACGGCCGTGTTGCCGCGCGGCTGGCCGCTGTCCCGATCGTCGTTGCCACCGAGCACAACGTCTACACCCACAAGGCGCGGCGCTACGTCGCCGTCGAGCGCTGGCTGGCGCGGATGACCGATGCGCTCGTCGCCGTCTCGGGTGAAGTGCGAGATTTTCTCGGCGATCAGCTCGGCATCGCAGCCTCCACGATCAAGGTCGTGCCCAACGGCGTGGCGGTCCGCGCGCCGTCGGCCGAGCGCGTCGCGGCGGTTCGCGCCTTACTCGGCGCGGGACGTGACGTCACGATCGGGACGATTGCGTCGCTGACTCCGAAGAAAGGCCACCCGTACCTGCTGCGCGCGATGGCGCGGCTTCGCGACCGCGGCCTCGCCTGCACGCTGATCCTCGCAGGCGAGGGTCCGGAACGTCCGCGACTCGAAGCGCTGACTGAAAGCCTCGGACTCGCCGGCCGGGTGCACTTTCTCGGCATGGTGCCTCACGCGGCTGACGTCCTTCCCGCGATCGACGTCTTCGTGCTCCCGTCGCTCATCGAGGGCCTTCCGCTGGCGCTGCTCGAGGCGATGCTGATGGGCAGCGCGGTCGTCGCGACAACGGTGGGTGGTGTGCCCGAGGTGGTCAAGTCGGGCGTGAACGGTCTGCTCGTCCCGCCCGCTGACGAGACGGCATTGGCCGATGCCATCGCCACGTTGATCCGTTCGCCGGAGTTACGCGCCCGCCTCGGCACGCACGCCCGTGAAACGATCGAGCGCGGGTACACCGAAGCGGCGTATCTCGATTCGTTGTCGGCGCTCTATCTCGAACTCGCAGAGCGGCATGCGTGAGGCTGCGAAGAGATCGCCTTCTCGTGGGCGGCCCTTCAGGGCCGCGGCGCCTGAAGGGCCCGGGCCACAGCGATTTCGTCACGGCGTATGAACCGTTTCACCAAGCGAATCGTGACGAGCCTCTCGGCGACGCTGTTGTCGATGGTCCTGCTCGCGGTGGCGATCGAAATCTGGACGCGAGCCACGTGGAACGAGCACAAGGGGACGCCAGGCTTTTTCCTCTCCGATCCGGCACGCATCCAACGCCTGTCGCCCGGCTATCGCGGCTGGTTCGGCGGTGTGCCGGTGACGATCAACCGGCTGGGCTTCCGCGACGATCGCGAATACGCGCTCGAAAAGTCGCCGCGAACGTTCCGCATCCTCGTGCTCGGCGACTCGGTGACGTTCGGCGACGGGTCCGTCAACGAGCACACCTACCCGTTCCTCCTCGAGCTGAAGCTGAAGGCGTGGCGGCCCGACATCGACTGGCAGGTGTGGAACGCCGGCGTGCCCGGTTACAACACCAGCCAGGAATTGGCGCACCTGCTCGAGGAAGGTCCGCGCTTCCGGCCCGATCTCGTTGTCGTCGGTTTTTTCGAAAACGATTTCGTCGGCAACTACAAAGTGCAGACACCGGGTATCGCCGCGCGGACGCGCAGCGCGGTCCTGTCGTTCCTCTACCGCCACGTCTATTCAACCGAGTTCTACAAGCGCGTGTACCTTCAGGCCGCCTGGCGCCTTTCCGGCGACAACAGCTACCGTCAGCGCCTGGTTCATGTCGCCGCCGAAGAGAACCTGATTGCGAAGCTCGCGCACGTCGCGGACCTCGAGGAGCAGCAGCTGACGCCGTACGAGACGTTGTCGGACGGGGCGGTCGCGTCGATCGACTGTCCGCAGGCGACGCCGCTCGACGCGAACATTCTTCAGGCGATTCAACACGAGGCGGGATGGTCGGACTGGCTCGACGCCGTCCGTCGATTCCAGCAACTGCACCGCGACGGCGTCTACTCGATCGCCTTCTTCGCCAGCGTCGTGCCGCGCGAGTGCAAGGACCCCGACGTCTTCTTCGACGGCGGCTCGGCGGCGTTGAACCGCTTCTACATGAACTATCTCGGCAACGGGACGCCGGCCGTCAGCAGCTACGAGGCGTTCCGGCGGGTGCGGCCGTCGCAGATGCCGTTCGCATCCGGGCACGCGATCGGGAACGCGAACGCGCTCAAAGCCGAGGTGTTGTTCGACTATCTTCGCGACCGCGTGCTCGCGCAGTCGCCTCGGCTGCGGTGATCAATGCGGCGGCGACGAAGACGAACATCAGCGGCTGGACGGTGACCGAATAGCGCATGTTGGTGAGCATGAAACCGAGCGTTGCCGGGATATAGGCGATGAGGACCAGCGGCAGGGCGATCGCCGCGCCGCGGCGCCACGCCGCCCCGACACCGGCGGCGAACAGCACGAGCAGCGCGATCGAGACGGCTTGCGCGATACGGTAGATGCGGTCGCTGCTCGCGAACCGATAGGTAGTATGCGGATCGTCGCTGGCCTCGACGAAGAACACGCGCAGCGTCCGGTAGGCGACGCCGGCCGCGTATGCGGCCGGATCGCGGCGGATGTTCTCGAGGGCGAGCGCCATGTATCGCCGCATCGCGTCGGGCTCGCGACGGTAGAACACGGTATTGACCGCCACCTCCTCGACGGCGGCGCATCCGCCGCTCGACGTGTGATCTGTGCGCACCGACGTCCATGGCATCGCAGCGTGCACGAGCGCGGACGCCAGACCAATGGTCGCGTCGACATCGGTGATCCGGCCAGACCAGTCGTGCGGAACGGTCAACGACGATCCGTCGGCCAGGCGCAGCGCCACCGCGGTTTCACTCGAATCAACCGTCTCGCGTCGGTCCGCGATCGTCGACGCGGTTGCATGCGCGCGATCGAGCAGGATCGACGCGGCCATCACCACATCGACGTCGGAAAGCCCGCCGTCGCCGTTGAAGTCCAGACGATCGCCGACGGGTACGTGCTCACCCCAGGCGACGTGCCGCATCATCCGAATGAGATCGAATACATCGAACAGATCGTCGTGTCGATCGAGGTCGCCGAAATGGTCCGCGCTCACGAAGTAGACGTACGGAGCGGCGTCGGCCGATCGACCGGCGCCCTCGACGTCGACGTAATACGTCGTCGGCGGCGGGGAGGGGGGGATCTCGGCCTGGAATTCGCCATCGCTCGACCACTGCACCGGCACGCGGCGGCGCTCACCATCCCGGTCACTCCAATAGACGACGGCGAGGTGCGACGGCGGCGGCGCGCACGCAGCCAATCGTCCGGTGACGACGAGCGGCAGACGATCGAGGCTCGTGTACGGAAACGATCCGGTTTCGAACGCCGATCGCGGGTTGTGCGCGCGGCTCTTCAGGTACGGGCCCGACTGCAGCGTGCCGTACCACAACTGCATCGCGCCGTGTGTGGTCGTGAGCATCGGTACGCCGGCAAGCCGCTGATTGCGGATAGCCCACGGGACGAGCGTGGCGGTCGCTGCGACCACGACCGCACATGCCTGGATGACGCGCGCGCGATCGCGCCGCTCGATCACGAGGAACGCCGCCAGCAGGATGGGGACGAGGATCAGGTTGGGCCGGAACTGCGCGGCGACTCCAAGCAGCAGGCCGGCGCTCGCGCACCCTCGCCACTCACCGCGACGTCTCGCACGCGCGAACACGACGACGGCAGCCATGAAGAGAACGTTGCCGACCGCATCGGCCGACTGCGTCGACGCATAGACGGTGTTGAAGGAGAACAGTCCAACCAACAGCGAGGAGACGACGGCGACGCGCTCGTCGAACTCGTCGCGCGCGAAGAGGTAGACGAGGAGCGGCATCAGAGAGTTGAGCGCCGCTTGTCCCAGCAGCGGGATCCACGGCCGATCGCCGAACAGGCGATAGAACGCCGCGAGAAAGTACGCGTAGCCCCACGGTCGATCCATCGTGGGATACGCATCTCCGCGGGCGACCGCGAGGCCGAGGTCGTGATAGTCGTCGAAGCCTTGCCACCCCCACGGATGCGGCGCCCAGACCAGGATGAAGAACACTCCAATGGCGAGCGAGGCCGCGCACGCGACGTACACCGTCCCGCGGTTCATCTCGACGGATCATATCCGTGAAGCTCTCCATCATCATCCCGGTCTACAACGAAGAACAGACGATCAGCGCGATCGTCGAGCGCGTCCTCGCGGTCGATCTCGGCAGCATCGACTCGGAAGTGATCATCGCCGACGATGGATCGAGCGACGGCACGCGCGCGGCGATGGCCTCGAGCAAGTGGATCGACGATCCCCGCGTCCGCATCTACTCGAACCGGATCAACGTCGGGAAAGGCTGCGCCATCCGGCTCGGGCTCAGCTACGCGACCGGCGACGTCGTGCTGATCCAGGACGCCGACCTCGAGCTCAATCCCGAGGAGTACGGGCGCCTGCTGCAGCCGATTGTCGAAGGGCGAAGCTCGGTGGTGTTCGGCTCGCGGTTTCTCGACGGACGAAATCAGGTGCGCCTGAAAGCGCGCATCGCCAATGCCGGGCTGACCGCGCTCACCAACATTCTGTTCGGCGCGCGGCTGACCGACATGGAGACCGCCTACAAGATGTTCCGCCGCGAGGTCGTGGACGGGATCCGCTGGCGCTGCGTCGCGTTCGACTTCGAGCCTGAATTCACTGCGAAAGTGCTCCGCAAGGGATACCGCATCCTCGAGGTCCCCATCTCGTATCACCCGCGAAACAACGAAGAAGGCAAGAAGATCCGATGGATCGACGGCCTCGACGCCGTGTACGTTCTGCTCAAGATCCGGTTCGGCGACGGCCGATGAATCAGCGGCGCAGCACGATCGGCACCTCGCCGACCTGCACGCCGACGAATCGGAAGTCGGCGCTGCCGGGAACGTACAGCGCCGGCTGCCAGGTGCGATCGGCGCGCAGGTTGATCCGGGTGAACCGCACCGGCGATTGCGGCTCGGGCAGATCGACGGGCACGATCGTCCAGTTGCTGGTGGCGAGCGTTGTCGACCCCTTCCCTCCGTTGATCGACAGCGTGACCGCAACAGGCTTCAGACCTGGAACGCTCGCCGGAATCCGGATCGGAATGTCGACGTGCGCCACGTCGGCCGGCACGAACAGGCTCGCGTAGAGATCGGTCCAGCGGTAGCGCTCGCCCTCGGCGCCTGATTCCCACCCGTAGAATCCATCGACTGCCTGCGATTCGGGCGGTGCGATGTCCTTCCTGAGCGCCCTGATCGGAACGGCCAGCCCGCAATACACGACGATCGCCACGACTGCTGCCGTCACCAGCCGCGACCGGGGTGCGCGCGGCGATCGATCGTCGCGCGCAGTCAGACGATGGTTTTCCAGCGTCGACCCCGACAACCCGAGCAGCAGACCGAATTGCGCCCAGAACGGAATGGCGACTTCGTCGATCAGAAATGGATGGCCGACGAAGCAGGTCGCGGCGAATGCCGCGACTCCGCTGCTGACGCCGAGCAGGCGGACGTCGCGCGGCGCCACGGTGAGGGCGCGCATCGCCCGCCACAGACCTGCGCCGATGAACGCCGAGAACAGGAGGAGGCCCGGCGCGCCGAGCTCGGCGCCGATCTGCAGAAAGTAGTTGTGCGCGTTTTCAGAACCGTAGTTCCAGGCCAGCTCCGGCGTGAGGAACAGCGTCGATACTGGGTAGTACTGGCCGATGCCGACTCCAATGAGCGGACGCGCCGCGATCATCCGCCAGCTCGTCGAATTGAACTGCACGCGAAACGTCGTGCCGCGGTTCAACTGGTTGGCCGTCGATTTCCACAACGGGACGACGCCGATCGCGATCACGACGATGGCGGCGGCGCCGATGACCATGATCTGCGTGCGCGACTTCAGCCGACTCGATATCATCCATGCGGCGGCGACGATCACGGCGAGCGAGGCCGCAACCACCGCACTTCGCGATGCCGTCAGCCACAATGCGGTCGCGTTGGCGGCGAACATCACCAGCCAGATCGCGCGCTCGCGTCCGCGCGCGTACAGGATCATTCCGAGCGTCAGGCAGACGAGCATCGCGAAGTGGCTGCCCGCCGCGTTGGCGTCGCCGACGTGAGCGGCGACCCGATACCGGTTGAAGGCGTACTGCTTCAGGATAGCCGCCGGTGCGATGCCGTACCAGAGCAGCCAGCTCGCTGCGGCGACGATGCATCCGCCTCCGGCCAGAACGGCGGGAAGCGTGATGGCGAGCCGCGGCCGGGTGCGGAAGAGCATGACGGCCGCCGCCGCCACGGCGACCCCCTCGATGATTCGTGCGCCGGCGCCGAGTCCGATGCGATCGGGGAGCAAATAGTACGCGTGAGTAATCACCTCGAATTCGTGCGCCAGCTCGCCAGGATATCGTCCGAGCCGCCACACCAGACCGGCGATCGACGCCACGATCGCGGCGGCCATCAGCCATCCGATGGCGCGGGGCATTTCCGGCCCTCGGTGGTCCGCATACCCGTGCAGCAGCCACCCCGTGAAGAACGCCAGCACAACGGCTTCGGTGACCCGGAAGTCGTTATAGGTGATCAGGACGGAGAGTAAATGGCCGAGCGGCGCCACCGCCAGCGCGCACAGGAAACCGGCGACCGGCGAGACGATCGACAGCGCCAGGATCGATCCGACGATGACCTTCGTCGGCATCTCGACGTTGAAGATGAGTATCGAAACCGTGAACCACGCCGGAATGACCGCGAGGAGGAGCCTGACAGGAAGCCAGCGCCAGATGAGCGCCTGTCGAGACGTGGCTGCTCGGTCGTGGAGAGTGAGGGATTCGATGGCAGCGAGGATTCTAGCGCACATCAACCGGCGCCCGCGCCCGCGGCACGCCGTGCCTCATGTGGTCTCGTGATAAGTTGGAGGACTGCATGACGGCGGCCGAGAGTGGCTTCACGCTGTGGTTCACCGGCTTGTCGGGCGCCGGGAAGTCGACCCTGGCCCACGCGGTTGGTGACGAAATCGCCGCGCAGGGGCGGCGCGTCGAGATTCTCGACGGCGACGAAATCCGGACGAATCTCAGCAGAGGCCTCGGCTTCTCGAAAGCGGATCGAGACACGAATATCCGTCGCATTGGATACGTCGCCCGCCTGCTCTCGCGAAACGGCGTCGTCGTCATTTCCGCGGCGATCTCGCCGTATCGGGAGGTCCGCGACGAAGTGCGGCGAAGCCACGAGGCGCCGTTCGTCGAGGTGTTCCTCGACTGTTCGCTCGACGAGCTCGTGCGTCGCGACGGGAAAGGCTTGTACGCGAAGGCGCTCGGCGGCGAGCTTCCGCATTTCACCGGCGTGTCAGACCCGTACGAACCACCGCTGTATCCGGACATTCACATCCACACCGATCGACAAACGCCCGGTGACTCGCGGGCGGCAATCATCGGCTGGCTCGAGCAGCGAGGGCTACTGGACCGCACCGCCAGCGTCGCGAGGCGGTTGTACGAGAGCAGATGACGGAGTAACATGCCGACGGCCCGGATGATCGCGATCGCTCTTCCGCTGCTGACAGCCTTCGGGCTGTCGGTCATTGCGGTACCGATCTGTCGCAGCGTCGCGGTGCGCCTCGGGTTCGTCGCCAAGCCGCGAGAGGATCGGTGGCACCGACGGAGCGTCGCGCTCTTCGGCGGCGTCGCCATCGCATCCGTCTTCATCGGGTGTGCGTTGGGATTCGGCGTCGCGCGGCAGCTGCCGGTTCTCACGCTGACCGCTGTTCTGATGTTCGGTGTCGGACTGGTCGACGACCTGCTGTCGCTCAAGCCGGCGACGAAACTGATCGCGCAGATCGCGCTGGCGTCGGCGCTTCTGCTCTTCGACTTCCGCCTGCACTGGCTCGAGTCGATGACGCTCGACACCTTGTTGACGCTGGTCTGGGTGGTCGGCCTGACCAACGCGTTCAACCTCATCGACAACATGGACGGGCTGTGCGGCGGCATCGCGCTGGTCGTCGGTTTTGCGTTGCTCATCCACCTGCTGCCCGAAGGCGCCGGGCCGCGGGCGTTCGTCGAGGCGCGCTACCTGGCCATTCTGATCGGCGCGACCGGCGGGTTCCTGCTGTACAACGTGCATCCGGCGTCGATTTTCATGGGCGACAGCGGCAGTCTGTTCCTCGGGTTCAGCTTTGCCGCGATCACGTTGAGCAGCAACGCCGACTCAGCGACCCGCTCCGACATCCTGCCCATCGTCGCCGGCCCGGTGCTGGTCCTCCTGTTTCCAATCTTCGACATGACGCTCGTCACCTTGTCGCGGTGGGTGTCGGGACGCCGGGCATCGGAGGGCGGCCGCGATCATTCGTCGCACCGGCTCGTGGCGATCGGTCTGTCGGAACGCCGCGCGGTGGTGCTGCTGTGGCTGATGGCCGCGGTCGGAGGCGCGTTCGGCGTCAGCGTCGGCAGTTTCGGGCAACAGAGTACCGTGCTGCTCGCGGCGTCGGTGTTCGTGCTCTCCGTCGTGCTGTTCGCCGCGTACCTCGCCGGGATTCGCGTCTACGACGAATCGGACGAGCGCATCAGGCACGGGATGTTCACGCCGATCGTCGTCGAGTTCATGTACAAGCGGCGCGTCGCCGAGGTCCTGCTCGACTTCTGCCTCATCGTGATCTGCTACTACGCCGCGTACCGCCTGCGCTTCGAGGATCCAGGGGACTTCCTCAACAACTTCGCGATCTTCATGCAGTCGCTGCCGGTGATCGTCGCCGCGCAGATGGTGGCGTTCTTCGCGGTGGGCGTGTACCGCGGTCTCTGGCGGCATTTCGGCATGACGGACACGCTCGTGGTCGCTCGCGGCGTGTTCCTCGGCGTGGCGAGCGCGTTGCTGGTGATTCTCGGCGTCTTCAAGATGTTCGCGTATTCGCGGACCGTGTTTGCGATCTACGCCGTTCTGCTGCTCCTCGCGGTGACCTTGTCGCGCGCGTCGCTGAGACTCGTCGGCGAGTTCCTCCACCGCCAGCGCCAGTCCGGCCGGCGGGTCGTCATCTACGGTGCCGGCGATTCGGCCGGTCTTGCCGTCCGTGAGGTGCTCGCCGGTGCAGGCGACGTGCGCGTCGCCGGCTTCATCGACGACGATCCGCGAAAGGCGGGCCTTCGCGTGGTCGGCTATCCGGTGCTCGGCGGCTACTCCGCGTTGACCGTCCTCGTGCGCGCCGCCTCGATCAACGGCGTCGTCATCAGCGCGCGCAGCCTCACTCCTGAGCGGTTGAACAACCTCGAAGTCCTCTGCTCGCAACATCAGGTTGAGCTGTCGGTGCTGCGCGTGAAGATCGAGCCGCTCGTCGAGGGTCAGACGAACAGTTCTTCCCGGAAGGATTCATCGGCCATTCGGCAAATCGGCTCGTAGCGGTCGCCCGCGCTTCGTGATTCTCGAATTCATCAAAGACCAGTGCCATCTGTCGTCACCGCTGCCGCTGCTGGCGCTGCTGGCGATCGGTGTCGCCTGGTTGTGGCGGCGACCGGCATCGAAATGGCTGCGCGCCTATACCGCCGCGGTACTGGTGGGTTACTGGCTGCTGACAACCTCACTCGGTGCGTGGATCGTGACGGCGGCCTTGACCCAGCGAATGCCCCGCGTCATGACTGCGGACGACGGCCGGGGCGCCGAGGCCGTGGTGGTGCTTGGCGGCGGCGCAATCACCGCACGCGTCGGCACCATTACGGGCGGCGTGCTGACGTCGTCCAGCCTGCTGCGGGCCCTCGAAACGGCGCGCGTCCGCGAGATCATCGGTGCGCCGCTCGTGATCGCGTCGGGAGGGACGCCCAGACCCGATCGCGACGTCCGCCCCGAGAGCGCGATCATGCGGGACTGGCTCGTGAGCGCCGGCATCGCTCCGAGCGCGATCGTCGAGGAATCGCAGTCGAAAACGACGCGCGAGCAGGCGCTGCAGGTCGCGTCTCTGCTTCGCGAGCGTCACATCGGGCGCTTCGTCCTCGTCACCACGCCGACCCACATGCGCCGCTCGATGGCGGCGTTCCGCGCGCTCGGTCTCGATCCGGTGCCGTCGGTCGCGCCGCTTCGATCGGAGGCCGTGCCGCCGCCGCCGCCGCTCGTGCCGAACATCGACTCGCTGTCGCAGTCCGACGATGCCGTGTACGAGTACGCGGCGCTCCTGTACTACTGGTCGCGCGGCTGGTTGAGAAAATCGCCGTCACGATAAACCGGCGGCCGTTGGCAGGCCTTCAGGACCCTAGATCCGGCTCCCAGTAGTTCGTCCTTGGCGAGGCGAGCGCCCGCTCGAGCACGGCGGGCGCGCCGGGCAGGGCCGCGCGTACGCGCTCGTCCCGGACGAGCGCCGCCAGGACGTGGACCTGAAACGTTTCCTCGGCGTGAAATCCGTCGCTCATCGCGCGATCGTCCATGCCGAGCGCGGACGCGTCGGAGGCATCGAGCAGCGGGAAGCCGTGCTTGCGGAAGATCTCCGGAATCGTCCGCCTGAAGTCGGCCACGATTCCTGAATGCCGCGGATCGGACTGAAGCTCGGCGAGCACCTCTGACGAGAACGGCGGCAGGTAGCCAATCACCAGCACACGCCTGTTCTCGAAGCGCGCGAGCACCGCGTCCAGCAGCGCCGCTCCTTCGGGTGAGACGTTGGCGGCTGGCGGAAAATTGGCAACCCCCTTTTTCACGCGCTCGATGATCGGCGGCGTCTCCCGGTCGATGAATCGCCACTCCTTTGCCGATCGAGGCGTCGGTACGGCCGACTTGAAGCTGCCATCGGGCCGGAATCCGCCGCCTTTCTCGCGCGCGGCGACGCCGAGCATCCGATCGTCGGTTCCCCCGGCCATCGCGAGCAGCTCTCTTGCGAACGACACCGGATGTTTCACCAGCCACCGCATCGCGATCACCTGTTCATCGAAGGTATTCGCGTCTTTCGAGATCTCGACGAGGAAGCTGTTCAGCGGCTCGACCTGGTCGTTGAACCACCAGAGATCGATGCCCAGCAGCAGCACCGCCGGCGTCCGCGTGGACGGCAGCGTCACGCTGAACTCGTGGACATCGCCGAGGCTGTTGAGCATCCCGCCGGCGTTGTAGAAGCGGTCGGCGCGGTCGCCGAACATCTCCGCCCGGAATTTCATCGTCCGCGACGATCCGGCCACGACAATCGACGGGTTCTTCGTGAGGATGCCGTGGTACTTGTAGGCGTAGAACAACTGATCGGTGGCGCGCAGGTAGAGCGAATCAGGATGAGCGCGCTGATAGGCGAAGACGCGATCCAGCGGCCACAGCTCGCCCGACCAATGCAGGACCGCTTCGCCGAGAAGGACCAGGACAGCCGGAAGCGACAGGAAGCGGACAAGGTGCCGGAGGAATCGTCGCAATCAGCGCCTGGTCAGAATTGAAAGTAGATGAACGGTGTGTAATGCATCGGCGCGAACATGAACATGATCGTGGCGAACGCGTAGTACAAGCTCCACCGAAACGGACGCGGCAATCGCTCGACGTGAAGCGGATTCGCGTACTCGCGCTGCGTCCACTCGACGGCGAAGAGAATGAGGATCCAGACGACGACGTGTCTCCCCGTCATCGTGCCCAGGGCCTGCGGCCTGGTGACGTCCGAGGCAATCTTCCCGAGGATCGTGACCGCGTCACCGACCGAAGCGGCGCGGAAGAAGACCCAGGCAAGGCAGGTCAACGTGAACGTCAACGCGATCTGCGCCACCGACGTCAGAGAAGGTACCAGCGAATCGCCGCCCGGCGTTCGATCGACCATCGTCCGCGACTCCGGCCACGCGATCGCGTAGGCAAGATAGAGCACCCCGTGCAGCAGACCCCAGACGACGAACGTCCAATTGGCGCCGTGCCACAGGCCGCTTACCAGAAAGACGATCAGAATGTTGAGCAGCCACCGGCGATAGGTGACGCGATTGCCGCCCAGTGGAAGATAGAGGTACTGACGAAACCATCTCGTCAGCGAGATGTGCCAGCGTCCCCAGAACTCCGGAATGCTCCGCGAGAAATAGGGGTACGCGAAATTCCTCATCAGCTCGATCCCGAGGAGTCTGGCGCATCCGATCGCGATGTGCGTGTAGCCGGCGAAATCGCAATAGATCTGAATCGCGAAGCACGCCGTGGCAAACAGCAGCTGCCACCCCGATGTCGTGGCGATGTGATCGTAGGACGCTGAGACGACCGGCGCCAGATTGTCGGCGATCACGACCTTGATGAAGAAGCCCCACAGCATCTGCCGCAGCGCGTCGGGCGCGGTGTCCGGATTGAAGATCCGCCGCCGGTTGAACTGCCCGAGCAGATCCTTCGCCCGCACGATCGGCCCGGCCACGAGGTGAGGAAAGAACAGGATGAACGAAAAGTATCGAATCGGATCGTGGACGGCGTCCAGCTCGCGGCGATAGACGTCGATGGTGTAGCTGAGGGCCTGGAACGTGTAGAAGCTGATCCCCATCGGCAGGAGGATCTGCAGCGTGAACATCGACGGGTGCATGCCGAACAGCGCGCTGAACCGGGCGAACGAGTCGGCGAAGAAGTTGAAGTACTTGAAGAAGCCGAGGACGCCGAGGTTCGTGACCAGCGAGAGCATCAGCCACGCGCGCCGCCGGCGGTCGTCCTCTTCGCGTTCGAGCGCCAGGCCGACGGCGTAGTCGATGCCGGTGGTGACGAGCAGCAGCACCGCGAACCGCCAGTCCCACCACCCGTAGAACACGAGACCAGAGAGCACGACCAGCTTGTTCTGTCCGTCCTTGCCGGGCAGCCAATAGATCGAGAAGACGATAATGTAGAAGATGATGAAGGCGAGCGACGTAAAGACCATGTCCGGGAAGAGATTGTAATCAAAGATGTGCGGCATCTGCGGTGAGCGGCGGTTCGATCGGCAGCGTCCGCCGGCGGAGGAGCTCGTCGCGATGCGCGATCGGCTCCTGCATCGCGGGCCCGACGCCAGCGGCGTGTTTGCATCGCCGGTCGGCTTCGGCGGCCTCGCCTTTCGCCGGCTGCGCATCATCGATCTCACGCCGAACGCCAATCAACCGATGCCGAACGAGGACGGCTCGGTCCACGTGGTGTTCAACGGCGAGATCTACAACTTCCGCGAACTGCGGCGCGACCTCGCCGCGCGCGGCCACCAGTTCCGCTCGGCGAGCGACACCGAGGCGATCGTTCATCTCTACGAGGAGAAAGGTCCGGCCTGCATCGCCGATCTCGAAGGCATGTTCGCGATCGCGATCTGGGACGACCGCACCGAACGCCTGACCCTGGCTCGGGATCGCGCCGGCAAGAAGCCGCTCTTCTACTACCAGTCCGATCGCCTCTTCGCCTTTGCCTCGGAGATCAAAGCGTTCCTGTCGCATCCGGACATCGACCTCGAGATCGATCCGGAGTCGCTTCCGTTCTACTTCACGCACGGCTGTGTCCCGAATCCGGCAACGTTCTATCGAAACGTCCGGCAGGTCGAGCCTGGCACGTACCTGACGGTGGACGCGTCCGGCGACATCAACCCGCATCGATACTGGCGGCTCGAGTACCCGCTGGAGTCGGAGGTTCCGCCAGTCACGCAGGCCGAGGCCATCGCCGGCATTCGACAGCGCCTGACGGCGGCGGTCGAGCGGCGGCTGATCAGCGACGTGCCGCTCGGTGCGTTTCTCAGCGGCGGCATCGATTCCACGATCGTCGTCGGCCTGATGAGCCAGTTGATATCCGAGCCGGTCAAGACCTTCAGCATCGGCTTCGAGGGCGACGCGGCGTACGACGAGACGCCTTATGCACGCCTCGTCGCGGAGCGGTTCAAAACGAGCCACACGGAATTCCGCGTGGCGCCCTCGGCGATCGATCTGATCGATACGCTCGTCTGGCATCACGACGGCCCCTTCGGCGACTCGTCGGCAGTTCCGACCTACGTCGTGTCGAAGCTGGCGCGTGAGCACGTGACGGTGGTCCTCACCGGCGACGGCGGCGACGAAGTGTTCGCCGGTTATCGCCGCTTCTGGGCGGCGCTGCAGTTCGAGCGGCTGCCGCGTCCGATCGCGCGCGCCGGCGGTGCGCTGTTGTTGCGCCTGCCGGCACCCGGCCACGAACGTCACTGGTTCGCCGAAGCGCAGCGATTCTTCCGGGCAGGGGACGCCGCCGCCGACGAACGCGCGACGATCTGGAACGCGTTGTTCTACGACGAGCTGCCCTCGCTGCTCAGGCCCGAGTTCGCCGGCCGACTGCAATCCATCGATCCGCTGCGGCATCTCGCGGCCGAGCGCGAGCACATGACCGGCCGGTCCGCGCTGAGCCGGCTGCTGCAGATCAATTTCGTGTCGTACCTGGCCGACGATCTGCTGGTCAAGCTCGATCGCATGACGATGGCGCATGCGCTCGAAGCGCGGTCGCCGTTTCTCGATCGCGAACTGGTCGAGTACGCGGCGGCGCTTCCTGATCGCTTCAAGCTGTCGGGACGCAGGACGAAGGCGATTCTCCGCGACGCGTTCGCCGACCTGTTGCCGCCGGCGATCGAGCGGCGCGGCAAAATGGGATTTGGCGTGCCGGTCGGCACCTGGTTCCGCCGCGGACTGCGCGAGTACATGCGGGACACGCTGCTGGCGCCGGAGGCGCGGTATCGCGAGATGCTGTCAGGTCCGTTCGTCGAAGGCCTCGTGCAGCGGCATCTCGCGGGCGACGCGAATCTCGGCCAACAGCTCTGGAGCTTGATCTGCTTCGAGCGATGGCTGCAGCTGCTGCCAGAGTGGCGCCGCCAGGCGCGGCTTCAGCCGGCCCGCACCGGATCCTGAGAAACGATCGAATCGTCGACCCGGTGCACGCGTGAATCGCGATGGAACAGGCTGGCGGCGCCGCATACCGTCAGCGCACACGTGATCGGAATGATGTGCACCGAGAAGCGGCCGGGATAAGCCGAACCGCGCGCGACGAACGCGCCGGCGATCGCCGCGAAGAAGAACAACACGGCCGGCGCCGGCAGATCGCGCAGGCGCGGCGTGCCGAGCATCGCGAGAACCGCGACGAAGGCGCCGACGAGGACCGGCGACGCGAGCACGTCGAACTGCGGCGGATCGTTGACGGTGAGCACCAGCAGGACACTGTCGGCGATTGAGGAGGCGGCGCTCGCCAGCGTCATGCCCGGCTTCCAGACCGCCAGGCTGCGCCCTTGTGTGCCGTGCAGGACGCTGAAGACGCCGGTGTAGTACCAGGTGCGCCACGCAAAGCACAACACGCCGATCGCGACCACCGCCGGCACGGCGATCGCCGTTCGCCACGCCACACGCGCCCGCCACTCGCGCAGCCGTACCAGCGCACCAACCGGCATGCGCAGTGGCAGCGCGAACGCGGCCACCCCGAGCGCCATGACCAGGTTGTTCAACCGCGTGTAGAACGCAAGCGTCGCGAGCAGTCCGGCCGCGATCGCGCGGCCCGTCGTTCGGTGGCGGCTGCCAATCGCGCACAACGCGGCCATGCTCAGCAGTCCAGCCGATGAAATCTCACTGAGGCCGCGTCCCACCAGATCGCGGCCGGCCGACAGGTTGAACACCGCGAGCGGGATGACTGCGGCCGCGATCCCCCACCGGAACCCGGCGAAGCTGCGCGCGATGCGAAAGCTCAGGAGACTGCCGGCGAGAAGACACGCGCCATCCCAGTACCATTCGCCGACGCTCGAATCGCCGAACACGACGTGGAGCACGGCTGCGATCCAGCGGTAGAGCGGCTGGAAGTAAAAAGTCGGTGTTCCGCCTTCGAGCCAGTAGCCCTGCATGACGATCCGGTACGCGAACCGTTGAAACATCCAGTAGTCGTGGCCGACGTCATACAGAACCCACCGCCCGATCGCCGGCGCCGCGGCGACGCCGATATAGGTCAGCCACGGGACGCCGACGAGCAGGAAGGCGCCGCCGAGATTCCGGAGCCGCGGCGGTACGGGTACGAACACGGCTGCGATCAAGGCGACGATCGTCCACCGTGCCGCGGCGATCTGATCGGCGCGGACGAGAAACGCGATGACGAGCGATATGCCGATCGTCCACGCAACGATCCCAGGATGCTGCACACGCGACAGCGCCGACACCATCCACGCGACGAGCAACACGATCGTCAGGGTGAACGGAATCGATCGCGTCCACCACCGGAGGCCGAGCGACGCGATCGACGGACGGTTGACGGTCGCGGTGACACGCGACCATAGCTCCTCGCCGTTCCATCGCGGCACGATCCGCCACTGCGAACCCGTCAAGGTGGCGTCGACGGCGACCTGGTGCGCGCCGGCATCGAGCGCGGTCGGCAATCCCGTGATCCGGCCGTCGATCGCGATCGTCGTCTTCATGCCAGCCGCCAGTTCGATGTCGAACGAGCCCGGACGCGTCGGGGTGACGTAGCCGCGGACGCGCATCACGGTGGTCGCTTCGGGCGGACGATCTTCCGGTTGGGGCCAACTCTCACTTGGCGGGGGCAGGTTGAAGAACCAAACGGGAAACTCGGCGAACTCCGTGTACGACCTCGTCATGATCGCGGAGCACGCCGGATCGGCCGAGCGCCAGTCGGCCCGCAGGTCCCAGGCGTGCGGCGCACCGTTGCTCTCCTTGACGAGCGGCCGCGACGGCTCGAAGCGCACGCACCATCCGTCCTGGACGAAGAGCATCGCCGCCGAGATACGCCACAGCAGCAGCAGGCCGATCGTCGCGCGCGCGAGCCGCGTCGTCAGAAAGCGCGGCTGGACGAAGCAGAGCGCCGGCACGATCAGGCCGATCAGGACCGTTTCGGCGGCGCGATCGAGCGGCACGCCGTCGAACGGTCCGCTGATGCGATCGGGCCAGAGCAGCGCGACGGCTGCCATCAGCCCCCAGACCCACGTCATCGCTCGAGTTCCGCTTCGGAAACCTGCTCTGCGCTGGCGCACGGCACGCGCTATCATAGTCGGCCGCCATGGGTCACGCGTTCACGGTTGGTGTCGAGGAAGAATTTCAGATCGTCGATCCCGAGACGTGGGAGCTCCGATCGCACGTCTCGCAGCTGCTCGCCTCGAGCGCGCCCGCCTTCGGCGACCAGATCAAGCCCGAGCTCCATCAGTCGATCGTCGAAGTCGGCACGAAAATCTGCGCGAACGTCGAAGAGCTGGCGGAGGAGATCATCCGCATCCGGCGCGATCTGTCCGATTCGGCCGAGCGCGTCGGCCTGCGCGTCGCCGCCGCCGGCACGCATCCGTTCTCGAACTGGATGGATCAGGTCCTCTCGCCCGGCGAGCGCTACCAGAACATCGTCGAGGAGATGGGCCAGCTGGCGCGATCGCTGCTCATCTTCGGTCTCCACGTCCACGTCGCCGTCCCGGATCGCGAATCGATGATCGCGCTGATGAACGAGGCGCGGTATTTCCTGCCGCACCTCCTCGCGCTGTCGACGAGCTCGCCGTTCTGGATGGGCCGCGATACCGGACTGAAATCGTTCCGCACGACCGTCTTCCGCCGCTTTCCGCGCACCGGCATCCCGGATCACTTCGGCGCGTGGAGCGACTACGAAGAGTACGTCAATCTGCTCGTCAAGCTGCGGTCGATCGACAACGCGAAGAAGATCTGGTGGGACCTGCGCCCGCACCCGACGTTCGGCACGCTGGAGTTCAGGATCTGCGATGTGCCGACGGCGCCGCGCGCGTCGATCGCGATCGCCGCGCTCGCCCAGGCGATCATCGTCAAGCTCTTCCGCCTCCGCGAGCGCAATCTCGGGTTCCGCCGTTATCATCGCGCCCTCATCGAAGAGAACAAGTGGCGTGCCGCGCGCTGGGGCATCGAAGGCAAGCTGATCGACTTCGGCAAGCGCGAAGAAGTGCCGATGCGCGACCTCGCGCTCGAGCTCCTCGCCTTCGTGGACGATGTGGTTGACGACCTCGGGAGCCGGCGCGAAGTCGAGTACGTCCGGAAGATCCTGAGCGACGGCACGAGCGCGGAGCGTCAGGTCCAGGTCTATCAGTCCACTGGCGACCTGCGCGCGGTGGCGCAGTGGCTCGTGCAGGAGACGCGCGAGAGCGTCGAACAGTCCGCCCGCACCTACCACGTATGACCATCAAGATTGGCTTGCTCTGCGGCCGCGAGTACGCGTTTCCGCCGGCGTTTCTGCAGCGTGTGAACGAGGTCGGCGCGCGGCACGGCATCACCGCCGAATTCCTCAAGCTGACCGGCACGAAGATGGGCGAGCCGCCGGGCTACCAGGTGATCGTCGATCGCATTTCGCACGAAGTGGAGTATTACCGCGCCTATTTGAAGCACGCCGTCCTCGAAGGCAGTTACGTCATCAACAACCCGTTCTGGTGGACGGCCGACGACAAGTTCTTCAACTACTCGGT
>DAIUKO010000028.1:19394-37781 GCA_036848175.1 Vicinamibacterales bacterium | reverse complement strand
CTGATCAAGGACCACCTCGCGGGCGGGGCATCCCGGCTGGCTGCGTTGCTCCTCCCTCAAATACTCCCGGTATTCTCGGTCGTCGCGCCTTGCCAGCCGGGCGCCGCGCTCCGCGATCTGGTCCTCGTTCAGCGTGGACAGGCCACTAGTCATTCCGCAGCGCGATCATCGGGTCGACCGACATCGCGCGGCGGGCGGGGGCCAGGCTCGCGACGAGCGTCAGGGCGAGCACTGACGCGATCACGATCGCATAGGTCCGCGGATCCGTCGTGCGCGTGTCGAACAACAGGCTGCGGACGAGCGGTCCGGCGGCAAGTGACGCGAGCGCGCCGATCGCCGCGCCGATCGTGGTGAGGGCCGCAGCTCGGCCGACCACGCCGGCGCACACCGACGCGCGCGAGGCGCCGAGCGCGAGACGGATGCCGATCTCCGGAATCCGCTGCGTCACCGAATACCAGATCGATCCGTAGATGGCCACGCCAGCCAGCGCCGCCGCGAGCGACGCGGTGATGAGCAACAGCAGCATCGTGCCCCGCGTCTGCGCAAACGACGCGGCGATGCGATCGTCCATCGTGCGGACGTCATAGACCGGCAGGTTGCGATCGATCGCAAGGACGGCGGCGCGCGCCGCCGGCGCGATCGATGTCGGCTCTCCAGTCGTTCTGACGATAACGCTGAAGCTCGGCACCGGCGCCTGATCGTAGGGGTGATACATCTCGGGCACCGGCCCGCGGCTCAGCGAGATGTGCCGGACATCTTCGACAACGCCGATGACACGGAACCAGATGCCGGAGTCGAAGCCGGCGGACACGCGCACACGGCGATCCACCGGGTTTTCTCCCGGCCAGTACTGTTCCGCCATCGTGCGGTTGATGATCGTCACGCGCTCGGCGCGGTTGTCGTCGGTCGCCGCAAAGCCCCGTCCCCGCACCAGCGGAATCCTCAGCGTCTGGAAGTATTCGGGCGACACGTGCCGCTGGTCGACGATGATGCCGACGTCGCCGCGTGCCCGAGGCCGGCCCTCGATCTCCACGCCGTTGGCACCGCGGCTGCCGCCGAACGGGATCGACGAGATCACCGCCGCGTGCTGAACGCCCGGCGCCGACGTGAGCCGTTGCAGCAGATCGGCGACGAACGTCGCGCGCGCCGCTGGCGGCGCGTAGTTCGATCCGGTCAACGCCAGTCTGAACGTCAGGACCTGATTCGCGTCGAAGCCCGGGCTGATGCGCGAGAGCTTCGCGACGCTGGTGAGCATCAGGCCGGCAGTCGACAGCAGGACGACCGCGAGCATCACCTGCGCGACGACGAGGATGTTGCGCGTGCGCGCGACTGCGGCGGCGGGCGTCGTGGTGCGCGCCGAGCCCTTCAGCGCGTCAGCGAGCCGCCCGGGTCCGTGGACCGCGACCACGGCTCCGAAGACGACGCCGAGCAGGGCGGTAAGACCGGACGTGACCAGCGCGGCGCGCGCATCGACGGCGACGGACAGCGACCGCGGCAGGCTCGCGCCGAACAGCGGCAGCAGCCCGCGCAGCGTCCAGGTGCCGAGGACGAGTCCCACCACACCGCCGAGCAATGCGAGGATGAGCGACTCCGAGATCGCGAGCGCGAGCAGCCGTCCGGCGCTGGCGCCGAGCGCCGAGCGGACGGCGATCTCATGACGGCGGTTGGCGGCGCGCGCCAGCAGCAGCGTCGCGGCGTTGGCGCACGCCACGAGCAGCAGCAGAGCGACGCCGCCGGCGACGACGAGCAGCGTCGGCTTGATCGCGCGGACGGTCTGTTCGTCGAACGGCACGATGCGCGCGCCGAACGCGCGGTGCGAGTCCGGGCGCTCGTTCGCCAGACGCGCGGCGACCGCCGCGAGCTCCGCCGACGCGCGCTCGACCGTTACACCATCGGCGAGGCGCGCGTAGATTTCGTAGTTGTGGCTGATTTCGCTGGCGCGATCCTTCGCGCTCATGTTGAACGACAGCCAGATGTCGTCGTCGCCGGCGAGAGGCCCGGGCATCGACGCGCCGCGCGGCATCACGCCAACCACGGTCGTCGCAGCGTTGTTGATCTGAATCACACGTCCCAGAATCGACGGGTCGGCGCCGTAGCGCCGGCGCCAGAGTCCGTCGCTCAGGATGGCGACGCGCGGAGCGCTGTCGAGATCTTCGGCATCCGTGAACGCGCGGCCGAGCGGCGGCGTGATGCCGAGCAGCCTGATGACGGAAGCCGTGACCCAGGCGCCTCGCACGCGCTCGGGGTTGTCGTCGCCGGTCAGCGTCAACGCGCCGCTCGTGCCGAGTCCCAGTTCCGAAAAACTTCGGACTTCGTGCCAGGCGGCGTAGTCAAACGGCGTCGGCTCGAGCTCGTAGAGGTTGCGTTCCGGGAGCGTCTGCCACACGAACACGAGGCGCGACGGATCTTTGTAGGGCAGCGGCCGCAGCAGCACCGCGTCGACGAGCGCGAACACGGCGCTGTTGACGCCGATGCCGAGCGCGAGCGTCAGAACGACGAGAAATGTGAAGGCCGGGTGCCGAACCGTATTGCGCCAGGCCGAACGAAGGTCTCCGAGCCAGGTCCCCAGGTGCATGAATGCGTTAGACGAGAACCCGGAGAGAACGGTTAACAGAGTCGTCGGGGGGACCCGCGTGTCCGCCCTGAGCGCTCGTCCTTCGACGGGCTCACGACGTCAAGGTTTTGAGAGTTCCCTAACCCGGCGGCCAGTGCATCGTGCGGCCGCCGATGAGATGAAGATGAATGTGGAAGACCGTCTGCCCTGCTTCGCGGTTGGTGTTGAACACGGTGCGGTAACCGCCCGCCGCGATTCCGCGCTGTTTGGCGATCGCCGCCGCGCGCCGAACGAGCTCACCGACAATCTGATCGTCGTCGGGACCGAGATCGTTCAGCGTCTCGATGTGACGCCGCGGCACGACGAGCACGTGCGCCGGCGCCTGCGGATTGATGTCGTTGAACGCGACCACCTTGTCGTCCTCGTAGACGATCGTCGCCGGAATCTCACGGTTCATGATGCGGCAGAACAGGCATTCGGCCATGGCGCCGGATATTTTAGTGGACCCTCTCAACAGACGGCGAAGGGATCACGTCAAGCCGTGAACCGCGATCTTCGGGCCGTTCCAACCCAACGGCCCGCGTTACATTTCGAACGGACACGCCATTAGCGCCGTCGCGCGACGGCCGTACGGGCGATGCCCTGGAGATCGCGCTTGATGTCGATGATCGTGAGATCCGCCGATCGCGCGATCATCTGCTCGATCTCTTCGTCCTGTCCGTAGCCGAACTCGAAGATGAGCGCGCCACCCGAACGGATTCGGGCAGGTGCATCGCGCACGAGCCGTTCGACGAGCCGCAATCCATCCTCGCCGCCGAACAGCGCCACGTCCGGCTCGTGGTCGCGCACTTCCGGCGTGAGCGCTGGTCCTGCTCCGGCAACGACATATGGAGGATTAGCGACGATCAGATCGCAGGTCGTGTCGATCGGCTCGAGGAGATCGCCGTGGCGAATCTCGACGCGGCTGCTGACGCCGAGGCGGTCCGCATTGCGGCGCGCGATCTCGAGTGCCTCCTCCGACACGTCGGTCGCGATGACGTGCGCGTTGGGCCGCTCGCGCGCGATCGCGACCGCGACGCACCCGCACCCGGTGCACACGTCCGCGATGGTGGCGCTTCGGTTCGGTGGAACGAGCGCGAGCGCTGCTTCGACAATCAGCTCGGTCTCGGGGCGCGGGATGAGGACCGCCGGCGTCACCTCGAAGTCGAGCTCCCAGAACTCACGATGGCCGACGATGTAGGGCAGCGGCTCGCGGGCGGCGCGCCGCGCGACCAGCGCGTCGAAATGCGTGGCGAAGCCGGCCGGTTCGCTGCTCCAGCCGTCGGTCAACAGCCGTTCGCGCGTCCACCCGAGCACGTGCTCCGCGAGCAGCCGGGCGCTGAGGTCGGCTTCGCTGAGGGAGAGTCCCGCATCGCGCAGCCGCCGCCTGGCCCCGGACACGCGCGTGTGAATACTCACGAGACGGCCGTCGCGTCTTTGAGCTTCTCGGACTGGTAGTGCGTGATGAGCTGATCGATCAGCTCCGTCAAATCGCCGTTCAACACCTCGTTGAGGCGATGTGTCGTGAAGTTGATGCGGTGATCGGTGATGCGGCTCTGCGGAAAATTGTAGGTGCGGATCTTTTCCGATCGGTCGCCGCTGCCGACCTGACTCCGCCGATCCTTGGCAATCGCTTCCTGCTGCTTGCGCAGCTCCATCTCGTACAAACGCGAGCGCAGCACCTTCATCGCCTTTGCGCGGTTCTTGATCTGTGACTTCTCGTCCTGCTGCGAGACGACGACGCCAGTCGGGATATGTGTCAGTCGGACGGCCGAGTAGGTGGTGTTCACGCTCTGGCCGCCGGGGCCGCTCGAGCAGAACGTATCGATGCGCAGATCCTTTTCGTTGATCTGAATGTCGACCTCCTCGGCTTCGGGCAGGACGGCGACCGTTGCCGCGGACGTGTGGATGCGTCCGCTCGCTTCCGTCGCGGGCACGCGCTGCACACGGTGGCCGCCGCTCTCGTAGCGCAGCTTGCTGTACGCACCCCGCCCTTCGATCGTGGCGATCACTTCTTTCAGCCCGCCGACGCCGGTATCGCTCGTCGACATCACCTCGAGGCGCCATCCCTGACGCTCGGCGAACTTGCTGTACATGCGGAACAGCTCGGCGGCGAACAGCGCCGCTTCGTCGCCGCCGGTGCCGGCGCGGATTTCGAGGACGACGTTTTTCTCGTCGTTCGGATCCTTCGGAATGAGCAGCACCTTGAGATCGCCGACGAGCGCGTCGCGTTTGGCGGTCAGCGACTTCAGCTCTTCTTTCGCGAGCTCGCGCATGTCGGGGTCGCCGGACGCGGCCAGTTCTTCCGCCCCGCTGAGATCGCGCACGACGTTCTTGTACTCGCGGAACTTCTCGACGAGCGGCTCGAGCTCGGCGAGCGCCTTGGCGTGCTTGCGGTACTCCGACGAATCGCTCTGCACTTCGGTCGTCCCGAGCAGGCGCATCAGGTCTTCGTAGCGCTGTTCTTCAGAAGCAAGCTTGTCGAACATGGTCCAACCGTCTCATCCCCCGGACACTGGCGGCAGAAACGCGACCTCGTCGCCGTCGCGCAGCACATGATCCATCCGCGCGTAGTCGGCATTGACCGCGCTCGAGATCGAACGCTCGTAGTCGGCGAGGGCAGGAAATTCGCCGGCGAGCTCGCGCCACACGCTTCCGATCGTCGAACCGGGCGCCAGATCCCGCGCCAGCTCGGCTGCGCCGGCGATGTCGCGGAGCCGCGCGAACAGTCTCACGGTCACGCGCACGCGATCCGCTCCGCCTCGGCCCGGGCACGCTGATCGTCCGGGTCCGCGGTTGCCCCTTCAATCCACATGTCGCCGCCGTCGAAGTACTCGCGCTTCCAGATCGGCGCGATCTGCTTCACGCGCTCGATCGCGTAGCGGCACGCCGCGTACGCGTTGCCACGGTGCGGAGACCGCGCGGCGATCGCGACGCTCGCCTCGCCGACGTCGAGCCGGCCGATGCGATGGTGCAGGGCCAGGCGCGCATCCGGCCAGCGCTCGCCGATCTCCGCGGAAATCCGCTCGAACGCTTTCAACGCGAGCGGCTCGTACGCTTCATACTCCAGATATCGGACGCGGCGTCCAACGTTGTGGTTGCGCACGAGACCGAGAAAGGTCACGACCGCTCCATCTGATCCGGCATTCGACCCGGCATTGGCGTCGAGCGCCGCAGCCACCCGCCCCAGCTCGAGCGGTTCGGGGCCGATGGCCAGCAGCGGAATGGTCACGATTCAGTATACCCGTCGGGATTTGGGATTCGGGACTTGGGATTCGGTGGGATTTGGGATTCGGGATTCGGTGGGATTCGGGATTCGGGATTCGTTGGGATTCCGGACTCGGGATTCGTCGGGATTCGGGACTCGGGATTTGACGATCCGGTCCCCATCCAGAAGTGGTTGAGCGGCCCGTGGCCGTGGCCAATCGGCAACGCGTGCGCGATGGCGCCGGCGACGTACTGCTGGGCACGCGCAACCGCGTCGGGAAGCGTATGGTCGAGTGCAAGGTACGCGGCGATTGCGGATGCCAGCGTGCACCCGGTTCCGTGCGTGTTCTTCGTTGCGAGTTTCGGCGTGCGGAACTCGTGGAACGCGTCGTCATCGAGCAGCAGATCGACGATGACATCCGGATTCGGCGCGTATGAGCCGTGCCCGCCTTTCACGAGCACCGCACGCGCGCCGAGATCCTGAATCCGGCGTGCGGCGTCACGCGCATCCGCGAGTGACTGAATCCGTCGTCCCGTCAACGCTTCGGCCTCAGGCAGGTTCGGCGTCACGAGTCGGACGAGGGGCAGCAACTCCGTCCGGAGGGCCTGGACTCCGTCTTCGTCGAGCAATCGCTGACCGCTTTTCGCCAGCATCACCGGATCGGCGACGACCAACGGAAGCTCGACTTCTTCGATCGCCGCGACGACGGCCTCGACAATCGCAGCCGTGGCGAGCATGCCGATCTTCGTCGCGTGAATCGTGATGTCGCCGGCGACGGCTTCGATTTGCGCGGTCACGAGATCGGCCTCGAGGGTCGTCGATGCCGTCACCCCCATCGTGTTCTGTGCAGTGACTGCCGTGATCGCGCAGGTCCCGTAGACCCCAAGCGCGGCGAACGTCTTCAGATCGGCCTGAATCCCGGCGCCGCCGCCCGAGTCGCTCCCCGCAATTGTCAGCGCAGTGCGCATACGCTAAGCTTTTGCCCCATGCATCCTACCTTGCTCGCCGCCATTTCCCGGGCATCGACGTCCGATTCGCGACTGCTGCGCAGCGCCGAACGCGCGGGCGCCGTCGCGTTCGTGACCGCGCTGACGGCGGCGGCGGCGCAGGTGAGCGCACCGCTGCCGTTCACGCCCGTGCCGCTGACGTTTCAACCGATGGTCGTGCTGGTCGGCAGCGCTGTTCTGGGATCGCGGCTGGGGATGTCGTCGCAACTGTTGTATCTCGCGCTTGGCATCGTGGGGTTGCCGGTCTTTGCCGCGTCGCCGATGCTGCCGCAGGGCGCGGCGCGGCTGCTCGGGCCGACCGGCGGCTACCTGATGGCCTATCCGATCGCGGCGCTCGTCACGGGCGCGCTCGCGGAGCGCGGGTTCGACCGACGCTACGTGACGGCGGTCATCGCGATGACATGCGGGCTCACGGTCGTCTTCGCGGGCGGTGTGTTGTGGCTCGCGGCCTTCACCGTCCCTGTCGGCTCAATCGGCACCGCGCTCGCCATCGGCTTCTATCCGTTCATCGTCGCCGATTTCGCGAAGCTGCTCATCGCGGGCGGCGTGATGCCGAGCCTCTGGTGGCTCGTCGGCCGACGCTCGTCGAGCGATCGTTCGTCCGAAGGTCGCTCGTAGGGGCCTGTTAGGCCGGCCTCGGCGGCCCCGAAAGGGCCGCGCTACTTCGGTCTCCCAAACACCAGCAAGTACATGAACGGCGGCAGGTCTTCGCGTGTGATCAATTGAAGACCCGACTCCGCGGCGCGCTGGACGACTGCTTCGGGTGCCACACGCTCGACCGGTCCGGGCCCGCCGCCTCCCGGCGTGAAGTTCAGGATGCCGATGCGGCCCTGCGGCTTCAGCGATCGCGCGAGGTTTTTCAGCAGCGGCACCGCCGATCCGGGCGGGTCATCCATCTCCGGATACGAGTCGGCGATCAACACGGCGTCGAGCCCCGCCGGCAGGTGCGCGTCGTTCGGCATGCCGAGCACCGGCCGCACGTTCGCGAGGTTCGCGTGCTGCATGCGCCGGTTGATCGCCTCGATCATCTCTGGCTGGATGTCCTCGGCGTAGACGATGCCGTTCGGTCCGACGCGGCGTGAGAGATGGATCGTGAACCACCCGCCGCCAGCGCCGACGTCGGCGACTTTCGATCCTTCGGCGACGGCGAGCGCGTCCATCACCTGATCCGGCTTCGACCACTGATCGCGATCTGGCGCATCGAGCAGCCCGAGATCCAGCGGGTCGAACAACTTTGGCTTCGCGGACTTCGACTGTGCCGCGAGCGTCGCCGCCAGGGCGATCGTCAACACCATCGCGACGGCGCTATTTTTTGCCAACGATGCCCCCCCGTGTCATCGCATCAGCCGACAGGATTGCATCCAGCTCTTCGCGATCGAGAAGCCCTCGCGCGAGCACGAGCTCGCGGATCGATTTCCCGCTCTTCACCGATTCCTTGGCGATCTCCGCTGTCGCGGCGTAGCCGATGTACGGGCTCAGCGCGGTGGCCATCGCGGTGCTGCGATCGAGGAGCTCGCGAGCCCGCGCGTCGTCGGCGATGATGCCGTCGACGCATCGCAGACGGAAGACCTTCATCGCCTCACGCAGGATCGTCGACGCGTGAATCGCGTTCCATGCGATGACCGGCATCATCACGTTGAGCTCGAGTTGACCCGCTTCGCACGCGATGGCAACCGTCGCGTCGCAGCCCATCACCTGGAAGCAGACCTGGTTCACCATTTCGGCCACGGACGGATTGACCTTGCCCGGCATGATCGACGATCCGGGCTGCACCGCCGGCAACACGATTTCCGACAGGCCGGCGCGCGGGCCCATACTCAACAGACGCAGATCGCTCGCAACCTTTCCGACTTCGACCGCGAGACGCCGCATCGCGCTCGAGTACGCGAGCACGTCGCCCATGCTTTGCGTGACGCGAAACAGATTGGCGGCCGGCGTCAACGGCAGACCGGTTTCCCGCGCGAGGTTGGCGACGACGAGCCGGCGATAGTCGTCGCCCGCGTTGAGGCCGGTGCCCACAGCCGTCGCGCCGATGTTCAGTTCGTGGAGCTGTTCTGATGCCTGCGCGACGTCTTCCGCCCCGCGGTGAACGCATTCGGCGTAGCCGCTGAATTCCTGACCGAGCGTGATCGGGACGGCGTCCTGCAGATGCGTGCGCCCGGTCTTCAGCACGTCGGCGAATTCGTCGCCCTTGCGGGCGAGACTGTCGGCCAGCTCGCGGGCCGCGGTCACCAGCGGTCCCGCGCCGAGCAGCAGCGCGAGACGCGTCGCCGTGGGGAAAACGTCGTTCGTCGACTGCCCCATGTTGACGTGATCGTTCGGGTGCACCCGCGTGTAGGTGCCGCGCGCGTCGCCGAGGATTTCCGCGGCCCGATTGGCGAGCACTTCGTTCGCGTTCATGTTGTGCGACGTGCCGGCGCCGGCCTGATACACGTCGACGACGAACTGGTCGCGAAGCTTACCGCTCAGAATCTCGCCGGCCGCGGTCACGATGGCCCGCGCAATCTCCCGATCGAGGCGTCCGAGTGACGCATTCGCTTCGGCCGCCGCTTTCTTGATGAGGATGGTGGCGGTGACGAGGTCAGCCGACGCGCGCAATCCGCTGATCGGAAAGTTCTCGACAGCACGCGCCGTCTGGACGCCGTAGTACGCGTCGGCAGGAACTTTCAACTCGCCAAGCGGGTCACGTTCAGAGCGGTACGTCAAATCCCGATTCCCAAGACCCGAATCCCACGACCCGAATCCCAAATATCAAATCCCGAATCCCGAATCCCGAATCCCGACCAGGACTCAGTATACTGCCCGCATGCTGCCCTCATTCTTCGACAGCACGCTGCAGCTCATCGTCCGGACGTCAACCGATCTGCCGCCAGACGTGCGCGCCGCCATGAAGACGGCGCTCGGCGCCGAGCCGGCGGACACGCGTTCGGCGCAGGCGCTGACGATCATCGCCCAGAACATCGATCTCGCGGTCGACACCGAGGGCGCGATCTGTCAGGACACCGGCATGCCGACCTTCGAGGTGAAGACGCCGGTCGGCGCGAATCAGATCTGGATGCGGCAGCAGATTCGCGAAGCGGTGGCGGAAGCGACGCGTCGCGGCAAGCTGCGGCCGAACTCCGTCGACTCCATCACCGGCGAGAATTCCGGCGACAACCTCGGTCCGGGCACGCCGATCATCCACTTCGATCAGTGGGAGCGCGATGCGATCGAGATCAAGCTGATTCTGAAGGGCGGCGGCTGCGAGAACACCAACGCCCAGTACGCGCTGCCCGTCGAGCTGCCGCATCTCGGCCGCGCCGATCGCACGCTCGACGGCGTCAGAAAGTGCATCCTGCACGCGGTGTGGCAGGCGCAGGGCAAGGGGTGCGCGCCAGGGGCGGTCGGGGTCTGCATCGGCGGCGATCGGACTTCAGGCTACACGCACGCGAAGGAGCAGCTGTTCCGCACGCTCGATGACGTGAATCCGGACCCGAGGCTCGCGGAGCTCGAAGCATCGATCATGGCGACGGTAAACGATCTCGACATCGGCACGATGGGCTTCGGCGGAAAGGTGACGCTGATTGGCTGCAAGGTCGGCGCGCTGAATCGTCTGCCGGCAAGCTTCTTCGTGTCGGTCGCCTACGACTGCTGGGCGTTCCGCCGGCTCGGCGTCACGTTGAACGCGTCGACCGGCGCGATCGAGCACTGGCTCTATCGCGATCCGACGCATCCCATCATCCCGATGATCGATCAAGCCGGCTTCACGCGCAGCGGCCGCGAGATCAGTCTGAAGGCGCCGCTGACCGAAGACGCCATCCGCTCGCTTCAGGTCGGCGACGTCGTGCTCGTATCGGGCCCGATGTTCACCGGCAGAGACGCCGTTCACTCGCACCTGATGAAACACGATCCGCCGGTGGACCTGCGCGGATCGGTCCTCTATCACTGCGGTCCGGTCGTCGTGAAGGAAGACGCCGATCGCTGGCGTGTGACCGCGGCGGGTCCGACGACGAGCATCCGTGAAGAGCCCTACCAGGGCGAGATCATCAAGCGCTACGGCGTGCGCGCCGTCATCGGCAAGGGCGGGATGGGCGCGAAGACGCTCGCGGCGATGAAGGAGCACGGCGCCGTCTATCTCAACGCCATCGGCGGCGCCGCGCAGTTCTACGCACGTTCAATCAAGCGCGTCGACGGCGTGTCGCTTCTCGAGTTCGGTACCCCGGAAGCGATGTGGCATCTGACCGTGGAAGATTTCCCCGCGATCGTGACGATGGATGCGCACGGCAACAGCTTGCACAAAGACGTCGAAGAGGAGTCCGGGCAACATTTGGCAACGATCGGCGCTTGAGCCTGGGCAGTTTCTGCAACATTTCGACGAGGTCTACGTCAGAAGTCCAATGAAGTCGCTGGGTACCATCATTGCGATTCCTTGTAAAGGCCGACGATGCTAGCGTCGTCGTCCATCGCGGAGAATCGCATGCCTGACAAACGCCCCGATCGGATCGAACGCAAGTTGGACCTGCTGACCGACGGTTTATCCACGCTCGCCCTCAAAGTCGATGGCAAGCTCGAGCAGATTGATCAGAAGATGAAGGCGCTCGAAGAGAGGATGGACGCGGGCTATCAGAGGCTCGAACACAAGATGGACGCGGGCTATCAGAGACTCGAACACAAGATGGACGCGGGCTATCAGAGGCTCGAACACAAGATGGACGCCGGATTCAAGCGGCTTGGCAACTGGTTGCGATCGATAGAGACGACGCAGACGGCAATCAACCGCGAACTCAGCGACAACGTCGAGAACCACGAAGACCGAATCGTGACGCTCGAACAGACCATCAACCCTTCCGGACCGAAAACTCCTTGAGGGCGGGACGTGCGTAGCCGTGTTCCATCGCGGCGACGTCGAGGTCGGTCGTCTCGATATCCGAGATCGACAACAGCGGGAACGGGGATAACTCCGGCAGATCGATCGTCTTGAGGTAGCCGCCGCACGAGGTGCACACTTCGAGCCGGCGATCCTTGCGATCTTCGTTCGGCGCCGCGGTCACGAACTTCTCACCACCCTCGTCGCAGTAGATGCAGGCATACCGATTCAGTTCCCAGGCGCTCGAGCAGAACGAGCAGCGCAGCGCGCGATGGCCGCCGACGACTTCGGCGAGGGCCGGCCACGATCCGCACGCGGGACAGTGGCCGCGATCCCATTGCTCCAGCGCCGCGCGCAGCGTCTCGTCGGAGGCGTTCGCCAACAACGCGTGCTGGAGCATGTAGACGAACGGGCTCACCGCGAGCTCGGCGACCAGCCACACGAGATCGGGCGCGAGACCGCGGTGCACGGCGCCGGCACGAATCGCCGACTGATTGCGCGCCAGCGACGCCGAGAGCAGCGATCCCGGCTCCATGCTGCCGTTGTCGATCACCTCCCGAATATGTGTCGCCGTCTGGCCGGCGCCGCCGTCCGCCAGCGCTTCGCACAATTGCACGAGCGTGCGCCGCATCGGCGCGACCGGCAGCGGGATTGGTTCTCCTGTCAACGCAGGGACGCCGCGAGCGAGCTTGGCCGCCAGATACTTGGCAGGCAACGAGAGGCGGGGAATCCGGCCGTTTTCGATCGTGCCGCCGAGCTCGCTGACGAGGGTCAGGAGCCGGCGCTGCAACGCGATCGCCGGCGCCAGATCACCGCGCACCTCGAGGAGGGCGCGCCAGCGGCGCTCGGCGGTTTCGAGCACGATTGGGTATTTTTCCCAAGAAACGGCCACATACGGCATCGTGTTGGCTATAATGTTGTCATGATTAACGTATCCGAAACGGCGGCTTCCAAAATCAGTGAGCTGCTGACCGAAGAGAACAAGTCGGGAAGCGGGTTGCGCGTGTTCGTCCAGGGCGGCGGCTGCTCCGGCTTCCAGTACGGTCTGATGATCGAGGAGAACGGGCAGGGCGCGGGCGATCAGGTGTTCGAATCGAACGGCGTCAAGCTGTTCATCGACCCCATCAGCATCCGGTATCTCAACGGAGCCGAGGTCGACTTCGTCGACACGATCACGGGCGGCGGCTTCACCATCAAGAATCCGAACGCGACGTCCACCTGCGGCTGCGGCCAATCGTTCTCGGTCGAGTAAACTGTCAGGCTACCGGACGCACAGGCGGCCGTCGCGCGTCGACGAACGTCCGGCAGCTTGACGTCATGGCTCGATCATCTTCCGCCTCCACCATTCCAGCGGTTCGACCGGCCGGCGGCAAGCATTCCGCCAAACGCGATCGGATCGTCGACGTCTTTCTCCGCCAGAAGGGCCACGTCAGCGCTGACGATCTGTTCGAGCTGGTGCGGCAGGAACATCCGGGCATCGGCCGCGCGACCGTGTACCGGACGCTGCAGTGGATGGTCGAGGCCGACATCGCCCGCAAGGTCGACTTCGGAGAAGGCCGATCGCGATTCGAGCCGTCGTTCCGGCACCCCCGGCATTTTCATCTCATCTGCTCGACCTGCCACCGGTCATCGGAATTTCTGAGCTCGGACGTCGAAGCGCTCATGGAAGAAGTGGCGGCCGCGCGCGGCTTCATGCCGGCGCAGTCGGTGGTCCAGATCTACGGGACCTGCGAGGAGTGCCGCACGGGCAAGACGTCGCCGACCATCGACGGCGCGACCACGGAGTCCGTCTTCGCCCGTGATGCGCTGCGGATGGCGATCGCCACCGAACGCAGCGGGCTGGCGTTCTACACGCGTGCGGCAGCGCTCACCAAAGACAAACGCGGACGCACGGTGTTCGAGCGGCTGGCCGCGGAAGAAGGGGAGCACCTGGGGACGCTCGAGCAACGCTACCGCGAGCTCGTCGCGAGGGACCCTCTGCTGGAGTCGCGTCCGACGTTTCTTTTTTTCAAGGGTGCCGCGAGCGGCCTCTTCGCGTCGGGTACCGACGAGCTCAAGAAAGGCGTCAATGACGAGCAGGCGCTGCTCATCGGGATCAAGTGCGAGCGCGGGTCGCACAAGTTCTTCAAGCGCTACGGCGAACGGTTCGAGGACTCGGAAGGCAAGCAAATCTTCCTCGAGTTCGCCGACGAGGAGCGCGCGCATCTCGACCTGCTGATTCGCGAGTATCGCGAGCTGCGCGAGCGTCAGGGGCGCGGCCGCGTGGTGAAAGCGGCCGGCGCGAAACCGCGCCGTTGATCGATCTCCACACCCACACCACCGCCTCCGACGGGCGCTGCACTCCGGATCAGCTCGTCGCGCGCGCCTCGGCCGCCGGCGTCACAGTCCTGAGCGTGACCGATCACGACACCGTCGCTGCGACAGACGCCGCCGCCGCCGCCTGTCGGACCGCCGGCATCGAGTTCGTGCCCGGCATCGAAATCACCGCCGTCCGCGAGGGCGCCGACGTCCACGTGCTCGGCTACTTTCTCCATGCGGCATCGCCAGTCCTGGAGACGTTTCTCGCCGACCAGCGCCGCCGGCGGATCACTCGCGTCCGCGAAATGATCGATCGCCTCGCCGGCCTCGGCATCCGTCTCGATCCCGATGCGATCCTGCGGCCGGGCATCGACGATCCGAGCAAAGCCGTTGGCCGCCCGTGGATCGCGAGCGCGCTCGTCGCCGCCGGCCACGTCGCCGACAAGAACGAAGCCTTCGATCGGTTTCTCGCACGCGGGCGTCCCGCGTTCGTCCCGCGGACCGGAGCGCCGCCCGAGGAGGTGTTCGCACGCATTCATGACGCCGGCGGCATCGCGTCGATCGCGCACCCCGGCTTGATCGGCCGGGACGAATGGCTGGACGAGTTCGCCGCCTCCGGCGTGGACGCGCTCGAGGCGTTTCACTCCGATCACGACGAAGAGGCGACGATGCGTTACCTCGCGCTGGCGAGACGTCTCGACCTCGCGGTCACCGGCGGATCGGACTATCACGCGGATGAAACCCACGGCGCGGCACATCCCGGCAGCGTGTCGCTTCCGCGCGACCACTACGATCGCTTGCGCGCGACGAGGCGGGCGACCGCTTCCGGCGACGACACCTCCTCGTAGAACACGATCTCGAAGTCGTCGAAGTAGCGGCGCAGCTCGCCGTCGCGCAGGAGATGATCGGCCGACGTCGGTCCAGTACCCAGCGCGCGCTGACGGACCGTGAACGTCTCGTACAGCACGATGCCGTCCGGCGTCAGCGCATCGCGCAGCGCGGAGAAGAGATCGCGTTGCAGGTAGCGCGTCACGAGGACGAGATCGAACCGCGCCACCGGCAGCGGATACGACGTCAGGTCGGCGCACCAGGCGCAAATCGGTGTGCCGGCCTCGCGGGCGGCGCGCGCCGCCTCGCGCACGACACCGACGTCGACGTCCACACCGAAGGTCCGGAATCCGGCGCGCGCGAGCGGCAGCGCATGACGGCCGCGGCCCATCGCCACGTCGAGCGCGCGCGCGTCGCGGCGCGCGAGGCGCGCGATCCACTCCATGACGAACGGCGAAGATGACATAATCGGCCGTTGGCTCCCGCGTTACTGACTGCCGTCTTCATCGGACTCGCCGGTCTCCTGACCACCACGGTCCTCGGCCTGCTCGGCACCGACATCGGACGTCACGTGTCGTTCGGCTTCTTCTCGACGATGATCACGCTGCTCGCGCACTCGATGATGATGTTCTATCTCATCGGGAAGGGGAAGGCGGTGAAGGACGCGATGGCCGAGCATCACGTGAGCGGCGACTACTACCGCCGCATCGCCGCCGCGAGAAAGCCGGTGTTCTCGATCGCCACGCTCGCGATGGCGGTGACGATGACCGCGGCGATCCTCGGCGCGAGCGTCGATACGGGCGTCCTGCCGCCGATGGTTCACGCGATGATCGCCTACGGCGGGATCGTCTCTAATCTCGCGGCGGTCAAAGTCGAAATCTCCGCACTCACCGAGTCCAGCCGCATCGTCGACGAAGTCAACCTGTTGATTGGATCGTGACGCCGCCGGTCCTCCAGATCGCTGGAGTCTCGAAAAACTTTGGTGGTCTCCGGCCATTGCGCCTCGAGGCGCTCACGGTTGCCGCCGGTGAGCACGTGGCCCTCGTCGGCCTCGACCAGCCGTCGGCGGAGGTCTTCGTCAATCTCGTCACTGGCGCCGCGCTGCCGGATGCGGGAATCATCCGGCTGTTCGGACGATCCACTGCCGACATCGCGGACAGCGCCGACTGGCTCGCCGTCGTCGATCGCGTCGGCATCGTCAGCGCGCGCGCGGTGCTGCTCGATCAGTTCAGCGTCATCCAGAATCTCGCCATGCCGTTTACGCTCGAGGTCGAGCCGCCCGCCGACGACATCCGGCAGCGCGCGGCCGGTCTGGCCGCCGACGTCGGGCTGGCGGAGTCCGCGTGGACCCAGCCGGTCGGTGCGCTCGACCTGCCATCGCGTGCGCGCATCCGATTGGCGCGTGCGCTCGCGCTCGATCCGGCGGTGCTGCTGCTCGAGCACCCCAGCGCCGGCCTCGACCGCAACGCCGCTCAGGCGTTCGGCGCCGACGTGCGCGCGATCGCGTCGCGCCGCGGCATCGCGTCGGTCGCCGTGACCGCCGACGAAACGTTCGCGGCGGCCGCGGCCTCGCATATCCTGATCTGGGAACCGGCGACCGGCCGCCTGATCGATCGGCGGCGCCGCCGATGGTTTGGAACGCGCTAGTGAATTCGACGGGACTCTCCACTAGAATGAGCCGGAAAGGAGACTCACCTTATGAAACTCACCAGGCAGCTCACGCTGCTGGTCGTCGCGTCCGTGGTTGGAGCGGGAGTGATCGTCGGCGCGCAGGCGGCGAAGCCGGCGGCCAAGCCGGCCGCGAAGAAACCGCGCGTGTTCTTCGTCGAACCGAAGAACAACGCGACCGTGTCGAGCCCGTTGCACATGAAGTTCGGATCGGAGGGCATCGAGATCGCAGCCGTTCCGCCGGGCGACCCCACGACGACCCGGCCCGGGGTCGCGCACTATCACGTCGGAATCGATCAGCCGTGTCTGCCGCCGGGAAAAACGATCGTCAAAGGCACACCGTCGTGGGTGCATTTCGGCGATGGGAAGGACGTCTTCGACACGCAACTCACGCCGGGCAAACACAAGCTCGCGCTGCAGCTCGGCGACGATCTCCACAACACGTTACCCGGCACCTGTCAGGTCATCACGGTGACGGTCAAGTAGGGTTTCATTCGATAGCACATAACGGCCGGGGCTGGGCACGGCGGACCCGTGTTCAGCCCTTGGTTTTGTACACGGCTGTAGCCACTTTTTCGATTTTCGACTGACTCATCCTTGTGCTCGGCCGTAAATGCACCAGCTTTGCAAAAGAGGTGAGTGGAACAAATATTGATAATCGAATCCTGGGCACGACCGCGCCCAAGGAGACGACTCTCGATGGCAGCCGGTACGATCAAGCGACTCGTCCGAGACAGAGGGTTCGGGTTCATTCGCGACGATGGCGGACAGGAGTGGTTCTTCCACAGAAGCTCGGTGCAGGGCAGCTTCGACCAGCTCAATGAAGGCCAGCGGGTCAGCTTCGAGGAAGAGCCGTCCGCGAAAGGTCCGCGCGCCGGAAACGTTCGCAGCGAAAGCTGAACGGGCCTCGCTGCCTTCCGTCGTTCTCTTCGACATCGACGGCACGCTCGTGCTCACCGGCGGAGCTGGTGGGCGCGCAATGACGCTGGCGTTTCGGGACTTGTTCGCCGTCGACAATGCGTTTCACGGCATACCTCTGCCAGGCCGCACCGACGCCTGGATCCTTTCCGACGCCGCAACTGTGCACGGCATTCCACGTGAAGCGCTCGCACGCTTTCCCCAGGTCTACTTCGAACATCTGATCGTCGAGCTCGACAAACCCGGCTCGGGCAGAAACGGCGTCATGCCCGGCGTCCGCGAACTGCTCGATCGGCTCGCGCCGCGCGACGACGTCTACCTGGCTCTGCTCACCGGCAATTACGAGGAAGCGGCGCGGCTCAAGCTCGAACGCTTCGATCTGTGGCGGTACTTTCCGTGCGGCGCATTCGGCGACGACGCGCCCGATCGCAATGGCCTGCTTCCAAAAGCCATCGCGCGCATCGCCGAGTGTGGCGGACCGTCGATTCTCGCAGCCGATGCGATCGTCATCGGCGACACGCCGCTCGACGTCGCGGTCGCCAGGTCCGGCGGCGCGCGCTCGATCGCCGTCGCGACAGGCAACTATTCAGTGGAGCAACTGCGCGAGTCTGGCGCCGATGTCGTCTTCGAGGATCTCAGCGACACCGAAGCCGTCATCGCGGCGATTCTCGGTCACGAACCTCTGATCTAATTCTATGAGTCCACCTTCGCGGCTGCGCCGCGACCGTGGACGCCAGCGGTCGCCTGCATTCGTGAGCGAGGTTGGCGGAAGCGCCTCGGAGTCGAACCGAGCCCCCCCGAATAAACGGGGAGCAACCGATTTTGAAGACCGGGAGGGCCACCGGGCCCCGTTCGCTTCCATCCTGAATTGCGGATTGAGGATTGCGGATTGCGGATTTATTGATGATATGTGATTTAAGGGATTGCGGATTTATTGATTGATGGGTGATTGGGACTCTCCGGATTGATTGAGGATTGCGAATCAAGAATAGATCCGCCATCCGCATCGATTGAGGATTGC
>DAIUKO010000028.1:0-19294 GCA_036848175.1 Vicinamibacterales bacterium | reverse complement strand
GATTGAGGATTGCGAATCAAGAATAGATCCGCCATCCGCATCGATTGAGGATTGCAAATCAACAATAAATCCGCAATCCGCATTGATTGATCGAGGACTGCAAATCAACAATAAATCCGCAATCCGCATTGATTGATCGAGGATTGCGAATCAACAATAAATCCGCAATCCGCAATCCTCAATCCGCAATGGAGTTAGCCTTCGATTAGCCGGACATCGCCGGCGCGCGGGCCCTTCTGGGATTCTTCGGGAGTGAACTCCACGCGCTGGCCTTCGCGAAGCAGCTCGAAGACCGCACCACGCACCGAGCTGCGGTGAAAGAAATGCTCAATCCCGCCCTCGTCACGGATGAACCCAAAGCCCTTGTCGATGAGGAGCCGTGCGATTGTCCCGGTAGGCATAACCCGAACCCCTCCGTTCCGATCCCTCAAGGGTATCCCTGAGGGACTCGGCCGGTTACGGGCGCCTGCCAGAGGAGTAAGCCGCGACGTGACGCCGGCCGAGTGATTCCAGCGATCAGCTCAGCTGGAAAGTCGGGGTCAGTCTAGGCACTTCAAGACCCGAAGTCAAGCAGAGCCCGACCTTTAGCGGGACCGTCCCATTCGCGAGACCTGCCACGTCTCGACGTCGTCGTCATCTTCGTCTTCTTCGTCATCGTCGTCGTCCTCATCGAGATCGTCCTCGTCATCGACTTCGTCGTCGTCGTCGTCGTCGAGCTCGTAAGGCAACGCGAAGCGTGGCGTGAAGGAAGCGACTGTCAAAATCACGAGGTGGTCTCGGCGGGCTTCACTTTTTCACGGTTCGGCGGCGGATACGTCGTCCAGAAGTGACGCCCGCAGCGCGGGCAGACCCAGAACTGATCCGGCATCCATGCCGCACCGGGCGCGGGATCGCGCATCTCCATGTCCGCGCCGCATCGCTGACAGCGGATCCGGAGACTGACGTCAGCCATGGGCGCGATTCTATAACATTGCTCACGTGATTCCCGCAGTCGTGCTAGCTGCCGGCCGATCGTCACGCATGGGGCGCGCGAAGGCGCTGCTGCCGATCGGCGACGACACGTTTCTCACGCGAATCGTCCGCACCTTCCTCGACGCCGGCGTTGACGACGTGGTGATCGTCGTCGGGCATGAGGCGTACTCGATCGTCGATAGTTTTTCGGCGAGCGGACTGCCTGCACGGTTCGTAGTCAATCCGGACTACGACCGCGGTCAACTGTCATCGCTGCTGGCCGGTCTCACGATGATCGATCGTCCTGGCGTCGTCGCCGCCCTCGTGACGCTCGTCGACGTGCCGCTCGTGTCCGCAGCCACAGTCCGCGCAGTGATCGATCGGTATCGCCAGAGCCGCGCACTCGTCGTCCGGCCCACGTCGGGGTCGCGACACGGTCATCCTTTATTACTCGACCGGTCGATATTCGATGAGCTCCGTGCGGCAGATCCTACGCTCGGCGCGAAGCCGATCGTCCGCGCCCATGCGTCGCGCGACGGGGACATGACGATCGAAGACGAAGGCGCCTTCACCGACATCGATACGGCTGACGATTACAAGCGGGCAGTACTCGCGCGCGAACTGGGGGACTTGCGCGGCTAGCGGTCGTTCGCGCGGCGCGTGTGAGCCAAATTGGGAGGAATCGTGATCCCCGGAAACTCCTCGCTCTGGGTCTGACGCATCTCGGGTTCGGCGTAGCCTTCGGCAATCAACCATGAGCCGATGCTCGGCGACACTTCCCGCACGTCGCCGCGCTGAAATCTGTCCAGCCGGACTCCGTCGACCTCCGGCTCGCGTGGCGTTTCCTTGATTCGGACTTTCACTTGGCTGGGAAATTTAGCAAACGAGATGCCGCATTTCAGCTAGAGGTTAATGCATCAGTGCAATGCATCAGCGAGGCAACCCATCCGCGGGCGAGTCGTCGCACCGAAGGTCGGATTTCGTCGTCGATTGCGGCGGATTCATGTCGCAGCGGTAGCGGCGCGCCCATGCCGCGGTGCGACGCACGTAGAAGTCGCCGTAGAGCTCGCTCGTTTCGATATGGGTGTTTTCGTACCATTCGTTCCAGCTCGTGACCATGACCCAATCGGGTCGCGCCGCGAGCGCGGCCTTCCACTGCGTATCGTAGTAGGCGCCATTGGCTCGATCGCGAAAGAGCGGGGGCTGGCGCGTCGGGATCAACCGGTCGTCGTAACCCGGGCTGACGGTCGCGGCCCAGATGCGGCGGGCGCTCGTCGACGGACGGGGCAGGAGGTGAAAGGTGCGAACGCGCAGGCTTTGTATCAGATCGAACTTGACGAGATCGTCGTTCGACATGCTTGCGGGCGCGTACAGAAACTCTCCGTCGAGCGCATCGAGCCATGCCGCATCGGTCCCTTCGCCCATCACCAGCGGATTGCGGCCGCTCGCCCGAATGTTGGTCATGATCGTCCGCCACGTCGGCGGATCGATCAGCTGGGCGGCATAGACGAAGATCACCGGCCGGCCGCCGGTTTTCAGAAAGGCCGGATCCGATCCGTACATGTCGACGATGTCCGCGATCCATCCCTGCATGATGTTGGGATCGATCGGGTTCCGTTTGCGTCCGCCTTCTCTCGATGCATCGGTTTCGAGCAGCGTGGAAGCGAGCAGCCCTGTCTCGCGCGCCGCGGCGAGCGCGAGCCGGAACGGGCGATTCACGCCGTTCCAGGACATGACGAGGCCGTCGAGCCCCGCGCGCCTGGCCTCCGCGAACTCGGCGTTGACGTCGGGCTGCTGATCCGTCGAGTAGCGGCTTGGCGAGTGATCCTTCAAGAGCGGATCGTCGGTCCACGTCGAGTGCAAGTACCACGGGTAATAGAACGCCAGCACGCGCGGCACTCCGGCGGAGCCGACTGGCAGCGGGCCGCCGTCGCGCAGGAAGCTGACCGGCGAACTGAAGCTGATCTGGCCGGTGCGCTCGGTGAGACGATCGACCAATCGCGGACGCTGACCGTCGTTCGCGTTGTAGATCTCGATCACGCTCTCGCTCTCGGGCTCCAGCGTCACCGTCCAATCGGCCAGTCCATCCGCCGGCAGATTCGTGACGAGCCACTGGCAGTCGATCTCGATTTCCCGCGTCGACGCGTTCTCGGCGTGACACGCCTGAGCGTCGAACGTGCCGGCGGCCGCGGCCCCTGACATCACCGCCGATCGCGCGCTCACGACAGTGCCGGTGCCGAGCAACAGCTCGGCGCGCCGGGCCGACGTCGTGAGTCGGGCGCGCACGCGGACGACTTCGCTGGCGGGATCGGTGACGCTCACGGTGGCGCGAACCGCCGAGCAGATCGCGACCACGGCCACGGTCGCGAGAATCGCGCGCTTCAAGACGAGCATCGTGTCGATTATAGTGATGCGGTCGGTCACGCCGCCGAAAGCGGCGCCCACGTGGCCCGAAGGGCCACGCCCAACAGCGTACGAGGCTGGCGATGCTTTCCCGCCGTGTATTCCTGCAGCACGCCTCATCTGGACTGCTGACGCTGGGCGGGGCCGCCGGGGCGATCGCGCAGTCCACGAACCTGAACGTCTTCTACGACCCCGCGATTCTCCGGCACGAGCCGTCGAGCGATCATCCGGAGAGTGCGCGCCGCGTCGATGCCGTGATGACGAGCGTCCGCGCGCTGGAGCGGCAGGGCGGGCTGGCCGTCACCGCGCCGCGCGCGGCCACCGAAGACGACATCCTGCTGGTCCACACGCCCGAGTATCTGAAGATCGTGCGTTCGGAGATCGCCACGGGCCGGCGTCAGCTGAGCACCGGCGACACGGAGCTGTCTCGAGGATCCCTCACGGCCGCACTCGCGGCGGCGGGAACCGTCGTCTCCGCTGTGGACGCCGTGATCGGTGGACGCGCGCGCACGGCATTCTGCGCCGTCCGGCCGCCCGGCCATCACGCATCGCAGCGCCGCGGCATGGGATTCTGCATCTTCAACAACATCGCGATCGGCGCGCGATACGCGCGCAGGCGGCACGGCGTCGAGCGCATCCTCATCGCCGACTGGGATGTGCATCACGGCAACGGCACACAAGAAGTCTTCTGGAGCGACGGCGGCGTGTTGTTCTTCGACAGCCATCAGCACCCGTGGTATCCGGGAACCGGCAGTCCCGACGAGAAGGGTGAGGGCAAGGCCACCGGTCTCATCATGAACAACCCATTTCCTGCCGGAGCCGGGCGCAGGGAAATTCTCGGCGCGTTCCGCGAAGGGCTCGTCCCTGCGGCGGAGCGGTTCAAGCCGCAGCTGGTGATGATCTCGGCCGGGTTCGACTCGCGCGCCGGCGATCCGCTCGGCCGGTTCACGCTCACCGATCAGGATTTCGCCGAGCTCACAGGCATCGTTCTCGACATCGCGCGTCAGCACGCGAATGGACGGGTCGTGTCGGTGCTCGAAGGCGGGTATTCGCTCGAAGGTCTGCCGCCTGCCGTGACGTCGCATCTGACGCGCCTCGCGTCATAGTGCGCTCACCGATTCCGTGTGGCCGTGCGCGTCGAGCGCGTCGGCGACTGCGTCCGCGGCACCACGCGCTTTTCGTTTGTTCTGAAAACCGCGATAGCCTATCGGCATGACCAGCGAGGGTTCCCAGGAGAACGCCCGATTCGCCATCGATCCGCCCATCGAGCCGATGCTGGCGAAGCTGGCTGACGCGCTGCCGGAGGGTTCGTTTCTCTACGAACCGAAATGGGACGGTTTCCGCGCCATCGTCTTTCGAAGCGGCCCTGACGTGTTCATGCAGAGCCGCGACCTCCGGCCGCTCGATCGGTATTTTCCGGAGCTGCACGACGTCTTCGTCGAGAAACTGCCGGAAGGCGCCGTTGTCGACGGCGAGATCGTCATCGCGACGCCGAAGGGTCTCGATTTCGACGCCTTGCAGCTTCGACTTCATCCGGCGGCTTCGCGGGTCGCGAAGCTCGCGAAGGAGACGCCCTCGGCGTTCGTCGCCTTCGATCTGCTCGCGATCGGCGGCCGCGATCTGCGGGAGGCCGTGCTGGTCGAGCGGCGCGCCGAGCTCGAGCGCGCGTTCGCGAACGCGCAACCGCCGATTCACCTGACGCCGATGACGCGCGACCGCGACGTGGCGGCCGACTGGCTCGCCAGATTCGAAGGCGCCGGCCTCGACGGCGTGATCGCCAAACCCGAAGGCGGGATCTACGAGCCGGGCAAGCGGGCGATGCTCAAGATCAAGCACGCCCGCACCGCCGACTGCGTCGTCGCCGGCTTCCGCTGGCACAAAGACGGGAAGAATGAGCGCATCGGATCGCTCCTGCTCGGTCTCTACGACGGCAAAGGATCGCTGCATCACGTCGGGGTGACCTCGTCGTTCACGATGGAGAAGCGGCGACAGCTCGTCGCCGAGCTCGCGCCGCTGCGCGAGCACGCGCTCGATGGCCATCCGTGGCGCGAGTGGGCCGAGTTCGACACCAGCACGATGACGCGGATGCCGGGCGGCCAGAGCCGATGGAGTGCGGGCAAAGATTTGTCGTGGGAGCCGCTTCGCGTCGAACGCGTATGCGAGGTGAAGTACGACCACATGCAGGGCGATCGGTTCCGCCACGCGGCGACGTTTCAGCGCTGGCGTCCGGACAAGCAGCCGAAAGACTGCCGCTACGATCAGCTCGAGGTCACGACCCCTTTCGAGCTCGCGAACGTCTTCGGCGCCACTCGGCCGCCTCCTCCGCGCTGACGTTGCTCCAGTCGTTGGGCGTTTCGTCGGGATCGAGCGCTTCCTGTGCTGGACGAATGTGTTCCGGCACATGCTGCAGGTTGATGCGGATGCGGGTCCACGTATGGAAGCGGCCGCGCATGGCGTCGACGAGGACATCGGCGGGTTCCAGATGCGACGCGGCTTCCGGATGACGCGCCTTCCACCGCTCGAGTCCGGCGAGCGCATCATCTTTCTTCTGGGCGCGCGCGATCTCGATGAGCGGCTTGGTCGGCGTCCGGCGGCGTGACGGCTGCACGCGCGCCGGTTCGTCCGGCTGTTTCTGATAGTGCGGCGGCCACGGCGCGTCGCCGAGTCCTTCCTTCTCCTGTCGCGCGGACAGCTCGAGCAGCCGATCGATCGAGCAGACCTGCGAGTCGATGCCGGCATGTCGATCGCCGCCTTCAGCGAACCGCACCGGCATCGTGACGATCGTGAAATCGCCCGGCTCGCAGGCATCGATCTCATCCCAGAGGAGCGGCGCCGAGACGCGCGCGTCGGGCCTCGGCCGGATGGAGTATGCCGCCGCGATCGTGCGGTCCTTGGCGTTCTGGTTGTAATCGAGGAACACGCCGTGGCGCTCCTCCTTCCACCATTTGCTCGTGGCCAGCGCCGGGGCGCGCCGCTCGACCTCACGCGCGAAGGCGAGGGCGGCGCGGCGCACCTGGCCGAACTCCCAGCGCCGCTCGATCCGGACGTAGACGTGCATGCCCCGCGAGCCGGATGTTTTCGGCCAGCCGACCAGATCGAAGTCGTCCAGCGTCGCGCGAACCACGCGCGCGACTTCACGGATCTGATCCCACGCGACCCCCGGCACCGGATCGAGATCGACGCGCAGCTCGTCGGGATGATCGAGATCGTCCGCGCGCACAGGATGCGGGTGCAGCTCGAGGCACGCCAGATTCGCCATCCACACCAGCGTCGCGGCATCGCGCGGGACGACTTCCTCGGCGGTGCGGCCGGATGGAAACTTCAGCTCCACGACCTCGATCCATGGCAGCCGCGACTCGGGTGCGCGCTTCTGGTAGAAGAACTCGCCGTCGATCCCGTTCGGGTACCGCACCAGCACGTTCGGGCGGTTGCCGGCGCCCCGCAGCGCGCCGTCCGCGACGGCAAGGTAGTAGTTCGCGACGTCGAGCTTCGTATAACCGGCTTGCGGAAACAGGACCTTTCGAGGATTCGAGATCGCGACGTCGCGTCCCGCGACCGTGATGATGTCCTTGTCCGCGCGGCTCGCCATGTCCTGACTATAGCGGCGACGGCCCCGTGTAGCGCGCGCGTGGACGGATCAGTTGTCCGGATGCGTATTCCTCGATGGCGTGAGCGATCCAGCCGACGGTCCGGCCCAATGCAAACAGAAGGACCGGCGCGCGCGCCGGCAAGCCGTACGCCCGCGTCACCGCGGCGAGACCGAAATCGAGGTTGGGAAGATCCTGAAGGAGCTCCTCGCCCGCCTTTGACAGGCTTCGAATGCGTCGTCTCTCGCGATCGTTGCCGCTCGCGTCGGCGAGCTGCAGCAGCAGTCTTGCGCGAGGATCGCCGGAAGGATAAAGAGGATGGCCGAATCCCGGCAGCTGCTGCCCGCGGCGCAGGCGATCGCCGATCAGCGTTCGCGCATCTTTGAGCGTGTGGGCGTCGGCCAGGAGCGCGGTCAGCCGCTCCGATGCGCCGCCGTGCTTGTAACCCTTGAGCGTGGCCAGCGCCGCGGAGACCACGTCGTACGGCGATGCGCCCGCAGATGCGGCGCATCGCGCGGTGAACGCCGAGACGTTGAGCTCGTGGTCGGCGCACAACACGAGCGCCGTGCGAATCACGTCGCCGACCGCGGATCGCCTGGGCGCCCACGCGGCTTGCAACGCCCGATGAACGGCGGTCTTTGCGTGGCCGGGCGCGACGATCGTCGTCAGCAGACGAAGAATACGAGCGCCTGTTAGCCGGACTGCGGCCGGGCGCAGATCGTACGACGCAAGATCCACCTTGCCGGCGATCGGCAGCGCCGCCTGAAACACGGTCAGCGAATCCTTCGCAGCGGCGCGCAGCGGCGCGAGTTGACGAGGCGACAACGCCGAGGCTTGCTCGACCAGCCGGCCTCGTTCGTGCTCGTCGGCCGCCCACAATAGCGCCGCCACCTGTTCCAGACTCGCTGTCGCCGCGAGCTTCACGGCATCATGGCCGCGGTAATAGACCTTGCCCTCGTGGATCAGCGTGATGCCCGACTCGAGCACGGGGCCGCCCCAGTGAAGTCCCCGGGCTGCGGCCTTCGCGGGATCGCGGCGCGTCTCCTTCCGTTCCCGCAGCCGCTCGACGTCCTCGCGGTAGTAGCGGCGCTCCCGCGGCCGGCCGGGCACCGGTTCCGAACGCAGCTGACCGCGGCTCGTGTAGGCGTAGAGCGTCGCCGGCGAGACGCCGAGCGCGTCCGCCGCTTGTGGCGCCGTCAGGAAGTACGGAGCGATCGTCACGAAACGTTGATTCTACGATCAATATTGACAAGCTTTTCGGTGAGGCCAACCATGAAGGCATGAGCGACGGATTGGAAGGCGTGGTCGCGGCGTCGACGCGACTCAGTCAGGTGGATGGCGAAGCGGGCCGGTTGATCATCGCGGGCTACGCGGTCGAGGAGCTGGCGCCGTACGCCACGTTCGAGGAAGTGGCGTACCTGCTCCTGCACGGCCGCCTGCCCGATTCATCCGAGCAGGATCGATTCGCGGGCGAGCTCGCGCAACGGCGGCCGCTGTCTCGCGCCGCCGTCGATCTCCTGCGTGAAGCGGCCTCTGCCCGCGTCCCGCCGATGGATGCCTTGCGCATGGCCGCGCCGGTCCTGAGCCTCGGTCGCCCTGAGAATCCCGTCGACGATGCGATGACGGCCATCGCCGCGTTTCCGACGATCGTCGGCGCCTATTGGCGGCTGCGCAACGGGAACGAGCCGGTTCCAGTCGCGTCCGATCTCCCGCACGCCGCCCACTATCTCCATCAGTTGACCGGCGATCGGCCGTCGGTCGAGCGTGCCCGTGCGCTCGAAACCTACCTGAACACCGTCTGCGACCACGGTTTCAACGCGTCGACGTTCGCGGCGCGCGTCATCATCTCCACGAGGAGCGACGTCATCTCGGCGATCACCGGCGCTGTGGGCGCGCTCAAAGGTCCGCTTCACGGCGGCGCACCCGGTCCGGCGCTCGACACGGTGCTCGAGATTGGTGTGCCCGAACGCGCCGAAGCCGTCATCCGGGCGAAGCTCGATCGTGGCGAGCGCCTCATGGGGTTCGGTCATCGCGTGTACCGTGTGCGTGACCCGCGTGCGGACGTGCTTGCGCAGGCCGCCGAGCGCTTCTACGCGAGCGACGGCGATCGGTCGTTGTACGAGTTGGCTCGCAGCGTCGAGGCGACATCGCTTCGACTGCTCAGTGAGCGCAAACCGGATCGGCGGCTCGACACCAACGTCGAGTTCTACACGGCGCTCCTGCTGCACGGTCTGGGATTGCCGTCGGACTTGTTCACGCCGACCTTTGCGGTCGGACGCGTCGCCGGCTGGTCCGCGCACTGTCTCGAGCAGCTCCGCGACGGCCGACTCATTCGCCCGCAATCGAATTACATCGGTCCGACAGGTCTTCACTACGATCACGCTGCGTCGCTCGCGTAGGTGAACGTTCTCGCCTCTCAGCGGCCGCCGTTTTTGGTACGGCTTCGTCGCGCAGTGCGCGCTCGAGCATTTCGTTGTGATGGGTTCCGGCGGCCCGGGCGTTATACTGGCCGCCGTGCGCGAATCCGCGCGACTTCATCGGATTCCGAATGGGTGATATCGAAGTCCGGCCATCGCGGATCGAGCGGCTTTACGTAGAGAATCGGTCATGATGCTCACTGCACTCCTGGCCATGAGTGTTATCGCCTTCTCGGCCACTGCGCAGTCGAAGGCGGATGAGCCGATTCGTGCATGTGATGTCACCGAGCCCATCCGCGCTGAACCGCCGCGAGATCCCAATGCCGATCCATTCGGCTCCGGACCCTGGTACGTGAATGCCGACCGGACGATCTGGGCCGGCTGGGATGCGGTCCGGATGGGGGCGGGCGAGAAGGGTAACAAAGTCCTCTGGATTCGACCTCAGGGAAGTCAGCTCACGGTATCCGGTCGGCGACTCGACGCAGACGCCGCGTCAATGAAAGCCCGCGTTCCATGCTGTTATCCAACCGGCTTTCAGGCGAGTGGTCTTTTCTTCCCCACGGCTGGCTGCTGGGAGATCACCGCGAAGGCGGGCAAGAGTGAGTTGAGGTTCGTGACGAGAGTCAGTCCTGAAGGTCGCCGCTGACCAGCATCCTGCCGAACTGCGCGATGGAGCGGACGTGGCCCTCTTCGTCAAGGCAGAAATGAACATGATCCGTTGTGCCTGATGACGTCGCCATCATTTCGCATCGAGCCGTTGCCGGATTTCACGCCCACAATCGGGAGACTGGTGGGCATGCTGACCTACGCGCGCACGACCACGCTCGCGGCCGTCAAAGGACTGAGCATCGCGGAACTCGATCATCTGCAGGATGACTCCAGTAACTCGATTGGTGCGCTTTTGGCTCACGTCGCTGCGGTCGAGCGTGGGTATCAGATTCTGACGTTCGAGGAGCGACGGCCCACGACACCAGAGCAGACCGCGTGGGAACCCGCTCTCACACTTGGTGCCGAGGCACGCCGTCTCCTTCGCGGCAAGCCTCTCGAATCCTACGTTCACGAGCTCAGTGAGGTACGCCGTGTCACGCTCGAAGGCCTTGCCGCGCGCGATGATGCATGGTTGGAGCGAACGCTCAGCGCTGCCCCTGCCATGAACGCACACTGGGCGTGGTTCCATGTCGCTGAGGACGAAATCAACCATCGCGGGCAGATACGTTGGCTGCGCAAGCGCCTCAGTTCCGCGGCGACAGGTCCTGGCGCTTCTGATGTGGGTCGCGATCCCGTGCCGCATGACGAACGTTGAAGGTGACGAGCGACCTGCGGTGACGCCATCATGCGGCGACTCGATCAATCAGGCCCGCCCGCATCACCGGTACGCCGCTGCCTGGATGCCGTAGAGCTCCGCATACTGGCCGCCTTTGGCGACGAGCGCTTCGTGCGTGCCGACTTCGACGACGCGCGCGCCGTCGAGGACGACGATCAGATCGGCCATCCGCACCGTGCTGAACCGGTGTGAGACGAGAATCGTGATCGGACCGCTCGCCGCGCGGCGGTTCGCGGCCGCCGCGTAGCGCTCGAACAGCGCGTGCTCGGTTTCCGCGTCGAGCGCCGCGGTCGGTTCGTCGAGCACCAGCAGCAGCGCGCCGTCGCGCATGAAACCGCGCGCCAGCGCGAGCTTCTGCCACTGCCCGAAGCTCACGTCGACGCCGCCGGGCCAGGTCGGGCCGAGCTGCGTCTGCAGCCCCGCCGTCAGACGTGCCACGACATCGTCCGCGCCGGCGCGGTTCACGGCCGTGACCACCGCGGGTTCGTCGTCGAGGTGCGGCAGGTCGCCGACGCCGATGCTCTGGCGCGCGACGAATTCGAACTTGAAGAAGTCCTGGAACGCGCCGGCGAGGCGGGCGCGCCACTGGTCCACGGGCATGCGCGCGATGTCGAGGCCGTCCGCGAGAATGCGTCCGCTCGTCGGCCGATAGAGACCGCAGAGCAGCTTCACGAGCGTCGATTTGCCGGCGCCGTTCTCGCCCACGATCGCGACCACCGAACCGGCTTTCAGATCGAGATTCACGTCGTCGAGCACGCGGCGATCGGTTCCCGGATAGGCGAACGACACGTGCTCGACGCGAATCCCGTCGGTGAGCCGCTCGGGTACGGGCGCATCGGTGTGCTCGGTCAGCGATGCGGCGTAGTCTTCGAGCCAGGCGAGGCGCCTCGATCCGTCGAGCCAGATGCCGCGCAGGAACCCGATCTCGCCGACCGTCGCGGCGATGTAGGCGGACAGGCGCGAGCCGGCCGCGAGCACGAGCAACACGTCGCCCGGCGTCGACTGAAGGCCGCGCACGACGAACACGATCGCGCCGACGAAGCCTGTGGCGAAGATCGCCCAGGCCGCCGCGTGCCACGCCGCGCTGCCGACCCGCGCCGACGCGACCGGGCCGTACCAGCGCTCCCACGCCTCGCGACGTTTGACGACGAGGCGCTGCCCGATTCCGGTGACGCGTACTTCTTTGCCTGGCGCTGCTGTCGTCGCCGTGACGAAGAGATGACGGGCGAGCCGAGTGTCGGGAGCGCCGCGCTCTTCGGCGGCGCGTTCCACGCCGGGCCGCCACGTCGAGGCGAGCACGGTCGGCACGGCAAACAGCGCGAGCAGCGCCAGCGCCGGATGAATCGACATCAGGAGCGCGATCGCGACACCGAGCCTGAGGATCCACCCGCACGTGGAAAAGAGCGACATGTACATGTGGTCGAGCACGAAGACCTGATCGCGCAGCACCGCGAGGCGATTGAGATAATCGGGACGCTCGTGATGCTCGAGCGTCGCGACCGACGCCTGCAGCCGCGCGACGTGCGCTTCGAGCGCCACCGTCACGCGGTCGCGAAAGCGCCGCTGCGTGCGATCGCTGACGACGCGCAGAATCCAGGTGCCGGTCGCCGACGCGCCCAGACCGAGCGCGGCCACATAGACGAGCGTGCTCCGTCCGCCCAGCACGCCGTCCGCGAGCAGCTTGAACCATACGGCGAGCAGCGCATCGGGAAGCGACGCGAGCAGCGAGAACCCGAAGGCGACGACGAGCAGCAGCGGCTCGGCCTGGTAGCCGCGCACGAGCGCGCGCCACATCGATGACAGGGCCGGCGGGAGGTCGTCAGGCGAGGACATCGGTCCCTTCCTCGTCCGCCGATCCAAACCGCGATGCCTGCAGATCGAACATCGTCTTGTAGCGTCCGCCCGCGGCGATGAGCTCGTCGTGCGTCCCGAGCTCGATGACGCGGCCGCCCTCGAGCACGCAGATGCGATCCGCGTGGCGCACGGTCGAGAAGCGGTGCGAGATGAGAATCGTCGTCGTGTGCCGCGTCGCGGCGAGGATGCGATCGAAGATCTCGGCTTCACCGCGCACGTCGAGCTGCGCGGTCGGTTCGTCGAGCAGAACCAGCCCGGCGCCGAGGCGCACGGCGCACAGCGCGCGTGCGAGCGCGACGCGCTGCCATTGGCCGCCCGACAGGTCGGTGCCGTCCTTGTAGCCGCGCGCCAGAATCGTGTCGAGGCTGGCGAGCTGTGCGCCGCCCGCTTCTTCGAGCGCCGCGCGGATGACCTCGTCTGGCGCGCCTGCCGGCGCCACGTTGTCGCGCAGCGGCAGCTCGAAGCGGATGAAATCCTGGAAGACCGCCGCGACGCGCGATCGCCACGCGGCGACATCGAGCTCGCGCAGATCGACGCCGTCAATCTCGATCGCGCCCTTCTGCGGATCGTAGAGACGACAGAGGAGCTTGGCGAGCGTCGTCTTGCCCGCGCCGTTCTGGCCGACGATCGCCAGCGACGATCCGGCCGGAATCGTCAGATCGAGACCGGCCAGCACCGACGCGCCACCCTCGTAGCCGAACGTGACGTTGCGGAGACGGATTTCGCGCGCGGGCATGCCCGCGGCGGCGCGGCTGCCGAGCGCCAGGGCGCCGGCACGATCCATCGCAGGCTGCAGACGCAGGACCGCTGCCGCCGGGGCGGCGGCGCCGTCGAGCGCCCACGACAAGCCGCCGAACGCGATGGTGCTCGTCGTGACGGCGGCGCTCGCGAACGTGACGACGCGGTCCAGGCCGAGGACGCCGTGGGCAGCGGCGCTCGCCAGCGACCAGAACACGACGATATTGGCGCCGAGCACGAGCAGCAGGCTCCACACGAGCGGCCGCTCGCGCAGGCGCGTCGCCTTCCATTGCAGTTCGTGGAGCCGCTGACGCCGTGAGCGGAAGCGTTCGACGGTCCACGCGGCAAGACCGAACAGCCGCAGCTCTTTCGCCGCCGGCGGATCGACGGCGAGCCGGTAGGCGTACTCAGCATGCCGCTGCGCCTCGCGAACTTCGGTGGTGTTTCGATCGCGCCACACCGCGCTCTCGCGCAGCAGCCAGTGCGTCGCCAGCCACGCGCCGGCGAGCAGCAGCGGCGCCCACCACGCGTAGCCGAAGAGCACCAGCGCGCAGGTGATCCCGGCGATCATCTCGACCAGACCCGACGCGATGAAGTCCATCGAGATCGACATCGGCGGCCCGGTGATGCCGAGATCGAAGTCGCGCGCCATCGTCAGGTCGCTGGTCAGCGCCGGATTCTCGAGGTGGCCCATTCCTGGAGGCCGGACGCAAGCGATGGTGAGCTGGTCGTAGAGCCACGCGGCGGTGCGGTTGCCCAGGTTCATGCCGATCGCGTGGTGAATCGGCGACATCACTTGCAGCGGGACGAAGACGGCCGCCACGAGCGCGAGCGGCGCGGCCAGCGGTTCGCCGCGCTGGACCGCGCCGACGAGCGTCCCCATCGCGACGGCGAAGATCGCCGGCAGGATGCCGCGCAGGAGGAGCACCGCCCACCACGCAATCGCCAGCGCGCGATCGGCCTGCGGCAGGATGCCGGCGAACTTCAGTTCATTGCGGGCGGAAAGGCGTGCGATCACGCGCGCATTGTATGCGAGCGCCTCATTGGTAGGTGCCAATTCGCCGTAAATCGAAGCCGAACCCGATCGCGAAATTCCATTCGGGCTTTCTCGAGTAGCTCACCTTCGTGGGGTCGTCGCCGAACTCGGCGGCATCGAAGCCTTGCGGGATGAAGTTGAACTCGGGGCGCACCAGGAAGGCCTTGACGCGCCGCGACGGGCGGATCACGGCGTCAACGGTCAGGATCACTCTCGACAGCGTCCCGAATCGTTCGCCCCACACCGGCATGTACCCGACGCCGCCGCCGACGGCGACGTCTTCCGTGAGGTGATTGTGATAAATCGCGATCAACTTGACGGCGTTGATCGCACCCTTGATCTCCTCACCGCCGCTCTTGTCGGTGTCGTATCGGGCTCCGTAATTTCGCAGGTACCCGACGCGAAGATCGAATTCGTGTTTGATCTCGCTGAACCCCTCGACTTTGACTGCGACAGCCTTCGTCGGGTCGAGAACTCTCATCGTGTGCTCGATCTTGTTGAGCCTTATGAAATTCCTGAACCATTCCTCGCATCCGTAGATGACGTCGCCATTCTGATTCAGGCACGCCAGGTGAATATCGGTGCTGACGCCCATCAGCTTCGCGTCCCACTTGAACAGCCAGTCGTACCAACCGCCGTCGTTGGCGCGCGCGCGCGCCGGGACCAGCACGGAGGTACACACCAGGAACAGTATCGCCAGTCTCTTCATCTCACGCTCCTGTCTTCAGCTAGTCTTCAGGGTGCGGCCGAACGAGACTCACACCTCTGAAGACGTTTTCGATGATGCCGAGCCGTTGCAACTGCGGATCGTCCCGCCTGACCGCGCGGTTTCGCGGCGGCGTCGTGCCCGGACACAGGATCAGGAACTCATCCCCGCTGTCTCCGATGATGTAGCATCGCAGCCCCGCAAAGTCGGCGCGCTCGAAATCCCGGTGAAAGAAACTTCTGTATGGCACGTCGTTCATCAGGATCGCGACGGCGATCACTCCCGCGAGCAGCGCCACGGCGCCGCGTCCTCCTGCCGTTCGTTGCCGCGCGCGCAGCTGGACCACTTTGAAGAGGCCCACGCCCAGGAGCAGCGTGACGAGACTGAAGGCGGCCTGGTAGTAGCCCCTCGCCGGCGCGCTCTCGCGCATTGGCAGCAGCGTTTCGATCGGCGCGCTGTTGAACGACGCCTGAAACGCATTGATCAAGTCGTAGAAGTACCACACAAGGCCCACGATCAGCACGATGCCGATCGCCGAGAGCACCTGCGCGAGCGTCGTCGGATTGTTCAACCCGATCGCGACCCACAGCTCGCGCCTGAATCCTGCGACGCGGCGGATCGCGCGGCCGACCGCCCCGGCTGATTCGAGAGCGCGAGCGACGATCCGCACGCCCATGACCACGACGCTGGCGATGGTCATGATGATCAGTCGGCCGCCGAGGCCGGTAGGCCCCCAGCGGAAGTAGGCGGACAATGGTTCGACGCCGAACCGGGCAAACACACCGGTTCTGCCGAAGTTGTTGTTGAAACCCAACAACTTGACGGCTCCGAGCATGCCGAGCGCGAGGATCACGATCGGCACGATCACTGTGATACGCGCGAGCCACTTGACGAACAGGTCACGTCCGCCGGACAGCGACTGCTCGAGCCGCCGCTGGATCGGCTGCAGCGCGAGGTCGACGTCCACGGCGGACTGATAGCGCTGACCTTTGGCGATGGCAAGGGTCTGCGCGATGACGTCGGCGAGCATGCGCGGTACACCCGGCACGACGGCATCGGCCCTCGGCGCGCCGTTAGCCTGCGATGCGCTGACTTCCTCTCGGTCGGTTCCACGAAATGGTCGTTGGCGCGTGGTCATCTCGAAGAGAACCACGCCCAGACTGAAGACGTCCGATCGCTCGTCGACGATCTCGCCGAGAAGCTGTTCGGGCGACATGTACGGCGGCGTGCCCGCGCCGACCAGGCGCGCGGGCGCTTGCGCGCGCGGCCCGCTCGTTGTCGTCATCCCGCTCGACAGACTGGTGCCGTGCACGATTCTCGCGATCCCGAAATCGAGCACCTTCACCGATCCGTCAGGTGTGATTTGAATGTTCGCCGGCTTCAAGTCGCCGTGGATCACGCCCTCGGCGTGCGCGGCCTGCAGCGCGCCGGCAAGTTGACGTCCGATCGCGACGACGCGGTCGAGGCCGAGTGGCCCACGTTTCATCCGCGCCGACAGACTCTCGCCCTCGACGTACTCCATCACGATGAAGGTGCGGTACCCGTGCTCGACGACGTGATGGACGGCGGCCACGTGCGGGTGATTGATGGCCGCCGCGGCGCGCGCTTCCGATCTGATCCGGGCGCGCTCGGTGTCGTGATCGAAGCCTGAGGACAACAGGCACTTCAACGCGACCTTTCGCCGAAGCTCGTGATCGCGGCCGAGGAATACCTGCCCCATCCCTCCGCGGCCCAGGCGCTCGACGATGATGTACGGCCCGATGCGTGTGCCCGGCTGGAGATCGGCGAACTCGTCGCGGTCGTCATCGATGCCAGAGATGCCCGCGATGTCGGGAAAAGCGCTCGCGCCGATTTTCGGCAGCGTCTCGCCGTGTTTGAGCAGCGTGAGGCCTTCGGCGAGCATCGCCGGATCGGTGCAGCGCTGGCGCAGGTACGCTTCGCGCTCCGCGGCCGGCTGCTGCAAGGCCTCGAAGATCAGGTCCTTGAGTTTCTTCCACGACTCAGCGTCCATGCGTTCTCGACTTACGGCTTGCGCTGCTCCCCGATGTAGCTCCTCACCACGGTATAGACGTAATCCTGGCAGGCTTCGCCCGCTTTCGTGTCGTAGGCGCCGCCGTTGGTGATGTTGTTGGAGACGACGCGGATGCCCAGGAACGGGATGTGGAACGCTGCCGCGATCTGCGCCGCCGACGCCGTCTCCATTTCCTCGACCGTCGTCCCGAAGGCGTCGTGGAAGCGCTCGATGCGATCGATCTCGCTGTTCCAGACCTCGCTCGAACCGATCACCCCTTCCATCACACGACCGCGCGTGTAGAGGTCCCGGACGCGCCGCGCGGCCTCGAGCAGTCGTCGGTCAGCCTCGAAGCGGCGCATCACGCGCGCGTTCGGATCCTGGCCGGCGCTGCCGTCGCTGCGATTCAGATCGAGAGGAACCCACTCAGCGAGGTCGCTGCCGCGGCCGCGCTCGCGGTATCCGGTCTTGAACGAGCCGAGGTTGACCGAATGAGTGCCGACGACGATGTCGAAGACGTGCAGGTCCGGCATGTGACCGCCCGCCGTCCCCTGATTGATGATCGCGATCGGATGGTACCGTTCGGCGGCGAGCGATGTCGCCACCGCCGCGTTCGACATGCCTTTGAGCGTCTTCGACACGATCACCGGATAGCCGTCGACCGTCCCTCGCCAGAACGTCCAGGCCTGCACCTTTTCTTCCGTCGCGTTCTGGAGCGCGCCGGCCAGCTTCCTGACTTCGACGTCCATCGCGCCCTGCACGACGACAGGACGCGGTCCGTCCGGCGCGGGTACGTCGCGCGCGACGCACGCGGTCAGGAGAACGATCGCCAGGAGCGTCGCGATGATCCGAGGCATGAAGGTGTGAAGGCTGAATGGTACCATGCGCGGAACATCGATGACCGAGACCGCCGGACCACGCGATTCTGCGCGCTACGCCGACATCGTCGGCGGCGTGACGACGTTTTTCACGATGGCCTACATCGTCGTCGTCAATCCAGGGATTCTGTCGTCGCCCGGAACCGGTATGCCGTTCACGGGTGCGCTGACCGCGACGGTGCTGGTCGCCGGCAGCATGACGCTGCTCATGGGACTCTACGCGCGGCTGCCGTTCGCGGTCGCGCCCGGGATGGGCCTCAACGCGTTCTTCGCGTTCACGATCGTTATTCAGGACAAAGTCCCGTGGCAGACGGCGCTCGGCATGGTGTTCTGGGCCGGCGTGTTGTTCCTGCTCGTGTCGGCGACGCCGCTGCGCGAGCAGATCGCGCTCGCCATCCCGGCCGCGCTGCGATCCGCGGCTGCAGCCGGCATCGGACTGCTGCTCACGTTCATCGGCCTGCGAAACGCCGGTCTCGTGGTCGGCGATCCGGCGACGCTGGTGCGGATGGGCACGCTCGACCATCGCGCGGCGTTTCTGGTCGTCGGCATGCTCGTCGCAGTCGCGCTGATGCGGCGGAATAATCCGCTCGCGTTCCTGACGGCGATCTTCACGGTGACCGCGCTCGGCTGGCTGCTCGGGTTCGCGAAGCCGCCGGATCAACTCGTCAGCGCGCCCGACTTTTCGTCGGCGTTTCTGCAGCTCGACGTGTGGGGCGCGCTCCGGCTCGCGCTGCTGCCGGCCATTATCGCCATCCTCTTCACCGATCTCTTCGACTCGCTGTCGACATTCATCGGCGTGTCGAGCGCCGCCGGCCTCACCGAACCGGATGGGCGTCCGATCAACCTGCGCCGCGGCCTCATCGTCGACGCGCTCGCGACGCTCAGCTCCGGGCTGGCGGGCACGTCGCCGGCAACCGCGTACGTGGAAAGCATCGCGGGGATTCGGATGGGCGCGCGGACCGGCTTCGCCTCGGTGGTCACGGCGCTGTGCTTCGTGCCGTGCTTCTTTCTCGCGCCGCTCGTCGCGGCCGTGCCGGGCTACGCGACGGCGCCGGTGCTGATGCTCGTCGGCGTCTCGATGTTCCAATCGGTTGCGACGATCAACTTCTCGTCGATCGAGGAGGCGCTGCCGGCGTTTGTCACCGTCGTGCTGATCCCGCTGACACTGTCGATCACGCAAGGCATCCTGTGGGGGTTCGTCCTCCACGCGCTGCTCTATGCCGTCGCCGGTCGATCGCGCGAAGTCAGCCTCACGCTGTGGATCCTCTCAGCGTTGTCAGCGGGACTCTTAATGCTCGGCCACTAGACGTGTCTCCCGTCGGGATTTGGGATTCGGGATTTGGGATTTGACTTTCCACTCCACGAAATCAAATCCCGAATCCCGAATCC
>DAIUKO010000027.1:0-37799 GCA_036848175.1 Vicinamibacterales bacterium | reverse complement strand
TCGAGAAGAAGCCGTTCTTTCACGCACATCCCGGCGCGCTCGCCTACAGCTTCGGGATGCTCGGGTGCGATCTGCACTGCGCGTACTGTCAGAACTGGGTGACCTCGCAGGCGCTGCGCGATCCGAACGCGGTCGCGCCGCCGCTGAAGGCGTCGCCGGCCGATCTCGTGGCGGATGCCCTGCGGCAGCGGGCGCGCGTGATGGTGAGCACCTACAACGAGCCGTTGATCACCAGCGAATGGGCGGTCGCGGTCTTCAAGGAAGCAAAAGCCGCCGGCCTGACCACCGGCTTCGTGTCGAACGGGAACGGCACGCCGCAGGTCCTCGAGTACCTGCGGCCGTGGGTGGACCTCTACAAAGTCGATCTCAAGAGCTTCGACGACCGCCACTATCGGCAACTGGGCGGACGCCTCGAACCGATCCTCGACACGATTCGTCGGCTTCACGCGATGGAGTTCTGGCTCGAAATCGTCACGCTGCTGATCCCCGGTTTCAACAGCTCGCGCGACGAATTGTCGCGGCTGACCGCGTTCGTCGCCAGCGTGTCGCCTGACATCCCGTGGCACGTGACGGCGTTTCACGCCGACTACAAGATGACCGATCCCGAAAACACGACCGCGGAAATGCTGCTCGAAGCCGCGGACATCGGCCGCGCCAACGGCCTCCGCTACGTGTATGCCGGCAACCTTCCCGGACGCGTCGGCGATCTCGAGGACACGCGCTGCACGTCGTGCCAAGACATCCTGATCGCGCGCTACGGGTACTACATCCGCGAGTACCGCATCACACCCGAAGGGCGCTGCCCGTCGTGCGCGGCCACCGTCCCGGGTCGCTGGAGCAGGCGATTCGACGGCCAGATCGCGTCGCGTCCTTTCATTCCCGGCAGCCACCGTTTTACAATCCTCAACTCGCGATGAACGATCTGTACGGGCGTCCGCTGCGCAACCTTCGGTTGTCGGTCACCGACCGGTGCAACCTGCGCTGCGAATACTGCATGCCGGAGGACGACTACGTCTGGCTGCCGCGCGAGGACGTCCTGCATTTCGAAGAGATCAGCGCCCTCGTCGATGTGTTCCTCGCGCTCGGCGTCGACAAGATCCGCCTGACCGGCGGCGAGCCGCTGCTCCGCCGCGATCTGCCGGCGCTGGTCAGGATGATCGCGTCCAAGCGCGGCTTGAACGATCTCGCGCTGACCACCAACGGCGTCCTGCTCGCCGATCAGATCGACGCGCTCAAGGGCGCCGGGCTTGGCCGCATCACCGTCAGCCTCGACACGCTTCACCGCGACCGCTTCAAGACGCTGACGCGCTTCGATCAGCTGAACGCCGTTCACTCCGGCATCGCCGCCGCGCATCGCGTGTTCGGCCGCATCAAGATCGATACGGTCGTCATCCGCGGCGTCAACGACGACGAGCTCGTCGCGCTGATTGAGTACGGCAAGTCGGTCGACGCCGAGGTCCGCTTCATCGAGTACATGGATGTCGGCGGCGCCTCGCGCTGGTCGCCCGCCCGCGTCTTCTCGCGCCGCGAGATGCTGGACACGCTGTCGCACCACTACGGCGCGGTCGACGCGATCAAGGATCCCACGTCGTCGGCGCCGGCCGATCGCTACGCGTTGGGGGACGGGACGACGTTCGGAATCATCGCGTCGACGACGGCGCCGTTTTGCCGGACGTGCGACCGCAGTCGCCTGACCGCCGACGGCATGTGGTACCTGTGCCTGTACGCGACGCGCGGGATCGATCTGCGCGCACCGCTGCGCGCCGGGGCTTCGGTCGACGAATTGAAAGAATTGATCGCCGGCGGCTGGCGCGCGCGCGGCGATCGCGGCGCCGAGCAACGCCTGGCGCTCGGCGAACGGCGCGCCTTCGTTCCCGTGCAGGATCTACTCAGAAAAGATCCGCATCTCGAGATGCACACGCGCGGAGGTTGAGCGCAGGCGCTACGGCAGGTCTGCTTCGAAGCGGCCGGTCAGCAGCAGCGATACCGCCTGCAGCAATCCCTTCACGCTGCACGGCTTGTCGAGATACGCCTCGTCCTGCCACAAGGTCACCTTCTCCTTGAACAGGTGATCGCTGAATCCGGTGAGATACAGAACCTTCAGCGTGGGATCGTTCTGACGCAGCCGCCGGGCGAGCTCGTCGCCGGTCATCTCCGGCATCATCAGATCGGTGACGAGGATGTCGAACGGGCCGCTCTCCGCGGTGACCCTGATCGCCTCCGGACCGCTCGCAGCGGTCGTGGTCCGGTAGTCGGCCTGACGAAGGACGCGGTCCACAAACCGAAGCACGAGCTCCTCGTCGTCAACCACGAGCACCGACTGCGGCGTCCGCACCGTTTGACCTGCCCGCGCGCGGTTCTTGATGAGCGAGAACGCGCTCATGACGACCGTCGTTGTGTCGACGGTCGCGGCGCTTCGTCCGCAAGCTGATGACGTTCGAGCCGGCGGTAGAGCGCGCGCCGGCTGATGCCGAGCACCTTCGCCGCTTTCAGGCGATTGCCTTTGACCTGGCGGAGCACATCGAGGATGTGCTCGCGTTCGATCGTGTCGAGCGGCGGCGGCGCGTCGGCCTCGCGATTCGCCGGCTGGCCGGCGCGCGTGCGATCCGCCAAGCCCGCACCGTCGCGTCCGAACGCGCCGGCGAGCTCGCGCTCCGAGATGGTCCCGCCCTCGGCCAGCATGCATGCCCGCTCGACGACATTCTTCAGCTCGCGCACGTTGCCGTCCCAGCGCGCATTGAAGAGCAGACGCTCGGCCGCGTGCGTCAGGCCGTTGATCGGTTTGCGCATGCGGACCTCGCAGTCGCGCATGAACGCCGCCGTCAGGTAGGGGATGTCTTCGCGGCGATCGCGCAGCGGCGGCAGCGTGACGTCGACGACGTTGAGACGGTAGAAGAGATCGTCGCGGAAACTGCCCGCTGCCACTTCCGTGCGAAGGTCGCGGTTGGTTGCGGCGATCACGGCGACGTCGACCTTCTTCATCTGAAGCGAGCCCACGCGCTGGACTTCACCGTACTCGAGCGCGCGCAGCAGCTTCGCCTGAACCGACAGCGGCAGTTCGCCTACCTCGTCGAGGAACAACGTCCCGCCCTGCGCCGCTTCGAACAGACCCGGCTTCGCGTCGACGGCGCCCGTGAACGCGCCGCGCACGTGGCCGAACAGCTCGCTCTCGAACAGGGTCGCGACCACCGCCGAGCAGTTGATCGTGACGAATGGACGATTCCGCCGCGGGCCGGCCTGGTGAAACGCGCGCGCCGCGAGCTCCTTGCCGGTGCCCGTCTCTCCGCTGATCAACACGACCTTCGCATGCGGCGCGAGACGCTGAATCATGCTGAACAGCTCCTGCATGACCGGACTGCGGCCCATCATTCCGCAGAACTCGAGCTCACGCGCCACCTGGCTTTCGAGCGCGACGACCTGGGCGCGCCGTTCGAGCTCCTCCCGAATCTCGACGAGCACTTCCCGCAGCCGATCGAAGTCGAACGGCTTGGTCAGGTACTCGCGGGCGCCGAGTTTGATGGCTTTGACGGCACTGTCCACTGCCGCGTGCGCGGTCATCAGGATGACCTCACAGCTCGGAACCGCGGCGCGGATCTGGCGAAGCAAATCCAGGCCGTTCACATCCGGCATCCGGAGATCGACCATGGCGAGATCGGCGGGCTTGCGCATCAGTTCGTGCATCGCCTCGCTGCCGTTGCCGCAGGTCACGACCTCGAAGCCGAGCTTTGCGGCCAGCCGCTCGACCACCCGCAGGACTGGCTGATCGTCGTCGACGACCAGGAGCAACGGATGAAGGTGCGCACGTGGCAGATTCATGTTCGAGGCACTCCGGTCGTAGAAGGGGCGGATCGCGCGCGCCTCGGGCCCGTTTTCGCAGGCCAGTAGTCGTGCGGCGGGCATTCGACCAAAGACGTTGACGAAATATGCCGCGAACTTAACCGGTTTCGTGCGTCAATCTCACCCATGTCCGGCGTCCCTGTGCGCTTATGACCGCGGAGGTGTGCGAGTCTGGGCGCAGCCGCACACCATATCGGCGTGAGCATAACGGATTGTTAAACTTCGGGCCATCGCATATGGCAATTTTTTTGCGATAAAGAGTCGCACCGTCCAAATGACCACGCTGAACTCGGTTCTCATCGTTGATGATGAACCGGCGGTTCGAGACATCATGTCGCGCTGGGTAACCTCACTCGGCCTGCACGTGAAAACCGCCGCGACTGCGGATGAAGCACTTGCGACGTTGCGTGGACGCCACTACGACATGGCGGTCATCGACGTGATGATGCCGGGTCGCGACGGCCTGTGGCTCGCCAGTCAGCTCGAACGCGAACACCCGCACACCGCCGTCGTCATCGCGACATCGGATACCTATCTCGTGGAGAGCCGCGCGGAGAATCCGGAGGTGGCCGACCGTCCGATCGCCGACTTCCTCGTGAAGCCGTTTCATCGGGATCGCTTCGCGCTCGCCGTCGATCGCGGCCGGCAATGGCGGAAGCAGAGCCTGGAGGAGCTGCAGTGGCATGCGCGGCTTGGCTTCGAGGTGCGGGACCGGACCGACGAGATCTCGTCGCTCGTTCGCGAGCGCAGGATGGCCGGCGTCCCTGAAATCGATGCCCTGCTGGCCATCACGACCGACCGTGTTCCCGAGACGATGGCGCATTCGGAGCGCGTCGCGCGATACGCGCAGTCGGTTGGGCGCAAGCTGCGGATCGACCATGCCACGACCCCGCTCCTCGACATCGCGGCGAAGCTGCATGACGTCGGAAAGGCGGCGATGCCCGAGGCGCTCCTCACCAAGCCATCGCCGCTGACCGATGGCGAGGTGACGATCATGCGGCGTCACGTCGATGCCGGCGCCGAGATCCTGATGTCCACCACCACGTTGGCCGAGGCTGCGCCGCTCGTGCACGCCTCGCACGAATGGTTCGGTGGCAACGGATACCCGCTGAAGCTCGCCGGATCGGCGATTCCGTTGGCGAGCCGGATCATCAGCGTCGTGGACGCATATGACGCGATGACACAGGATCGTTACTACCGAACGCACCTTTCTTCGGCCGACGCGACGGCCGAGTTGCTCCGAAGCTGCCCCGCGCAGTTCGATCCGGAGATCGTCGACGCGTTTCTCGCCGTTCTCGGCGGCAACTAAACGCCCCATCGCTTTCGCCCGTTTCGCCGATTCTGGGACCGGCTCGTCCCACGAACGAACACTCTCCCGGCGGCGGCGCAAGAATTTCTCCTTTCCTAAACGGTTCCGATATAATCACTTACACCGTTAGCACTGTCTGGCCTCGGGTTTGCCCTGCGGAAGACACGATCGTTTTCGCTTTCGATTCCGTCTAAGGTTCCGTTCACGCAACGCACCACAAAGACAACAACCATGGATATTGCTCGTCCGTCCAATGCCAGGAAAAAGCGGATCCGCCAAATCATTTATGGCGGGGTTCTCCTCCTCGCGGTCGCGCTCGTCAGTTACGGGCTTTCGCGGCTGAAGCCCGCAGCGCCGACCGTCGAGCGCGCGGTCATCTGGCCCGACACCGTGAAGCGGGGCCCGATGATTCGCCAGGTCCGCGGCCTCGGGACGCTGACGCCGGAAGACATCCGTTGGATTCCAGCGACGACGCAGGGCCGCGTCGAACGGATCATCCTGCGGCCCGGCGCTCAGGTGAAAGCCGGGAGCGTGATTCTCGAGTTGACCAACCCGACGCTCGAGCAGCAGTTGCTGGACGCCGAGTTGAAGCTGGCGGCGGCCGAAGCGGGATTGTCGAACCTGAAGGTGCAGCTGAATAACGATCTGCTGCAGACGCGCGCGACCGCGGCGAACATCGACGGCGACTACCAGAAGGCGCAGATGAATGCCGAAATGAAAGAGGCGCTCGCGAAAGATCAGCTGGTGTCGGAGCTCGAGTTGAAGCAGGCCAAGGTGGACGCCGAGCAGCTCAAGGTTCGGAGCCAGATTGCGAAGGAGCAGCTCTCGAGCAAGGCCGCATCGACGGCGGCTCAGATGGCCGTGCAGCAATCAGCGGTTGATCAGGCGCGCGCCCTGCTGCAGCTCACGCGGCAACAGCGCGACGAGTTGAAGGTGCGGGCCGGCCTCGACGGGATGCTGCAGCTCGTGCCGGTGGAAGTCGGTGCGCAGGTCGCGCCGGGCACCAATCTCGCGCGCGTCGCGAATCCCAGTCGCCTCAAAGCGGAAATCAAGATCGCCGAGACGCAGGCGAAGGATATCCAGCTCGGTCAGAAAGCAGAAGTCGACACGCGCGTTGGCGTCGTCGAAGGTCGTGTCGCCCGCATCGATCCGTCGGTGCAGAACGGCACGCGGACCGTTGATGTCACATTGGTCGGCGAGCTGCCGAAAGGCGCGGTCCCCGATCTGAGCGTGGACGGCACGATTGAGCTCGAACGGCTGAACGACATCCTCTTCATGGGCCGTCCGGCGTTTGGTCAGGATCAGAGCGTCGTTGGCCTCTTTAAGATCGGCCAGGATGGCAGCACGGCGGAGCGGACCCAGGTGAAGCTCGGTCGCAGCTCGGTCAACACGATTGAAGTGCTCTCGGGACTCAAAGTCGGCGATCAGGTGATCCTGTCCGACATGTCGGCATACGACGCATACGACCGGATTCGATTGAAGTAGAGGAGATCACATGGCTGAGAACGGGCAGGCGCTGATCAAGCTGGATGGCGTGACGAAGGTCTTCTTCACGGACGAAGTGGAGACCCACGCACTGTCAGGGATCCATCTTCAGATCAACAAAGGTGAATACGTGTCGATCGCCGGACCATCGGGATGCGGCAAGTCGACGCTCCTGTCGATCCTCGGCCTGCTCGACTCGCCCACGGAGGGACAGTACCTGTTGAACAACCGCCCGGTCGCCGAGCTCCCGGCGTCGGAGCGTGCGCGCGTGCGCAACCGCGAAATCGGCTTCATCTTTCAGAGCTTCAACCTGATCGGCGACTTGACGGTGTTCGAGAACGTCGAGCTGCCGCTCACCTATCGCGGCATGAAGGCGGCCGAACGCAGGCAACGCGTCGAAGCCGCGCTCGAGCGCGTCGGCATGGCGCATCGCGCGAAGCACCTGCCAAGCCAGCTCTCGGGCGGTCAGCAGCAGCGCGTTGCGGTGGCCCGCGCCGTCGCCGGCGAACCGCTGATCCTGCTCGCCGACGAGCCCACCGGCAACCTCGATTCGCGCAGCGGCGAAGCGGTGATGGATCTTCTTCGCGAGCTGCATCGCGCCGGCGCGACGATCTGCATGGTGACGCACGATCCGCGATACGCGCGCCACGCCGATCGCAGCATCCATCTCTTCGACGGCCGCGTCGTCGAGGAACGGATGGAAATGGCGGTTACCGAATAGACGCTCGAAGGGATTTGGGATTCGGGATTTGGGATTTGGCTCTCCCGAATCCCTGATCCCAAATCCCAAATCCCTTCCATGTTCACAGACTTCCGCCAAGCGCTCCGAACCCTCATCAAATCTCCCGGCTTCAGCGCGATCGTCGTGATTGTGCTGGCCGTCGGCATCGGCGCCAACACCGCCATCTTCAGCATCGTCAATGGCGTGCTGCTGAAACCGCTGCCCTTCCCTACCGCCTCGCGTCTCGTCTCCGTCAGCGGTATCGTCCGCGGCGAGGAAGAGAACAGCGCGTCGTTCCCCGACTTCAGGGACTGGCGCGCGCGCGCGAAGACGATCGACGCGATGGCGCTCTACACGGGATACGCCGTCACGATGACCGGCAACGGCGAACCGGTCTCGCTCGACGTGGCGGTGACGACGGGCGACCTGTTTCCGATGCTCGGCGCGCCGCCGCTCCTCGGCCGCACCATCGACGCAAAAGACGACGAGAAAGGCGCCGAGCCGGTGGTGGTGCTCTCGGAGACGACGTGGGCGAAGCGCTTCGGGCGGCGGCCGTCGATCGTTGGCGAGGCGGTCACGCTGGCTGGCGTGCGCTGTACCATCATCGGCGTGATGCCGGCGGAGTTTCAGTTTCCCATTCAAGTGGAGCCGATCGACGCGTGGCTGCCGGTGAACGCCGTGCAATTCGTGGCGCAGTTCGTCGATCAGCGCGGCGCGCACTTCGCCCGAGCGATCGGCCGGCTGGCGCCGGGCGTGAGGATCGAGCAGGCCAGCAGCGAGATGGAGACGATTGCCGCCCAGCTCGCGAAGGAGTATCCCGCGTCGAACGCGGCCCGGACCAGCGCTCGCGTTCGTTCGCTGCAGGATCGACTGGTCCGTGAATACCGGTTGGGTCTGATCGTGCTGCTCTGCGCAGTTGCGGCCGTCCTCCTGATTGCGTGCGCCAACGTCGCGAATCTCCTCCTCGCGCGCGGCACGGTGCGCCACAGGGAATTGGCGATTCGCGCCGCCATGGGCGCGCCCCGCGCGCGGTTGATCCGTCAGCTGCTGACCGAGAGCCTCCTGCTGGCGGCGGCAGCGGGCGTGATCGGCGCCGTCATCGCCTTGTGGAGCGTCGAAGCGCTCGTCGCCGCGAGCCCGCTCGCGATTCCGCGACTGAAGGCCGTCACCGTCGATCGCGGCGTGCTGCTGTTCACCACGCTCGTATCGATGGTCACCGGCTTGCTCTTCGGTCTGGCGCCGGCGCTGTATCTGTCGCGCGCCGATGCCGGCGATGCCTTGAAAGACGCGGGACGGGGATCGAGCAGCAGCCGAACAGCGCGCACGCGACAGCTCCTGGTCGTCGCCGAGATCGCCTTGTCGCTCGTGCTGCTCGCGAGCGCCGGTCTCCTGGTTCGCAGTCTCGTCGCCCTGCAGCACGTGGATCCCGGCTTCGTGGCCGAGCACGCCGTCACCGCCGGCATGCTGCTCCCTGACGCCCGGTATCCTGACGCGACCTCGCAGACTGGCTTCTACAGACGGCTGCACGAGGCGATCGGCGCGCTGCCGGGTGCGACGGCGAGCGGCATCGCCACGATCCTGCCGCTCAGCGGCAGCGACATGAACGTCGGCTTCACGATCGTGGGCCAACCGCAGGAACCGGGCACGCGACGGTCGGCGGCCTACTTCGCGGTGAGTCCCGACTACTTCAAGGCGATGGGGATCCGGTTCGTCCAGGGCCGGACGTTCACGCCGGCTGACAATGAGACGAGCCCGCCCGTCGCCATCGTCAGCGAGGGCTTCGCGCGGCGCTACTGGCCCACGGAGAATGCGCTCGGGAAGCGAGTCAACGCCGGCGTCAACAAACAAGGACCGAGCGAAATCGTTGGCGTCGTCGCCGACGTGAAGCAAATCGCACTGGCCGAGCCGCCAAAGCCGGCTCTATACACGCCGTTTCCTCAAACGCCGTGGCCTTTCCTCGCGATCGTGGTTCGCACGCCTGGGGATCCGGCGGCGCTGACCGGCTCGCTGCGAGCGATCATGCAGAAGCTCGATCCCGATCAGCCGCTCGGCGATGTCAAGACGGTCAGCGAGTACGTGGCGAACTCGGTGGCCACGCCGCGTTTCACCGCGACGCTCATCGGAGGGTTTGCGACGCTCGCGCTGCTGCTTGCCGGCTTCGGGCTGTTCAGCGTGATGGCGTACTCGGTGGCGCAGCGCCGGCGTGAGATCGGCATCCGCATGGCGCTCGGCGCACAGCCGGCGGATGTGCGATCGCTGGTCGTGTCGCAGGCGCTCCGGCTCGGTGCCGTCGGGCTGGCGGTCGGCCTTGCCGGCGCGATTGTGGCGGCCCGCGTCATCGCCGCGCTGCTCTTCGGCATCAGCCCGACCGATCCGTTGACGTTCGCGAGCGTCTCGGCCGCGCTCCTCGCCGTGCTGGTGGCGGCGGCGTATCTACCCGTGCGGCGCGCAACACGCGTCGATCCGATGGTCGCTTTGAGAACCGAGTAACCCATGCTCACTTCATTACGTAATGTTGAGAAGTCCTATCCGCATGGCGTCGGGCGCACGTATGTCCTGCGGCGCGTGAACGTCGACATCAAGGAAGGCGAGTTCGTCTCGATCATGGGGCCGTCAGGCGCCGGCAAGTCGACGCTGCTGCACATTCTCGGCATGCACGACAGCGCGTGGTCGGGCGAGTACTACTTCATGGACCAGCCGGTCCATCGTCTCAGTCCGAAACAGCGTTCGGAATTGCACAAGAAGCACATCGGCTTCGTATTTCAGAGCTATCACCTGCTCGACAACCTGACGGTCTACGAGAACCTCGAGATTCCACTCTCGTATCGCAACGTCAGCCGGAAAGATCGTCAGAGCATGGTCGCCGACATCCTCGACCGTTTTCAGATCGTCGGCAAGAAAGACCTGTATCCGAATCAGCTGTCGGGCGGACAGCAGCAGCTCGTGGGCGTGGCGCGCGCGGTGATCGCGAACCCGCAGGTGATTCTCGCGGACGAGCCGACCGGTAACCTCCACTCGGCCCAAGGCAAAGAGATCATGGAGTTGTTCCGCTCGCTGAACGAGAGCGGCGCGACCATCGTCCAGGTCACACACTCCGAACTGAACGCGTCCTACGGCACGCGCATCATCCAGCTGCGCGACGGATGGGTCGTGGAAGATTAATCGTTCAAACCGAAAGCTGCTGTCGAACGTCTAAACAGCGGTCTTTTCCCGGGAGACGTCACGTGGCAATTGCACAACGATGGCCTGAAGTCACCGATCGCGGAGAGTCGATGCCGATGCGATCCGATCCTGCCGTCCCTCGCGTGCTCATCGCCGACGATCAGGCGGACGTGCTGGAAGCGCTTCGCCTGCTGCTGAAGGGTGAGGGCTACAAGATCGAGTCTGCCGGATCGCCGGCAGGCATCCTCGAGGCGATCGACGGCGACGAGTTCGACGCCGTCCTGATGGACCTCAATTATGCGCGCGACACCACGTCGGGCCAGGAAGGGCTCGACCTGCTGTCGCAGCTGCGCGGCCACGATCCCACGCTGCCGGTCGTCGTCATGACCGCCTGGGGCAGCGTCGAGGTGGCCGTGGAAGCGATGCGCCGCGGCGCCCGCGACTTCGTGCAGAAGCCGTGGGAGAACGCTCGGCTCCTCAGCATCGTGCGGACGCAGGTGGAGCTGGCGCGCGCCCTGCGCCGGCAGCAGCGGCTCGAGGCGGAGAACCGATCGCTCAAACCGGACGGCCGGCCGCTGCTCATCGCCGACGCGCCGTCGATGCGGCCCGTGCTCGAGCTCATCTCGCGCGTCGGACCATCGGAAGCGAACATCCTCGTCACCGGCGAGAACGGCAGCGGCAAAGGCACGGTGGCGCAGGCGCTCCATGCCGTGTCGGCGCGCGCCGGCAAAGGCCTCGTCACCGTCAATGCCGGCGGTCTGTCGGAAGGCGTCTTCGAGAGCGAGCTGTTCGGGCACGTGAAGGGGGCATTCACCGATGCGAAAACCGATCGCGTCGGGCGCTTCGAGCTCGCCGACGGCGGCACGCTCTTCCTCGACGAGATCGCCAACGTGCCGATCAACCTGCAGCCGAAGCTGCTCCGGGTCCTCGAGACCGGTGACTTCGAGCGCGTCGGCTCGTCGCGCACGCGTCACGTCAACGTCCGCATCGTGTCGGCGACCAATTCCAATCTGAACGAGGAAGTCTCGTCGGGGCGGTTCCGCCAGGATCTGCTGTTCCGGCTGAATACCATCGAGATTCAGCTGCCGCCGCTGCGCGATCGCCGCGAGGACATCCCGGCGCTCGCGACGCACTTCCTCAGGCAGCACGCGCAGCGATATCGCAAGAACATCAACGGGTTCGAGGCGCCGGCGCTGCAGGCGCTGCTCGATCATCCGTGGCCCGGCAACATCCGCGAGCTCGACCACGCCGTCGAGCGCGGCGTCCTGATGGCGCAGGGATCGACCATCCGCCTCGGCGAGCTGGGACTGCGCATCGATCGCGATTCGACGTCGCGGATCGAAGACATGAGCCTCGAAGAAGTCGAGGGCTTCCTGATCAAGAAGGCGATGGCACGCTTCGACGGCAATGTCAGCCAGGCCGCCAAGGCTCTTGGACTCAGCCGATCCGCGCTCTATCGCCGCCTGCAGCGGTACGGCCTATAGAATGAGGAATTGGGAATTTGGACTGTGGAATTCGCGATGAATTCCGCAATCTGAATTCCGAATTCCACATTGCCTGACGACACTTTCACTGCGCTCGATCCAACCGCGAGCCGGCCCGACTCCCGGCTCCGGTTCGATCAGCGCATCCTGCTGCTCGCGCTCGCCGCCGGCTTCCCCGCCGCGCTCGTCGCGCTCTTCATGCTCTGGACCGGCCCGTACACGCCCAAGGTCCAGTGGACGCTGACCGTGATCATCGTCGGCGTCTGGACCGGCTGCTCCTTCAGCGTGCGACATCGTGTCGTGCTCCCCTTGCAGACGTTGTCGAACCTGCTGGCGGCGCTGCGTGAGAGCGACTTCTCGATCCGCGCGCGCGGCGCGAGCGGCGACGATCCGCTCGGCGCGGTCATGCTCGAAGTCAACGTGCTGGCGTCGACGCTGCATGACCAGCGGCTCGGCGCGCTGGAAGCTGGCGCCCTGCTGCGCACGGTCATGGTCGAAATCGACGTGGCGGTCTTCACGTTCGATCGCACGCAGGCGCTGCGGCTGGTGAATCGCGCCGGCGAACGGCTGCTCGCACAGTCCGCGGAGCAGCTCCTCGGGCGCACGGCCGACGATCTCGGGCTGCGCGGTTGCCTCGAAGGGACATCGCCGCGCATCGAGGACGTGGCGTTTCCCGGCGGATCCGGCCGCTTCGAAGTGCGCCGGACGACGTTCCGTCAAGGCGGCTTGCCGCATCAACTGCTCGTGCTTGCCGACGTCAGCCGTCCGCTGCGCGACGAAGAACGCCAGGCCTGGCAGCGCCTGATTCGCGTCATCGGCCACGAGATCAACAACTCACTCGCGCCGATCAAGTCGATCGCCGGCAGCCTCGAGTCGATGCTCGCGCGCGACGACATGCCGGAGGACTGGAACGACGACATGCGGCGCGGACTCGCCGTGATCGCCGCGCGATCCGATTCCCTCAGCCGCTTCACGACGGCCTACGCGCGCCTGGCCAAGCTGCCTGCCCCGCGGCTCGACTCGGTTCACGTCCCGAGCCTGGTTCGCCGCGTCGCCGGTGTCGAGACGCGGCTTCGCGTGCAGATCAACGAAGGACCGGACGTGACGATTCGCGCCGATCCCGATCAACTCGAGCAGCTGCTCATCAACCTGACGCACAACGCCGTCGACGCCGCGATGCAAACCAGCGGCGGCGTCACGATCGGCTGGAAGCGCGAGGGGCGCAGTTTCGATTTGTGGATCGACGACGAAGGCTCGGGCTTGCCGAACGCCTCGAATCTGTTCGTCCCGTTCTACACCACGAAACCGGGCGGGTCCGGCATCGGCCTCGTGTTGAGCCGCCAGATCGCCGAAGCGCACGGCGGTTCGCTGACGCTCGACAACCGCACCGATCGGCGCGGCTGTCGAGCCTATCTGCGGTTGCCCATCTGAGTTGGCGAGTGGCGCGCGGCTTGCTTTCTCGGCATCCAGCCGATGCGATCGTTCTCGAAATGGTTCGTCTTCCTCTGCGCCACTCCCGCCGGCGTTGTCATCCTCGCCGCACTCGATTCGACGTTGTTCTTCTCGCTCCCATTCGGCATCGATACGGCCGTCATCATCCTCGCCGCACGCCTCGAAGGATTCTGGTGGACCGTTCCGCTGCTGGCGAGCGCCGGATCGGTTGGCGGCGCGGCGCTGACGTTCTGGATGGGCGTGAAGATCGGCGAGAAGGGTCTGGATCGCTACGTTCCGCCGCGTCGCTTGAACAACATTCGATCGCGGATCCGCCGCAGCGGGGCGATTACGCTCGCCGTGCTCGATCTCATCCCGCCGCCGTTTCCGTTCACGCCGTTCGTCCTCGCCGCAGGCGCGCTCGAAGTGAAGACGTCGATGTTCTTCGTCACGCTCACCATCTGCAGGATCCTCCGATTCGGCGTCGAAGCGGCGCTGGCCGCGAGGCACGGCCGCGGCGTCCTCGCGTGGCTCGAATCGGATCTCTTTCAGGACATCGTCAGCTTCTTCATCGTCGCCGCTGTCGCGCTCACCCTCTTCTCACTCGTCCGGCTCGTTCGTTCGACGACTAAAACATCCGGCCCCCGATCGGCACGTCGCGCTCCGGCGTGAGCAGCACGACGGTGCCGTCGCCATCCGGCACGCCGAGCGTGAGCACATCCGATACGTACGGTCCGATCTGTTTCGGCGGAACGTTCACGACGGCGACGACCAGCCGGTTGAGCAGATCCGATTTCGAATAGTGTCTGGTCGCCTGCGCCGAGGACTTCTTGATGCCGATGGCCGGTCCGAAATCGATCCGAAGTTTGTAAGCCGGCTTGCGCGCTTCCGGAAAGTCGGCGACTTCGACGACGCGGCCGACACGAATGTCGACCCGCGCGAACTCTGCGTAAGAAAGCGGTGCGATGGCGTCAGTCATCGCGTGGAAATCTGACACGGATGCCCGCGCGAATGCCAGGCAGCCCCGCGTTTACGCAGCATTTTCTCCTTACGGACGAGGCGGTACGAGACTTGATAGATTCGCGGCGGATGCCCAGCCCGGCCGGCAACATCCTCATCGTCGAAGACGATGCGGACGTCAGAGAAATGCTCGCGACACTGCTCGCGACGCAAGGGTTTTATGCCGTCGGCGCGGAAGACGGCCTCGAGGCGCTGCACCTCCTGCGGACCGTACGCCATCGCGCGCCGGATGTGCCCTGTCTGGTGCTGCTCGATTTGAAGATGCCCCGGCTCAGCGGCAATGAGTTCCGTCGTGCGCAGCTCGGCGATCCGACGGTTGCCAACGTTCCAGTCGCTGTGATGTCAGGCGCGACGGACATCCAACAGCGTGCGCAAGCGCTCGGCGCAGTCGCGGCGGTCACGAAACCAATCGATATCGATGTCCTGCTGAACGTCGTGCGAATGTATTGTGCGTGAGCTAGCTGGTGAGCTTACGACGGGCGTCCGCTGATGGCCTGACGAACACCGGCAGCCAGAACCGCCCCGAGCGCGGCCGCCGCCATCGTGACCGACATGACCGGCTTCTCGACCATGGCGACGTAGAACACCGCACCGATGAGGGCGCCGATGACCAGGGTGGACAGCGCGTCAGTGATTCGACTGAAAACCCCACGGGGACACCGATGGTTCTCGGTCAAGTACCCCATGCATTTCGGACACGTTGCCATAGTCCGCACGGTATTTTAACACGGTGCTTCTCTCTCATCGGACGTCGCAACCCGTTCAGGGACCGTGGCTTGGCGCGAGCAGCCTGGCGAGCGCACGACTGCGCGAAACTGCTGCTGATTGCAGAAAATCCTAGTTCTGCCAAGCCTGAGCACGCTTTCGGTTTCTTGCTATAGTCCGACCATGTTGCGTGCGATGCCGCTCTATCAGTCACCGCTCGTGTGCATCGAGCGCTGCGACCATCCGCCCGACGTCCCTCACGTCGATCCGGATGAAGAACAATCGAGCGCCTACTGCGTCAGCTTCGTCGAGCGCGGCGCCTTCTCGGTCATCGCGAACCGCCGCACGTGGTCGGTCGGCGCGAGCGAAGTGTTCGTCACCGTACCCGGCATGGTCTATCGCTGCGACCACCACGACAATCCTGACGACGTCTGTTTGTGCGTCGGCTTCGGCGCCGGCCGCGGCGTCGAGGACGAGACTGCGTTGAACCTTCAGGGACTTGTCGGCAGAACGCCGGTGACGCCGCTCACGAATCGCCGCGAGTATCTGCGGCGACGGCTGACCGAGCGCCTCGCACACGGCGATCCGCTCACCATCGAATCGATCGCCGGCGAGCTGCTGCGCGACATGATTGACGGCGCAGAATCCAGGCGTTTGTTCGCGAGTGAACAACTGGCCTGGTATGCGCGCCGCGTGGATGCGGTGCGCGACCAGCTCGACTCCGACTATGCCTCGCCCCACTCGCTGACGTCTCTGGCGCGATCCGCCGGCATGAGCCCGTTTCACTTCGCGCGCGTGTTTCGCGAGCTGACCGATGTCCCGCCGCATCGATATCTGGTGGCCGTCCGGCTTCGCGCCGCCGTCGAGCGGCTGCGCCAGGGCGATTCGGTGACCGACACCTGCTTCGCTGTCGGCTTCAACAGCCTCGGCCATTTCATCGAAATGTTCCGCCGCACCTACGGTGTCTCGCCGTCACGATTTCAGTAACGCAAAAAACCGGAAGACGCGGCCGGTCCGTTTCGCACATCCTCATGTGGATCGTTCACAGCCATCACGAGGTGCGATGTGACCACACAAACCGTATCGACCGAAGCGGCGCGCATTGCGAGGCAACTGCGGAGAGGATTCGAGGGAAACGCGTGGCATGGGCCGGCAGTCCTGGAGCTGCTCGCCGGCGTGACGGCCAACCAGGCGAATCAACGCGTGATTCCCGACGCGCACACGATCTGGGAGCTCGTCAACCACATGCGATCGGTGGTGCTGCAAGTCGATCGCCGCCTGACCGGCACGGCGCCGACCGGCGGTCCCGAAGAAGAAGATTTTCCGTCGGTGACGGACGCCAGCGAGGCGGCCTGGAAGGAGAGCGTCGACGCACTCACTCGGTCACATCGCGCGCTGCGCGAGGTCGTCGAAGGACTACCTGATGCACGGCTGAGTGAAAAGCTGGAAGGCGGCGCGACAGTGTATTCGAACCTGCACGGGCTGGTGCAGCACGATCTCTACCACGCCGGCCAGATCGCGTTGCTCAAGAAACTGGTCAAATAGTCAGCGTTTCGTCGTCACCGGCGCGTCGCAGCGCCGGTTGACGATCTCGTCACGCTTCTTCTTGAAGGCCTCGAGCCATTCACCGGACGTGGCGGAAACGGTTTCCTTCGAGTTCGGGGCCCGAGGCCGCAAGGAGACGCGCGCCGTCTCGAAAAGATCGAACAGCTGCTTGTCGGTCAACTGCATCATGAGGTCCGCCAGGAACGCGCGGCCCTCTTCGCCTATCCGTGGATACTCCAGCGTGCCGGTGATCGATCCCGACAGGTTGGTGACGCACCCGCTCTTTTCCTTCCAGATCGGCGTCTGCGACCACTCGTCGAAATTCACCGCACCCTTGGAGCTCCGGTTGAGCGCGTTCGCCTTGCCGAACGTCAGCCCCAGATCGTTGAGGAGCATGAACGGCCGTTCGCACGGCGTCTCGCCTTTCCAGCCTTTGTCGAGACAGATCAACCGCTGCTGCTGCGGCTTGCTGTCCGTGTGCTGCATGAAGGCGGCGAGCAGCTTGAGGGCGTCGCGGTGCGCGAGCGGAGCGCCGCCGGCGGCCTCGCTCACCTGGTCGAGCTCCGCCCAACTCCACCCCTCCCGCTCCTTGGTCGTGATGTCGTGGCCGGCCATTTTGCGCTCGGCCGCCGCGGGGTCGAACATCAGCTCATCCAGCCGGCCGTTGTAAGGGATGCCGCCCATGTGTGGCGGGCACTTGTGGCAAAGCACTTTCACGGGATACATCGCATCGGCGCCGAAGCCGAGCGCCCAGAGCAATCGCGTCGCCACAACCTCGCCGTACACTTCCCCGTTGTCGCGTCCGAATTTCACCTTCAGCTCGTCGTCCGGCGAGATCACACAGGTGAATTTCGGCGAATGGCCGGTCATTTTCTTATCGATGAAATTGCACTCGATCGTCTCGCCGGACTTGAATCCGTCCTTGCGCTCCGGCCCAGCCGCGAGATCCTTCGAGGCAATGTCGGAGGACTCCCACACCTGCGCGCGCGTGATCGCGTCGGCGCGCACGGCCGGCTTGACATGGGCCGCGGCGAGCCCAGCCACCGCCGCGACCGCGATGGCCATCGTCGTCGTGATGCGAGAGCTACGGCGTCTTCTCACGGCTCCGCTGAGGTGCAAGAAGTTCTCCATGGACGAACGGAAGAGGTGGTATGGGTGTTCTACGAAATCCGCTGGTCCATTGCCGTCTGGGTCGTGCCGATCCGGACGATCCTGGCCTCGCCGCGGAGACCTATGAGAAGCAGGAAAGCGATCGCGCGTCAGGCACGAGCTGCGAACGCCTACGCCCTGACACCTTTCATCGCGTTGAAGACTTCGATGTGGCTCTCGACGACACGCCGGCGTTCGTCTTCGTCGGGTTCGAGCGTCCACACATCGCGCTGAGAGGTGCCACCGAGAATGATGCCGTCGTTTCTCGGCATCATGTGGATGCCGAGGCTGCCCGGCCGCTCCGGCTCCGCCCGCAGACCGCCGACCGTGTGGTAGTTGATTTCCGGCTGCGGCACGAGCACCGTCAACTGACCTTTGAGCGGCACGAGCTCGCGATCCCCGAACAGCTCCCGCGCGCCAAGGCCGGTGCAGTTGATGATGATCGGCTCGCGCAACGACATGAGGTCGCGCGGCGTGTCGAATTTTCGGATGACGATATGGCCGCCCCAGAGGAGGAAATCGCGGACCAGCGCGTCGAGATAAATGTTCGGCTCGATGCGAATGGTCGGGTTTCGGATCGCGTACTTGGTCGGAAACGGATGTTCGCCCGGCCCGTAGACTTCACGGCCGGCGTTGAACCCGGCATTGAGATTCGGACGCTCCGCGTTCCGCGGCGGCTGCGGATTCGGGTTCAGCGGATCGTTGGTCAACGAGATGTTGTCGATCCACGAGACGCCGAAGTACGGACCGATCATCAGCTGGAGCTGACGATAGGAGATGTCGGCCGCGCGACGGTATTGGGCGTCCCACTCGTCGGTCCGGCGATCCTGTTCCACCAGACCCGATGCCGGCGTGAAGCCGGCCAGCGACATGTTCGACGTCACGTTCGGCGGCACCGCCAGCGCGTAGATCGTGACATCGAATCCGCGCCGCTGAAGCTGCCGGGCCGACGTGAGTCCGACCGATCCGCACCCGATGACGGCGGCTTGCCGCGCTTGATGCTCGGTGGCAAACTCGGCGGCCATCAGGCCCGTACCCCATGCCAGCGACATCCCTGCCCCGCCGTGTCCGTAGTTGTGAACCAGCAGTCGATCGTCGAGCTTGTCTGCCTTGATCACGAAGCCGGCGTCGCGATGCGGCCGCAGACCGACGGTCGTGCGGATGACGCGATCCCACGACGCCTTCACCGGCGGCACGACGAGCGGCCGTCTCGGTGCTGCTGTCGCCGCACCGGCGGGCCGCTGACTGCGAGCGGCGCATCCGCTCAGTCCGAAACCGAGTGCTGAAACGCTGGACGCCTTGAGGAAGGCGCGTCTGTTCATATGAGTCGGCGCGCGAATGATACCCGCGGCATCAGCGTGCCGCCGTCGTCGAGGTCGCCGCTTTCATGTTCGCGAGCGCGAACGCCCATTGGTCGGCGCGCTCCGCAATCTGTTTGTCGGTTGGGCGATATCCGTGCGATCCGAGCGTCTCGACGCGGATCAGCACCGGCTTCTCGCACCCCTGCGCGCTCTGCAGCGTCGCTGTGAACTTGAACGAATGGCTTGGCACGACGCGGTCGTCGTGATCGGCCGTCGTCACCAGCGTCGCGGGATAGCAGGTGCCCGGCTTGATGTTGTGAAGCGGCGAGTACTTCGAGAGGTAGGCAAAGTCCTTCGCGTTCTCCGCCGATCCGTACTCCGCAGTCCAGGCATTGCCGCCGGTGAACTTGTGGTAGCGGAGCATGTCCATGACGCCGACCGCAGGCAGCGCCGCGGCGAAGAGCTCCGGCCGCTGCTCCATCACCGCCCCGACGAGGAGGCCGCCGTTCGATCCGCCCATGATGCCCAACGTCTGCGGCGATGCGAACCGCTCGCGAATGAGGTACTCGGCGGCGGCGATGAAATCGTCGAACACATTCTGTTTCTTCTCGAACATCGCCGCCTCGTGCCACGTTTCGCCGTATTCGCTGCCGCCGCGCATGTTTGCCGTCGCCCACACGCCGCCGCGCTCCAGGAACGCCGGGACATCCGAGCGGAATGTTGGCAGCGTCGCGATGTCGAACCCGCCGTAGCCGTAGAGCATCGTCGGATTCGTCGCGTCTTTCTTGAGGTCTTTCCGGTGCGTGATGAACATCGGCACGCGCGTGCCGTCTTTCGACGTGAAGAAGACGCGCTCCGTCGTGTAGCCGGCGGGATCGAACGTGAGTTTGGGCGGCTCGAAGGGCGTGCTCTGTCCCGACGCGACGTCGAATCGAAACACCGTTGACGGATAGAGCGGCGACGTGAACGTGTAGAACACGTCAGGACGATCGTATCGACCCGTTGGACCGGTGATGGCGCCGAGACCGGGCGGCGTGATTTTGCCCGCCGGCGTGCCGTCGAGCGTGTAGAAACTGACGTCGCTCGCGACGTCGACGAGCGTGTTCACGGCAAGCTTCCCCGCAACCAGGCGCGCCGAGCCGATCACGCTCTTGCTCTGCGGCACGATCGTCTTCCAGTTCTTCGGATCGGGGCGATCGATCGGCACCGCGACGACCTTCTTGTTGGGCGCGTCGCGATCGGTGAGCAGATAGAGGGTGCCCTTGACGACGCCGAGCGGCTCGTACGCCGCCGTGTGACCCGGATACAACGGCCGCACCGGCGCGGCGAGATTCGGCGACAACGGATTGCCGAGGTCCTTGACGAAGAGCTCGTGCTTGCTGCTCGTACCCTTCGTGACGAAGAAAAACAGGTAGCGTCCTGTTTCGTCCGTGTCGGCGTCGATGAAGAGCATCGGCTCGTCCTTGCGCTCGTACATCAGGCGGTCCGCCGATTGCGGCGTGCCGAGCACGTGGTAGTAGATTTTCTTGTCCTTGACCGCGGCCTCGAGCGCCTTTCCACGCGGCGGCTCGGGATAGCGGCCGTAGAAGAATCCCTTGCCGTCCTCGGTCCACGCGAGGCTGCTGAATTTGATCCACTTGATTTCGTCGCTGAGCTGCTTGCCGGTGCCAATCTCACGAACGTAAACGGTGGACCAGTCCGAGCCTCCCTCTGACAGCCCGTACGCGAAGTGCTGGCTGTCGGGCGCGGGATCGAACGACGACAGGGCGGTCGTGCCGTCCGGCGACAGCTGGTTCGGATCGATGACGACCGTTTCCGGTCCGGTCAGCGTTTCGCGCGTGAAGACAACCGATTGCTTTTGCAAGCCGGTGTTGCGGTTGTAGAAGTAGTGCCGGCCGACGTAGCGGGGCGGCGTCACCCGCGGATAGTTGTAAAGCTCGGTGATGCGTGCTTTGAGCGCGTCGCGGAGCGGCAGCGAGTCGAGATACGTCGAGGTCATCGCGTTCTCGGCCTCGATCCACTGCTTCAGCTCGGGCGAGTTGAGATCTTCCATCCACCGGTACGGGTCGGCGATCCTGGTCCCGAAATAATTGTCCGTGACGTCGCTCTTGCGCGGCTGCGGGTACTTGAATGATGACGTCTGTGCGATCACGAGGCTTCCGAATGCGAGGACACACGCGAGGCGTGACGCGGCGTGAAAGGTCTTGAACATGCTGTACTCCGGTCCTTATTCTACGTCGTGCCCATTCGTCCGGTTCTGTGCCTCCATGGCTTCACCGGCACGCCGTTCGACGTCGAGACGCTCGCACGCGCGCTCGAATCGTGTGGATATCTCGTCGCCGCGCCGATGCTGCCCGGTCACGGCGGAACCGTAGCGGACCTGGCGGCGACCGGCGCGGCTGATTGGCTGTCGGCGGCGGATGCTGAGCTGACGCGCCTGGCCGAAGCGAGCGGCACGCGTGTCGCGATTGCGGGCGCCTCGATGGGCGCGTTGCTCGCCGTACGGCTCGCCCGCTGCCGGCCCGACGCCGTTGCCGCGCTCGTCCTCATGGCCACGCCGCTTCTCTGGCGGCCAATCGATCGGATTCGCGTGAGATTCCTCTCGCGGTTCTACGCCATGGTCGGGATGCCCGATGCGGCGGTCCCGAAGAAGGGCGGCGTCGATATCGCCGATCCGGAAATGCGCGCCCTGACGCCATCGCTCAAGGAGCTGCCGTTTGCAGGACTCGATCAGCTGATCACGCTGAGCGACCTCGCCGCCGCGGATCTGCCGCACGTGAGGTCACCCGCGCTCGTCATTCACGGACGCCTCGATCGTGGGATCCCGCTGCGGGTGTCGGAGGAGCTGGCATCGCGGCTCGGATCGCCGCTCATCGAACGACTCTGGCTGGATCGCTCAGGACATGTCGTGGCTGTCGACCGCGACCGCGCACTCGTCGCCGAACGCGTCATCGCCTTTTTCGCGCAGCATGCCCTCTGGGCCAGCGCTGCATAGCGGCCTGAAGATGTATGACGCCATTGTCATCGGCGTAGGAGGGATGGGCAGCGCAGCCGCCTTCCATCTCGCGAGACGCGGTGCGCGGATCCTCGCGCTCGAACAATTCGATATTCCGCACGACCTCGGATCGTCACACGGCATCAGCCGGATCATTCGCCTCGCCTACTGGGAACACCCTGACTACGTGCCGCTCGTGCAGCGCGCCTACGAGCTGTGGCGCGACCTCGAGGCGGTCGCCGGCGAGCGATTGCTCGTCGTCACCGGGTGCATCGACGCGGGTGATCCCCGCAGCATCAACATCATCGGCGTGAGAGACGCGTGCCGCCGGTTCCACCTGGCGCACGAGGAATTCGATGGTCCAGCGCTCAGGACGCGGTTCCCTGGTTATCGCCTGCCGCGCGGCCTCGTTGCCATCCTCCAGCCCGCCGGTGGATTCCTGCTGCCGGAACGCTGCGTCGTCGCGCACGTCGAAGCGGCACAGCGCGCGGGCGCCGACGTCCGTGCCCGTGAACCGGTGCTCGGGTGGGACATTCAGTCCGACCGCGTGCGCGTCCGCACGAATCGAGCGACCTACGCGGGGGCGCGGCTCCTCATCACCGCCGGTGCCTGGACCACCTCGGTCGCGACGCATACGCTCGGACTGTTGACGCCGGAACGCCAGGTGATGCTCTGGTCGCAGCCGCGTGTTCCCGAACTCTTTCAAGTCAACAACTTTCCTGTCTTTTACATTCGCGTTCCTGAAGGCGGGTTCTATGGATTCCCGATCTACGGCGTGCCGGGCATGAAGATCGGCAAATACCACCATCGCGGCGGCACGGTCGACCCGGACACGATGAACCGTCAGCCCGATCTCGACGATGAGCAGGTGCTGCGGGAAGGGATTCGCCGCTACTTTCCCGACGCAGATGGCCCGACGATGGGCATGAAGACCTGCCTGTTCACGAATACGAGCGACGAGCACTTCATCATCGACTTTCTCGAGCGCGATCCACGCGTCGCTATCGCCGCCGGCTTCTCCGGCCACGGCTTCAAATTCTGCAGCGTCGTCGGTGAAATCCTCGCCGACCTCGCACTCGACGGCGGGACGCGCCACGACATTTCCCTCTTCGCGATGAATCGGCTCACGACGAGTTGATAGAATGCGGATTCATGCGGATCCGCGCAGCCGTCCTGCTTCTCCTCGTCCTGCTTGCGCCGGTGATGCCGCTGGCGCAGCGTGGCATTCCCACCCCTGATTCGGTCCTCGGCTTCCGTCCCGGCGCCGATTTCAAGCTGGCGACCTACGATCAGGCCGTCGACTACTTCAAGAAGGTCGCGTCGGCGACCAAGCAGGTCAGGCTGGTCGAAGCCGGCAAGACGAGCCAGGGCCGGACGATGTATTTCGCGCTCGTCTCGAGCCCCGACAACCTGTCGAAGATCGATCGCTATCGCGAGATCGCACGCCGCCTGGCGCATCCACAAGGGTTGACCGAGGCCGACGCGCGTGAGCTCGCACGCGACGGCAAAGCCTTCGTCCACATCGACGGCGGATTACATTCCACCGAAGTCGCAGGCGGCCAGCATGTTCCGCAGCTTCTCTACGACCTGGTGAGCCGCGCCAACGACGCGGATGTGAAAGGGATCCTCGACAACGTCGTGCTGATGCTGTGGCCGACGATCAATCCCGACGGCCAGCAGATGGTCGCCGAGTGGTACATGCAGAACGTCGGCACGCCCTACGAGTTGTCCGGCCTGCCGCGCCTGTATCAGGAGTACGTCGGCCACGACAACAACCGCGACGCCTACATGCTCAACATGATCGAGTCGCGCGCGCTCGAGCACACGTGGCGCCAATGGGAACCGCAGATCATCTACGTCCATCATCAGTCCGGTCCGTTTCCCACGCGCATCTGGCTGCCGCCGTTTTCCGAACCGGTTGGCTCCGACGCGCCGTATCTGATGTCGCGCGAAGTGAACATGATCGGCATGGCCATCGCCAAAGGACTCGAGGAGCGCGGACAGGTCGGCGCGACTCACATGGGCACCGCATTCGACGCGTGGTATCCCGGCTACGTCGACTACGCGCCGAACTTCAAGAACATCGCGGCGTTCTGGACCGAGACGGCGCTCTTTCAGTACGCGACGCCGCACGAGTACAGCATCGGTGACTTCCCGCAGACCATGCGCGAACTGCGGCCACAAAGTCTCTACTCGAGCCCATGGCCGCCGGGATGGTGGCGGCTGCGTGATGCGGTGGACTACATGGAAACCGCGTCGCTCGCCGTGCTCGAGTACGCCGCGAAGTACAAGGAGTCGCTCCTCCTCAACCGCTACAGGGCGGGACGCGATCAGATCGCGCTCGGCGGGAAAAAAGCCCCGTACGCGTACATCGTCCCGCAGCAGCAGCGCGATCCCGTTGCGGCTGTGGAGTTGCTGCGACGGCTCGCGTTTGGCGGCGTCCGCGTGTCGCAGCTCAGCGCGGCGGCCACGATTGGCAACGACAGCTTCCCCGCCGGCACGTGGATCGTCCCGACCGATCAGGAATTCGCGGCAATGGCGCGCGAAGTGCTCGACGCGCAGCACTACCCCGACCTGCGGCAGTATCCCGGCGGTCCGCCCGAGCGTCCCTACGACGCCGCCGGATGGTCCTTGCCGATGCAGATGGGAGTCCGCGTCGTCGCCGTGGCGACACCGCTCGGTGAGGAGGTGCGGAGCAAGCTGAAGCTTCTCGGACCGATGCCAGAGCCGAAGATCAAACCGTCGCCCTACGACCCCGCCATGAATCATGATGCGGCGCCATTCGACAGCGCGCCCGGCGCGGGATTCGACGACGACCCTGCCGCTGCCGCCATCGTCCCGCCGCACGGCCAGGTCAGCGGATCCGGTTCGATCCTGATCGTCGATCCGGCGCAGAACAACACGTTCCGCGCCTTGAATCGCGCCTGGCAGCAAGGCGCGACCGTTCAGATGATCGGCGCGCGATACGCGATCGCCGGGCTCTCCGAAAGCTCGCAGAACGATCTCGTGACGACGCTGGCGCTGCAGGCCGAGCGCGCCGCCGATCTCCGCGCGGCCGGACCTGGCGAGCCGCGCCCGATCCGGAAGCCGCGCGTCGGTCTGTTCGAACCGTGGACGACGAGCATGGACGCCGGTTGGGCGCGATGGACGCTCGAGCAATACGGCTTCGCGCCGATCGCGATCCGGCCCGAGGATTTCAAGTCGCCGCTCGGCGACAGGATCGACGTGTTGATCGTCAGCGACGATGCACGGATTCCGACGGGCGGCGGGCAGGGCGGCGCACCGACAGGCTCGGGACGAGCGGGCGGCCGCGCGGTGCGGCCCGAGCACGCGTATGCGCTCACGCCAGACGATCTGCAGCGGCTCGAACAGTTCGTCCGCAGCGGCGGCACGCTCGTCTGCTTGAGCAACTCGAGCACGTTCGCGATTCAGCAGCTGAAGCTTCCGATCCGGAATGTCGTCTCTGGCTTGCGGCCGGAAGAGTTCTTTCTGCGCGGGTCGATCGTCGAGGTCACCACCGATCCGAATCAGCCGGTCATGGCGGGTATGCCGGAGAACGCTGCCGTATTCGTCGACAGCAGCCCTGTCTTCGAACCGCAGGAAGGATTCAGGGGCGTCGTCCTCGCACGCTATCAGGACACTGGATCGCCGCTCCGTTCCGGCTACTTGATCGGTGAGAAGTACCTGCACGGTCACGCCGCGGCGCTCGACGTCGCGCTCGACCGAGGGCACATCGTCCTGATCGGATTCCGGCCGCAGTGGCGCGGCCAGCCGTTTGGCACGTTCAGAGTCCTCTTCAACGCCGCGTTGTTCGGAGCGTCGCGGCCCGCCTCCACCGATCGTTGAGCGATCGGAACGAGTCGGTCGCGGTTATGATGACGCCATGAATCCACGCCGATCGTTTCTGGCTCGCTTCGGTTCCATCGCTGCGTTTCTTGGTCTTGCCGCGCCGCCGGCAAACGCGCAGGCGCCGGGTGATGAACGATTCCAGCCGCCTCGCGAGAAGCTGGACGACTGGTACGATCGCCTTCCCGGCAAGCACCGCATGTTTTTCGACACCGTCTCGCCGCAGGGCGCGCAGGACGCGGCGATGTTCGCGAACAACTTCTTCACCGCGAACAAGAACGGCTACGGCTACGGCGACGGCGATCTCGCGGTCGTCATCGGCTTCCGCCACAACTCGATCGCGTTTGCCTTCGACGACGCGATCTGGGGCAAGTACGGCACGGCGCTGTCGGAAAACGCCAAGTTCGTCGATCCGCGAACGCTCCAGACGCCGACGGCGAATCTCCGCCGTGAGTCCCTGGAGGCTCTGGCCAAACGCGGCGTCCACTTCGCGATCTGCGACTTGTCGGCGCACCGCATCGCGGGTGTCATCGCGCGCCGGTTCGACAAGACCATGGAGGACGTCTACAAGGAGATGGTGCCGCACGCGGTCGGCGGCGCGTCGGCCCATTTCGTGCCGGCCGGGATCGTTGCCGTGAACCGATCGCAGGAGCACGGGTACTCGATTGCTTACGCAGGCTGAGGGCATTGCGGATTGAGGATTGCGGATTGCGGATTTATTGGGGATTGATGATTGGGGGAATTGAGGAATGATTGGTGGAATGACTGTCTCCTCAATCCTCAATCCTCAATCCTCAATAAATCCGCAATCCTCAATCCTCAATCGTCAATAAATCCGCAATCCGCAATCCTCAATCCGCAATGTGTACACTCGTAGCATGTTCAAGCTTCGACGCCGTGTCGTTTTGTCGGCCCTCATCGCCGCCGGCAGCGTTTCGTTCGCGCAGTCGCCCTCAAAGACCACTGAGGCGACGCCGCTCGTCGAGCGCGTCGGCGACACCGGCTTCATTCAGCTTCACGCCGAGAGCTTCCGTCAGCTCGACGCGCGCCAGCAGGCGCTCGCCTACTGGCTCACCCAGGCGGCGATCGCCATCGATCCGATCATCTACGATCAGTTGTCGCGGTACGGCGTACGCCAGAAGCGCCTGCTCGAAGAGATCGTCGCCCGGTCGGCCGGACTCCAGCCGCAAAGCTTCGAGAAGATCCGTCAGTTCGCGCTGCTCTTCTGGGCGAACCGCGGCAACCACAACGAGAACACCGGTCAGAAGTTTCTGCCGACCTTCACCGCCGAGGAGTTGCGACAAGCAGCGCTCACCGCCCAGAAGAACGGCGCCTTCTCGGGCGGCTATGCCGATCTGCCGGCGCTGCGGACGCCCGCCGAACTCGAGCGTGAGCTGACCGGTCTCGGTCCGTCGTTGTTCAATCCGGACTTCGAGCCGATGACGACGGTGAAGACGCCGCCGCCGGGCAAGGACATCATCCAGGCCAGTTCCAATACCTTCTATCAGGGCGTCACGCTGGCAGATCTCAAGGACATCAAGGAGCGCCATCCGCTCAACTCGCGGATCGTGAAAGAGTCGGGCGGCTCGATCGGCGAAGAAGTCTACCGGGCGGGCACGAACGACGGCCGCGTTCCACCCGGACTGTACGCGGTGTACTTGAAGCAGGCGGTCCGCTACCTCGAGAAGGCTCGCGCGGTCGCCGAGCCGGCGCAGGCGAAAGCGATCGGCAGCCTGATTCGCTTCTATCAGACTGGCGACCCGAATGACTGGCTGGCCTTCGGCGCCGATTGGGTCGGCAACGACGCGGTCGTGGATTTCGCCAACGGCTTCATCGAGGTCTACCGCGACGCGCGCGGCGCCAAAGGCAGCTCGCAGAGTTTCGTCAGCGTGACCGATCGTGCAGTGTCGAGCGCGATGACGAAGCTGGCGCAGAATGCGGCGTACTTCGAGCAGAAGGCGCCGTGGGACGCCAAGTACAAGAAGGACGCGTTCCAGCCGCCGGTCGTCAAGGCCGTCGAGGTAGTGATCGAGACCGGCGACTTCCACGTCACGACCATCGGCGACAACCTGCCCAACGAAAACGAAATCCGCGAAAAGTACGGATCCAAGAACTTCCTGTTCCTCGGCAGCAGCCACGCGCTGTCAGGAGCGAGCGCGGAGGCGATGAGCGGCGAGTTCGACGCGTCACCGGAGGAACGCGACCGCGATCGCAAGCACGGTGAGGCGGCCGAAGATCTGCTCGTGGCGATGCACGAAGTGATCGGCCACGGATCCGGCAAGCTGAGTGAAAAAGTGAAGGCCGGTGCGCAGCCGTTCCTCAAGGAGTACTTCTCGACGCTCGAAGAAGCGCGCGCGGATCTGATGGGGCTCCACAACATCTGGGATCCGAAGCTGAAGGAGCTTGGGCTGGTCACCGATCAAGAGAACGTCGCGCGCGCGATGTACGACAGCGCCGCGCGGGTCGCGCTGACGCAGCTGCGGCGAATCCCAAGAGGTGAAACGATCGAAGAAGATCACCAGCGCGCACGCGCGCTCATCTCGAATTTCATCAAGGACAAGACCGGCGCCATCGAGCAGTTCGACCGCGGCGGCAAGACGTTCATCCGCGTGAAGGACTATCAGAAGATGCGGCAGGGCGTCGGCCAGCTGCTCGGCGAGCTGATGCGCATCAAGGCCGAGGGCGACTACAACGCGATCAAGGCGCTCATCGACAAGTACGGCGTTCGATTCGATCCGAAGCTTCGCGACCAGGTGGTCACGCGCTACAAGCAGCTGAACATTCCCGTCTACTGGGCCGGCATCAACCCGGAGCTGAGCGCGAGGGTCGACGCGAAGGGCGGCGTCTCGAGCGTCACGATGACCTACCCGCGCGACGCGATCCGTCAGTATCTCAGCTACGGCCGGATGTACCGGACCAGATGACCGCGACGCTCACCACGATTCTCGGCGCGCGTCCGGCGCGCTCGATCGACGACGTCATTGCGCTGATGACGGCGATCGACGCGGCGCTGCCGGACTCGGACGGCGTGAAGTGGTTCAACCGTCTCTACCTCCGTGTGACCGAGGCGGTGTACACCGGGGCCCAGATCCCGACGACATTTCAGGATCCCGCATTTTTGCGGCGGTTCGACGTCGTGTTCGCGAACCTCTACTTCGACGCGGCGTCGGCTGGCGGGGTCGATCCGGGCCGCGCACCGTCGGCGTGGCGGCCGCTGTTTCAATCGCGGCATGATCGCGGTATTGCCCGGCTGCAGTTCGCGCTGGCCGGGATGAACGCCCACATCAATCGCGATCTCGCGTCCGGCATCGTCGACTGCTACAGCGAGATGGGAGGTGCGCCCGCGGTGACCGACGTGCGCCACGCCGATTTCGAGTCGATCAACGGCATCCTCGAGCGCGTCGAAGGCGAGATCAAAACGGAGTACACGACCGGTCTCGTCGGCGAAATCGATCGTCTCGCTGGTGGACTCGACGATCTGGCCGCGATGTGGAAGGTACGCCGCGCCCGCGACCTCGCGTGGTCGAACGCGGAGCTGCTCTGGCACCTGCGCCCGTTCCCCGAGCTGAAGGACAAGTTCTTCTCGCAACTCGACAGCTTCACGGGATTTGCTGGTCGCGGTCTCTTGAAGCCAACCTATTTGAGCTCGCCGTCCAGCTCCATGTAGACGCGCTTCAGCGCACCGGCCGCATTCTCCGATCGGCGCCACCACCCGGCGTACTCGCCAAAATCCGCACGGTTCGGCGCAGCCTCTACCGGCACCTTCGCATCGTGCAAACGCTTGCCTTCCGAGATCACCTTTTCAAGAGATCCACGCCACTCGCGCTCGGTCTGGTTCGTGAGCGGCGGCGCGTTCATCGCGGTGTGCGCGGGGACGAACTGATTCACGTCCATCGCCTCGGCCTTCTTCAGCGCGCCGACCCACTCGCTGGGGAATCCGTTGGCCATCGACGGAAAAATGCGATTCGAGAAGACCTCGCTCATGAAGAGGATCTTCTCGCGCGGAAGATAGACCTCGAGGTCGCCGCCGGTGTGCGCGCGGCCGAGAAACAGGACGTCGATTTCGGTTCCGCCCATCTTCAGGACGCGCTTGTCGCCGACCGTCTCGGCGCTCCTGCCGATCCGCCGTTCGAGCGCCGCCTGTGAATTCGGGTGCACCAGAAACGTTGCCGACGAGGGAAACGCCGTGTCGCCGCCGATGTGGTCGCCGTGCTCGGAACCGACGACGACGAACGTGATCGGCTGCGGCGTGATCGTCGCGACCGCGGCGATCAGATCCTTGACGTTGTCGACGGTCCCCTGGCCGTCCGCGACGAGCACACCGTCGGTCGTCACGACCACCAGGTTGTTGGCGGTGACGCCCTGCTTGGTCGGATCCGGATGCTCGTAGAAGTAGACGTTCTCGGCCAGCTTCGTCATCCGCGGAAAGTCCTCCGCGTGCAGCCCGCCGACGAGGAGTGCCAGGCAAACCACGCAGCCTTGTGCGACGCGTCCGCTCATTGCAACAGCTCCTTCAACCGCGCATATCCGGATCGACTGATCGGCAGCTTCGATCCGTCGGCGAGAATCGCGATCCGGTTGTCCTTGACGGCGAGCTCGATCTTCGACAGCCGCGCGATGTTGAGAATATAGCGGCGATGGATCCGGACGAATACGTCCTTGTCGAGCAGCGTCTCGAGCTCGGCGAGCGTCTGCTCCTTCAGGTAGCTCTTACCCGCGGCCCTCACCGAGACATAGTCGTCCTGCGACTCGAGGTAGTCGATCTTCTCGACCGGGATCACGTGCACGTCCGCGCGATCGCGGATCAGAATCCGCTCGAGCGGCGTCTGCCGCGCCCGTCCGGCAGCGACGAGCCCTTCGGGCACTTTCTCCCGGACGGCAAGCCGGGCGCGCGCGCGATCGAGCGCCTCCGCGAGCCGTTCCGGACTGAACGGCTTCAGCAGGTAATCGACCGCGTGGACCTCGAAGGCGCGAATCGCGTACTGGTCGTACGCGGTGACGAAGATGACGGTCACATCGTTGGCGATCAGCTCGAGGACTTCGAATCCGTCGAGCTTCGGCATCTGGATGTCGAGCATCAGCAGATCCGGACGCATCTCCGACACGACCTTGACGGCCTCGAACCCGTTGCCGCACTCGGCGGCGATCTCGACGTCAGGATGGGCGGCGAGCATCTCGCGCAGGACCCCGCGCGCGAGCGCCTCGTCATCGACGATCACCGTTTGAATCCGGCTCACGCCGCGACCTCCGCCGGAATCCGCACCTCGACGCGGAAACGCCCGCCCGCTTCCTCGACGAGGACCGTGCCGTCAGCTCCGAACTGCGTCACGATCCGCCTCTTGAGCAAATCCAATCCCAGGCCCGCGCGGTGACGGCGCGGCCGATCGGGATCGCACGGATTCTCGACCTTGATGGTCAGCGTCGGACCGCCGCGGCTGGCCACGATCCGGATCGTGCCGCCGTCGATGAGCTGCGACACGCCGTGGACGACGGCATTCTCGACCAGCGGCTGAATCAGGAGCGGCGGCACGAGGCACGCGGTCGCCTGCGGATCGGTCTCTCGCGTCACCTGAAGACGCGAGCCGAGGCGGACCCGCTCGATCTCCAGGAACCGATCGGCGAGCGCGAACTCGTCGGCGAGCGAAATCCGGTTGTTCGCGCCGAGCCGCAGCGTCTCACGGAGAAAGTCCGCGAGCAGCAGGCACATGCGCCGCGCCGCCGCCGGATCGACCGTCGTCAGCGCGCTGATCGAATGCAGGCTGTTGAAGAGGAAATGCGGATCGATCTGCGCGCGCAGCGCTTTCAGCTCCGCGTCACGGGTGAGCAGGCTCAGCTCGATGGCGCGCCTCTCTGCCTGCTGCGACGCTTCGAACGCGATCAGCAGATAGTGAAGGATCGATGCCAGCCAGAACAGCAGGGCGCCGATGACGAACAGCAGGAGCCGGCGCTCGGTGAACACGGCGCCGGCGTGAAGATCGGGCGCGATCGACGACAGCGCGGCGACCCATCCCGCGCCGATCGCGATCCAGATCGCGCTGACCATCGCCGCGGCCATCACCTGGACGACGACCGTTCGCCAGAGCGTCGCTCGCGCGTCGATCGGAAAGACGCGGCACAGATAGCCGGCGTTGAGACTCATGAAGGCGAACACGATGCTGAGTGGCAGCAGCAGCGCAGCCGCCGCCGACCACGATGCCCGCGCGCTCAAGCCCGCTGTCAGGAGCAGACCGATCGGCAGCCACCCGAGCAAGTACAGCGCGAGCCGCCTGCGATCGCTGAGGATGGGATGCATCAGTTCCGAATGTTCACGCCGCCCATGAACATCACGCCGCGCAGGACGAGCGTCGGATGCGCGCCACCGACGGGAACCGTCGGCCGCGTCTCGTTGCCGACACCGCCCATGATCGGGAACGTGCGATCGTCGATCGCCCACGAATCCGGCACGATGATCTCGAAGCCGCCCATCATCGACATGATGTCGATGACCGCCTGCTCTCCGGGCGGGATGACGGCGCGGCGCAGATCGACCTGACCGCCGCCCATGACGGCGACGAGATCGCCGCCGCGAAACGGATTGGCGGTCGACGTCCGGTTGCCGCCGCCGAGGATGCCGACGATGTTGACGCGCTCGTTGGGGTCGCCGCGCGGAAGATCTGGCAGATCAGACGTCCGCTGCAGCGTCTGCGCGACGAGTGCGCCGCCGGCGACCACCAGGAGCAGCGGCCAGAAGAGCCGCCACGAGTGGGAAGGCAACACGTGCAGCATCGTCAGCAGCCACCACAGGCCGAAGAACGTCATCAGGCCGCCGCGCACCAGGCCGCTGCGCGTGGCGGCCTGCGTCATGTTCGCCACCCCGAACGCAATCAGCGCCACCGGCCAGAACCGGAGGATGTCCCTGGCGTTCACCAGCTCCAGCACGTCGAGCGTCAGCACGATGCCGACGAACATGATGATCACGCCGAAGACCAGATGCGGAGTGATGCCCCCGCGTGATGTGGTCGTCATACAGCTGTTTCTCCCGGGACATGACCGTTACCCGACGATCCGCATCAGGAACGACACGACCTCGACGAGCAAATCGGCGATCGATCGCTCGAAGCCAAGGGCCGTGAGCATGACCCGAAGAATGAGTGGAATCATCATATGGCCTCCCGTCGCGTTCCAGGAGAGTGTGACGGAGGGCGGCGAGGTCCGGCCCGCGGTTTTCGGTCAGCGGCGGACACCCCCCGGCGAATGACGCCGGCACGCGGTTCCGCTACACTCTGCGCGGAGGTTTTTTCGATGCGGCGGATCGTCTTTTTTGTCGCGCTTTGCGCACTCTCGACCGGATTCGTGACCCCAACCCTCGGTCAGCGCGGCGGCGAGCAGACCGCTGCCGCAGCGCCCGAGCCCGACGATCCGGTCAAGACGCTGGTCGGACGGCTCGAGCTGGAAAACTACAAGGCGACCGTGAAGGGATTGACGCAGTTCGGCGATCGACGTCAGGGCACGGATCGGAATCGTATGGCGGTGGATTGGATCGAAGCACAGCTCAAGAGCTACGGCTGCCCGACCGATCGGATCAAGTACGAATACCAGCCGAATCCGCCGAACACTGCTGGACGGGGTCGCGGCCGCGGCAACCTGCCGCCGGGCGGCGGGCGGTTCAAGGGCATTCGTGCGCGCACCGGCGTCAATACCGATCCGATGGCGCAGCCCGACGAGAAACTGCGCGAGCTGAACATGCAGCCGACGACGCCAGGACCGCGCGAGATGGTGTATTGCACGAAGGTCGGCACGACGCATCCCGAGGAGATGTACATCGTCGGCGGCCACATGGACGGGCACGGTTGGGGCGAAGCGGCGAACGACGACGGTTCGGGCACGGCGCTGGTGATGGAGCTGGCGCGCGTGTTCAGCGCACCGGACGTCCAGACCGAGCGGACGATCCGCTTCGCGCTCTGGAACAACGAGGAAACCGGATCGCAGGCCGCTCGCGCCTACATTGCGCAGCGCGGGCCGATGCAGGGGAAAGAAGATCCGCCCGGATCGGGCAAGTATCCCGAACCGACGTGGCTCGGGATGATTCAGCACGACATGATGATGTTCGACCACGGCATGCCGCGCGAGGATGGCACGGTCAGCAAAGAACAGCGGCCGGAAGCGGACGTGAACATCGAGTTCCAGTCGAACTCGAAGATGGCGGCCGAGAGCCAGAAGCTCGCGTGGATCTTCCAGGATGCCAACGAAAAGTACGCCACCGACTATCCCGCCTTCGTCGGCCGTCACATGACCAACACCGATTCGGGCCCGTTCATCGACCTGGTTGCCGCGATCAGCCTGCGCGAGAACGAGCGCGGCGCGCAGATCGGCGCCGGCTGGGATCCGCAGTGGCACCAGCCGACTGACGTCTTCGCGACCTACTCCGACAACGATTTTCGCCTCGGCCTGAACGCCGCGCAGACGACGCTCGGCGCCGTCGGCACGCTGACTGGCGCGACGATCCGAAAATAGGGACCAGGTCGACTTCGCACGTCAGCGCAGTAGCGTCTCCGCGTGCGCGAACAGCGCCGGCGTGCCGCCGGTATGGAGGAAGACGATTGTCTCGTCCGGGTCGATGGCGCCGGCGCGCACGTGTGCGATCAGGCCGGCCATTGCCTTTGACGTGTACACCGGATCGAGGAGCACGCCGTCGAATTCGGCCAGGAGTTTGATCGCCTCGAGCCCTCCCGGCGTCGGAATCCCGTAGCCCTCGCCGTAGAACTCCTGATTCGTCGACAGCTCGTCGGGAGTGACGGTGACATCCGCGCCGACGAGCGCCGCCGCGTCGGTCGCGGCTCGCGCCGCACGCATGCGCTTCTCGTCTTCGCCGCCGCTCACGGCGATGCCGTGGAGCGCGTACGACGGCGAGAACAATCGCCATCCGAGCTCGAGGCCCGCCTGCGTGCCGCGCGATCCGCTTGCGTAATAGAGACGCGTCGGCGATTCGCCGCGCGCGGCAAGCTGCTCGACCAGCTCGCGCGTGCCAAAGACGTAGCCGAGCGCGCCGACCGCGCTGGATCCTCCGACCGGAATCACGTACGGCCGCTCGCCTCGCGCGCGCATGTCGTCCACGATCTCTTGAACCCGTTGCTCTTCGTCTGGCGCGACCGCGACGCGCGGATCGTCGCCGGCGGGAATCAGGTGCACGCGCGCGCCGAAGAGATAGTCGAGCAGCAGGTTGCCCTGCCGTGGCGGGTCGGCCTCGCGCGACGTGAGCACGAGGACCGCATCGAGTCCGGCGATCCGCGCCGCCGCGGCCGTCATCCGCGCGTGGTTGGACTGAACGGCGCCGGTGGTCACGACGGCGGTGGCGCTGAGGCGCTGCGCGTCCGCGATCAGAAACTCGAGCTTGCGCGCCTTGTTGCCGCCGAGCGCCAGGCCGGTGAGATCGTCGCGCTTCAGCAGGATGCGCGGACAGCGGGACGGTCCGCCGAGCGCCCGGCGCAGCCCGGCTGCCTCGGTGATCGGCGTCGGCAGCGTGGCGAGCGAGACGCGCGGTGGTGACTGAATGATTCGCGCCATCCGGTTGAGCGTATCAGCTGAATCAACGTTCCCTCAACGCGACGACAGGCACGCGCCGAACGTGATGTTAGGATTACGCGGCCGTCAGCCTCACGGTCAGACCACGGTCAGACCACGGTCGGACCACGGTCAGACCACGGTCGGACCACGGTCAGACCGCGGTCAGACTGCGGGGTAGGGCTTCGGCACGGCGAAGATCGTCGCATCGCGACATATATAAAGCTGTTATGACCTTTCTCTCCGATCTGAAGTTCGCGCTTCGTTCGCTGTCGCGGGCCAAGGGCCTGTCGCTCACCGTTGTCCTGACGCTGGCGCTGGGCATCGGCGCCAATGCCGCCATCTTCAGCGTCGTCCGCGGCGTCCTCCTCAAACCGCTGGTCAACCGCGACGAAGATCGCCTGATTTACATCCGCCAGAGCGCGCCCGGTCTCAAGGCCGAGAACACGGCGTTCTCGGTGCCGGAGATTCAGGACCTCAAGGCGGGACTCAAGACGATCGCGGCGATCGGAGACTTTTCCACCATCGGCTTCACGATGGTCGGCCTCGGCGAGCCGCACGTCGTCCGTGCCGGCGTCGTCGGCGGTTCCTACTTCGAGGTGATGGGACTGCGTCCGGTTCTGGGACGCCTCCTCAATGCCGGCGACGATGGTCCGAACGCGGCCGGCGCGGCGGTCCTGACGTATCGCTTCTGGACAACGACGCTCAAAGGCGACCCGACCGTGATCGGCAAGACGATTCGTCTTGGCACCCGATCGGCGACCATCGTCGGCGTCCTCGAACCGTCGGTCCCCTATCCGTCGGAAACCGAACTGATCGCGAACGTCGTCTGCAGCCCGCATCACCTGTCGGCGACGATGGTCACCGGCCGCGAGCATCGGATGACGGAACTGTTCGGGCGCCTCGCACCCGGCGCCGACGTCGACTCGGCCCGCGCCGAACTTCAAGCGGTGCACAAGAGCATCGTCACTGCGCACCCCGAAACCTACAAGGCGTCCGCCGATTTCCGGATCAATGCGGTCCGTCTGCGGGATCAGATCACGTCGCGCGCACGGACCGTGCTGCTCGTCCTGCTCGCCGCGTCAGGGCTCATCTTCGTCATCGCCTGCTCGAACGTCGCGAATCTGATCCTGGCGCGCAGCGTGCGGCGCGAATCCGAGCTGGCGATACGCGCCGCGCTCGGCGCGGGCACGGCCGCCCTGCGGCGTACGCTGCTGGCCGAGAGTCTGCTGCTCTGCGTGAGCGGCGCGATCCTCGGCGTCCTGATCGCGCGGCCGATGGTCGACGTGCTGGCGCACTATGCCGCACGTTTCTCAGTGCGCGCGCTCGACATGACGCTCGACTTCAGCCTTCTGTGGGTCGGCGTGGTCCTCGCCGTCGCGTCCGCTCTCCTGCTCGCGTTCGTCCCTCGTCTGCCGTCCTCCGACACCTCGCACGGCATCGGTTTGTCCAACGGCGGCATCCGGATCACCGGTTCGACGACGCGTCGGCTGCAGGCGTTTGCGGTGGTTCAGATCGCCGCCTCGTTCGTGCTGCTCGCCGGCGCGGCGATGCTGCTCAAGACGCTGGTGATGCTGCAGAAAACCGATCCCGGATTCGACACGAGCGTGCTGGCGGTGAACATCCCGATTTCCGCGTTCGGCAGAACACCCGATCAGGTTCGCGGCATCTATCGCGAAGTCATGCGACGAGTCTCCGAGGTGCCTGGCGTTGAACGGGTCGCGGTCGGCGGCGGCGTGCCGTGGCGAGACACTGGAAACTTCGGACCAGGTTTCGTCTTCTCAGTGGAGGGACGCACGCAGCAGCCGGGTGAAGAGGACTCGCGAGGCAAGATCCGGTCGGTGTCACCTGGCTACTTCGCGGCGCTCGGCGTCCCGATCCTCGCCGGACGCGATTTCAACGAGAACGATCGCAACGGCGCCGAGCGCGTCGTCATCATCGGCGAGACGCTCGCGAAGCGGATGTTTCCGGGGCAAGATCCGCTCAATCGCCACTTGATGTGGACCGACAGCGTCACAAAGTTCATCGGCCTCAGCATGGAGCCCAGGCGCATCGTCGGCGTCGTCGCCGACGTCAACGACGAGGCGATCGAGCCGACGGCGGCGATGCTCGTCTACCATCCGGTCGAACAGGAGTTCGGCGCCGGACGGTTGTTCGTCCACTCGCGCAGCGATCCGTACGCGCTCGTACCGACCATCACGCGGATCGTCCGCGACATGGCCACCGACGCGCCGGTCGAGCGCGCGGCCACGCTCGACGACGTCCGCGC
>DAIUKO010000026.1:0-37803 GCA_036848175.1 Vicinamibacterales bacterium | reverse complement strand
TTCGACGGCGGTTTTCGGGCCGCGACAACGCCGGGGTCCCCACCGCGCACGCCTGGGCGGTGGGGTGGAGCGGAGCGGCCCGGTAGTAAATCCGAGGAGACACTCCACTGGTCGGGCATTTCTCTTGCTCGGCTCAGGCGGCGGAGGTAGACCATGTTTCCAGTTGGCGATGATCGAGTGCAAGGCGGGCCGGCGGCTGTCGCGACCTACGCGCTAATCGCACTGAACGTGCTCGCCTTCCTGGTCGAGCTTTCACAGCCGTCGCACGGCGCGCTTCAATCGTTCATCCAGGCCTGGGGCGTCGTCCCGCGAGAGTACTCGAGCTTCCGCGATCTGCCGCCGACGATCCCGCTGCCGTTCTGGTCCACGTTGTTCACGTCGATGTTCCTGCACGGCGGGTGGATGCACCTGGGCGGAAACATGCTCTATCTGTGGATTTTTGGGGACAACGTCGAGAAAGTCATGGGCGCCGCTCGGTTCCTGATCTTCTATCTCGTCTGTGGCCTCGCGGCGTCGTTCGCGCATATTGCGTTTGGTCCAGGCTCCAGCACTCCGGCGGTCGGCGCGTCGGGCGCGATCAGCGGCGTGCTCGGCGGTTATCTCCTGCTCTTCCCGCAGAATCGCGTCCGCGTGCTCACCCGAGGCGGCATCGTCAGTGTCCCGGCGATCATCGTGTTGGGCTTCTGGATCCTCATTCAGTTGTTCAACGGCATCGGTTCGATGGCCACAACCAGCGAGACCGGCGGTGTGGCGTACATGGCCCACATCGGAGGGTTCGTCGCCGGACTCGTGCTCGTCAAGCTGATGGCATCGCCCCGCCGGGCGTGGGTGTAACTGCGCCCGCCTTATCGATCGAATAACGCTTGCTCCGCCAGCCGTTTCTGGATTCCTGGCGGGTTGTCTGGTGCGCCTGGGCGGGCGTTTTTCTGGCAGACTTTCTGTGCAATCACTCCCCATCAGCGCTACCGATTGTTCGATGATTTGCTGACTCGAGACGCCCTGCTCCTTTCTATATGCGACCGTTGATCCGGGCGACCGTCTGTTCGCTGCTCGTTGCCGTCGCGACCGCCGCGTGCGCTGGCCGATCGTCGCCGCCGCGCGTCGTGAACCTGTTCGATGCGCAGCGCGAAGTCGAACGTTATATCTCCGACGGCCGGTACGACGCGGACTTCAGGAAAGTCGTGGCAGAGGCGCAGGCATACATGGAACGTCGCGCGCCGCAGGTGACGCGTCCCGCCATCGTGCTCGATATCGACGAGACGTCCCTCTCGAACTGGCCCGCCTACCGCGCGAACGGATGGGCGCGTGTCACCAACGGTCCATGCGCTCTGGACGGCGGACCGTGCGGCCTCCGTGCGTGGCAGGCGATGGCTCGGTCTACGGCACTCGCGCCGACACTTGCGCTGGTCATGCGAGCGAGAGCGTTGGGTGTCGCGGTGTTCTTCATCACCGGTCGTCCGTCCGCGCTTCGCGACGCGACCGAACGCAACCTGCGCGAACAGGGCTACACCTGGGACGACGTCGTGCTGCAGCCGGAGGGCGCGACATTCGCCAGCGCCGCCGATTTCAAATCGCCCGAACGCCGAAAAATTGCGGATCGTGGATACGCGATCCTGCTCACGATGGGCGATCAGGAAAGCGACTTGAAGGGCGGCTACGCCGAGCGCACGTTCAAGCTGCCCAACCCCGTCTACTTCCTTCGGTAGCCTTTTCGCACACGATCCATAATCCGGGCTTGCCATGTGGATCGTCAGGCTCGCGCTGCGGCGCCCCTATACCTTCGTCGTCGCGGCGCTGCTCATCGCCATCCTCGGCGGCGTCTCGATCGCGACGATGCCGGTCGATATCTTCCCGTACATCGACATCCCCGTCGTCAGCGTCGTCTGGCAGTACAACGGGCTGACCCCCGAGGAGATGGAGAGCCGCATCGTCACCAACTTCGAGCGGGCGCTCACCTCCAACGTCGTCGGGATCGAGCACATCGAGTCGCAGTCGCATCAGAGCATCGCGGTCGTCCGCGTGTACTTCCATCCGGACGTGGAGGTTGACCTCGCGCTCTCACAGATCGTGACGCAGTGCCAGGTCCAGGTCCGCAACATGCCGCCGGGCACCTTTCCGCCGCAGGTCCTCAAGTACGACGCCGCGAGCGTGCCGATTCTGCAACTCGGACTGAGCAGCGCGACGCTCAAGGAGCAGGAAATCTTCGACCTGGCGAACAACTTCATCCGCACGCCGCTGGCGACGGTGCAGGGCGCGACCGTGTCGTATCCCTTCGGCGGCAAGAACCGCCAGGTCATGGTCGACCTGGATCTGAACGACCTGTACGCCAAGCGCCTCTCCCCGATTGACGTCTCGAACGCGCTCAACCTGCAGAACCTCATCGTGCCGGCCGGGACGGCGAAGTTCGCCGGCACCGAGTATCCGGTGCGCTTGAACAGCAGCCTGCCCGCCGTCAGCGAGTTCAACAACCTGCCGATCAAGACGGTCAACGGCGCGACGATTTACATGAAGGACGTCGCGACGGTCCACGACGGCTTCATTCCGCAGACCAATGTCGTGCGAACGAACGGGTCGCGCGGCGTGCTCCTGACAGTCACGCGCAACGGCAAGGCGTCGACATTGGCGGTTGTCAACGCCGTGAAGAAAGAGCTGCCCCGGATCATGGCGACGGTGACCGAGGATCTGAAGCTGTCCGTCTTCGGGGATCAGTCGCTGTTCGTGCGCTCCGCCATCGGGGGCGTCGTGCGCGAGACGCTCATCGCCGCGGTGTTGACCGGCCTCGTCATCCTGCTGTTCCTCGGCAGCTGGCGCAGCACGCTCATCGTGTGCACCTCGATCCCGCTGTCGATCCTGAGCTCGATCTGCATCCTGAGCCTGCTCGGCCAGACGATCAACGTGATGACGCTCGGCGGACTGGCGCTCGCGGTGGGCATCCTGGTCGACGATGCGACGGTCGAAATCGAGAACACGCACCGCAACCTCAAAATGGGCAAGCCGCTCGTGCGCGCGGTGCTCGACGGCGCGTCGCAGATCGCGGTGCCGACGTTCGTGTCGACCCTGTCGATCTGCATCGTGTTCGTGCCGGTGCTGCTGCTGACCGGCACCGCGCAGTACCTGTTCACGCCGCTCGCGATGGCGGTCGTGTTCGCGATGATGGCCTCGTACCTGTTGTCGCGCACGCTGGTGCCGACGATGGTGCACCACATGCTGCGCAGCGAGGTGGCGGTCCAACACGCCGGCGGGCACCGCGGACATCGCAGACCGGTTGTGCTGGGGAGCCTCCATCGCGCGATGAACGATCGGTTCGAGCGCGTTCGAGCACGCTACCTGGGCCTGCTCGACTGGTCGCTGGCCGAGCGGGCGCCGGTGCTGGCCGTGTTTCTCCTGGTTTCGGTCGCGTCGCTCGGCTTGGTGCGCCTCGTCGGCCGCGATTTCTTCCCCGACGTCGACGCCGGCACGCTCCGGCTCCACGCGCGCATGCCGCCGGGGACGCGGATCGAGCAGACCGAGGTCCGCTTCGCGGACGTCGAGCAGGAGATCCGCCGCGCCATCCCCGCCGCGGAGCTCGAGACGATCCTCGACAACATCGGGATCCCGAACGCGTGGAGCAGCCTCGCGCAGGGCGACGTGCCGAACATCGCCGCGACCGACGGCGAGATTCTGATCTCGCTCAATCACGAGCGCCACGGAGCCGTCCGCGACTACGAAGTGCAATTGCGCAAGCGGCTCCGCGAGAAGTTTCCCGAGATGGTGTTCTTCTTCGAACCGGCCAACATCACGAACCAGATTCTGAACTTCGGCCTGCCCGCGCCGATCGACGTGCAGGTCGTCGGGCAGAACGCGAAGAGCAATTACCGGTTGGCCGAGCGGCTGCGCGAACGCATCGCCCGCATTCCCGGCGCCGCCGACGTGCACATCCACCAGGTGTTCGAGCAGCCGCAGTTGAACCTGAACGTCGACCGCGTGAAAGCGGGGCAGATGGGGCTGACGCAGCGCGACGTGACGAGCAGCATGCTGATCTCGTTGAGCGGCAACAACCAGGTCGCGCCGAGCTTCTGGCTGAATCCGACGACCGGCATCAGCTACAACGTCGGCGTGCAGACGTCGCAGTACCGGATCGATTCGCTCGATCAGCTGCTGCGGACGCCCGTCACCGCGGCGACGAGCACGGTCGCCGAGACAACGGCCGGCTCGCTCGCCGGCGTGGCAACGGCGGGCAATGCGTCGGTCGGGTCGTCGCCGAGCGGCGCGTCGCAGGCCTACGGCAATCCGGGCGCACTGTCGAGCGGAACGACGCAGCTTCTGTCCAATCTCGTCAACGTGACGCGCGGCTACGGACCCGTCATCGTCAATCACTACAATGTCGCTCCGGTCTTCGACGTGTACGCCAACGTCGATCGCCGGGATCTCGGAACCGTCGGCAAGGCCGTCGACGCGATCGTGACGGAGGAGCGGTCCAGCCTGCCGCGCGGCACGCTGCTCGTCCTCCGCGGCGCGTACGACACGATGCGGTCGTCGTTCTTCCGGCTCGGGTTGGGGATCGCGTTTGCCGTCGTGCTCGTCTACCTGCTGATGGCGGTGAACTTTCAGTCCTGGCTCGATCCGTTCATCATTCTGACGGCGCTGCCGGGCGCGATGGCCGGCATCCTCTGGATGTTGTTCGTCACGAGGACGACGTTGAGCGTGCCATCGCTGATGGGCTCCATCATGTCGATTGGCGTGGCGACCGCGAACAGCATCCTGCTGGTCACGTTTGCGAACGACGAGCGGACGTCGCTGCCGCTGGCGCGCGATGCGATGCTGTCGGCGGGGTTCGTGCGGCTCCGTCCGGTGCTGATGACGGCGGCCGCCATGATCCTCGGCATGCTGCCGATGGCGCTCGGTCTCGGCGAAGGCGGCGAGCAGAACGCGCCGCTCGGCCGAGCGGTCATCGGCGGGCTGCTCGGCGCGACGGCGACGACGCTCTTCGTCGTCCCGGTCATCTATTCCTATCTGCGCACGAAGCCTCCGGCCGACCTGGAGCGGCGACTCGAGCAGGAAGAAGCGGAGGCGCAGCGGAGCGCGGCGCTGATACGGGAGCTCGCACGGGAAGGTGTCCGGTGAGCGAGCACGACGGACTGCCCGAGATTGGCTGGCGCCCCACCCGCACGACGATCACCGCGCTCGTCCTCGGCGCGCTCGTGCTCCTGATCGTCGCATTCCTCGCCGGTTATCTGCCGCTGCAACAGCGCGAGGCCACACTGCGGGCCGAAGCCGACGCGCAGGAGCGCGGCCTGCCGCGGCTGGTGGTGATGCGCGTGGAACGCGGACCGGCCCAGAGCGAGATCAAGCTGCCCGGCACGATGCAGGCGCTGACCGAAGCGCCGATTCTCGCCCGCACGGACGGCTATCTGAAACGCCGCCTCGTCGACATTGGCGATCGGGTGCGCGCCGGCCAGGTGCTGGCGGAAATCGACGCACCGGAGGTGGACCAGCAGATTCACCAGGCCGAAGCGGCCATCGAGCAGGCCGAAGCGGCGGCGGAGCAGGCGAAGGCGACCCTCGAGCAGGGGAGAGCGAACCGCGAGCTCGCGCGCATCACGGCGGAGCGGACCCAGCGCCTCACCGAGCGCGGCATCTCGCCGCAGCAGGAAGGCGATCAATCACGCGCGCAGCTGGCGGCGCAGGACGCCAACGTGCAGGCGTTGGAGAAGGCGATCCTGGCGCAGCGCAGCAACCTCGCCGCGACGAAGGCCAACGCCGCGCGCCTGCACGAGCTTCAAGGATACCGTCTGGTCAAGGCGCCGTTCGACGGCGTGATCACGCTGCGCAACGTCGACGTCGGCGCGCTCGTGAGCACCGGCAACACGCTGCTCTATCGAATCGCCCAGATCGGCACGCTTCGGACCTACGTGAACGTTCCGCAGGCCTACGTCACCGCGGTGCGCGTTGGACAGTCGGCGGCGCTGACCGTGTCGCACATGCCGGGCCGCAGCTTCCGCGGCACCGTCGCGCGCACCGCGAACGCGCTCGATCCGGCGACGCGCACCATGCTCGTCGAAGTCGACGTGCCGAACGGCGACGGGACGCTGTTTCCGGGCACCTACGCCGAAGTCGATCTGAGCGGATCACGCACGAACCCGCCGCTCGTCGTGCCTGCGGCGGCAATCCTCTTCCGCACCGACGGCGCGCAGGTCGCGGTGGTGAAGTCCGACCATACCGTGCATCTGCAGAAGATCACCGTTGGCCGCGATTACGGCGACCGCGTGGAGATCCTTCAAGGAGTGGAGGAAGGCGCAACCATCGTCGCGGTGCCCGGCGATTCGGCTCGCGAAGGCGCCACGATCGTCCCCGTCAGCCGCGACGCGCAGAAGTGACCCGACGAGCGAGCGACCCCACGGGCCGCGAAGCGGCCCGCCCACGAGCCCTCGCGTTATCGGATCTCTTCGACGATAATGCCTAGTTAATCGCCCACTCTCTCTGCGATTCGGCTGACTCGATCCGACCACTCGTCGCTCGACAAGGACCCTGACCAACAAGGAGGCTAACATGAGGCTCCTCTGGCGCTCCTCGCTCACAACCTGTGGCACGGGCTCACGTGTGCTGACGCTGGTGATCGTTGCCGTCCTTCAACAAATCGGATGCACACCACGTGAGCCTCAGACAAGCGACATTGAACGTGCGCTGTCCCGCGTCGGGTCATGGAAGCTCAACGTCGCGAAATCCACCTACGATTCAGGGCCGCCGCCGAGGAACGCGACGCGCACGATTGAGACGCGTAGCAATGGCACACGACAACGGACCGAGGGCGTCGACGCAGCGGGAAATCCTGTGGCCTATGAGTACAGCGCCGACTACGACGGCAAGGATTACCCGTTGACGGGGTCGGGAACACCGAATGATGCCGACAGCATCGCGCTCAGAAGAATCGACAATGTCACCGTTGAAGCGACGCTCAAGAAGGACGGTGCGGTCGTCCAGACGACGAGGAGCGTGCTGTCCAAAGACGGGAAGGTACTCACCTACACCTCGAAAGGAAACGCACACGGTCAACCGACGAGCAGCGTGACCGTCTGGGAGCGGCAGTAGCGTCCCACGGCGCGAAGCGCCGCCCCCGAAGCGAGCGAAGCGAGCGAGCCCCACGGGCCGCGAAGCGGCCCGCCTCCGACGAGTGGTCTAAAATCGCTGCTATCATCGCCTGACCAGACTGCGAGGGATCATCGTGATCGCAGCGAAACTCGTCGAGCTCATTGAAGTTCACGCGCGGCGCCTCACAAGCGATGTGGCGCACGATCTCATGACCAACCCCCGGACGCGCGGGTTCCGCGCCGTCCGCCGCCAGGATCTCGAGCCGCGCATCTTTCAGCTCCTGAATCATCTGGGCAACTGGATCGGCGACCCGCTATCGGAGCAGGTGGAGGCGGAGTTCACCGACTGGGGTCGCCGTCGATTCGATCAGGGGATACCGCTGAGCGAGCTGATCTACGCGATCATCATCATCAAACAGCATCTGCGCCAATACATCAGCGACAACGGCCTGGTCGATGCCTCGTTTCCGCGCGTGGAGAGCGATTACGTGCTGCCCATGCACCTGCACAGCCTGCAGGAGCTCAATGCCCGCGTCGGCCAGTTCTTCGACGAGGCGTTGTACCGCCTGGCGTGCGGCTACGAGGAACGGGCGCGCGTCGCTCGCCAGACCTGACTCTGGATTGACACGGCCGCTGATCGAACGATTCGTCCCATCCCCTCCGATCCCACGACCGGGTGACATGTGACGGTGTCCGCGCTCCAGGAGATGAAGCGCGACGGTCGAAAGATCGTCGGCGTCGTCGTCTATGACTGTCAGATGGCGCGGATTTGCGATCGCGCCGGCGTCGATCTCGTCTCCGTCGGCGATTCGGTCGGCGTGAACTTGTGGGGCCACGAGCACGAAACGGACGTGACGCTCGACCAGATGGCGCTCGTCTGCCAGGCGGTTCGGCGCGGCGTGACGCGCGCCGTCGTGAGCTGCGACATGCCGTTCGGTCCGCTGCAGCAGGGAATCGACGTCGCGGTCGACGCTGCGCGGCGCCTCGTCGACGCAGGCGCCGATCTCGTGAAGGTCGATGTGGCCGCGTCGTCTGTCGACGCCGTTCGCGCCGTCGTGAGCGCCGGGATTCCTGTCTGGGCCCAATTCGGAAGCGAGCCGGCGGCGCCGATCGCGCACCAACTCGTGCGCGAGGCGAAGCTCCTCGAGCAGGCCGGCGCGTCCCTCCTCGACTTCAGATACTCCGGACCTGTCGCCGGTCCTGAAGTGGTCCGTGCCGTCACCATCCCCGTGATCGGCGGGCTGGGAGGCGGCCCGTGGCTGGATGGCCGCGTCCGTGCCCTCGTCTCCGCCCTTGGATACCTCGCATCGGCCGTCGACGATCAGGCTGATCGATACGCCAACATCGCGCTGACGTCACTGAACGCGATCAGAGCGCTGTGCGATGATGTGCGCGCCGCTCGGCCGCTGCGTGGCGAGGCGCCGCCGGGCAAGTCGTGAACGACGTGCAGAAGCGAGGTCCCGTTGGCAACGGCGGTCATCGATGGCATCACGACGCGATACGAAGTGATCGGCAGCGGCGTCCCGCTGCTCATGTTCTCGCCTGGTGGCTTCGACGCGACGCTCGAGAAGTGGTCGACGCTCGGTGTCTATGCCAGGACCAGGATCCTCCATCACCTGTCGCAGAAATGCATGTGCATCGTCTTCGACCGCCGCGAAACGGGCCAGTCGGGCGGCCGCGTCGAACGCGTCACGTGGTCTCATTACGTCGAGCAGGGCCGCGGATTGCTCGAACACCTCGAGATCGATCGCGCGCACATCATGGGTGGGTGCATGGGGTGCTCACCGGCGATGGCATTCGCCGTCGCGCATCCGGGCACGACGCTGAGTCTGATCCTCTGGTGGCCCGTCGGCGGAGCGAAGTACCGCATCAACGGCCACCTGCGTTTTGCCGAACATCTGGCGTTCGTGAAACAGCACGGACTCGAGCAGGTGGTTGCGCTCGCCAGAAGCAGCAGCAAGTCGTTCGGCGAAGATCCGCGCGGCGGGCCATGGGTCTCGGTTCTGAGGCGCGATGCGGCATTTGCCGATTCGTACACGCGCCTCGATCCCGAACGGTACCTGCTGCTCGTCGCCGGAATGGCGCGCACGCTGCTCGACCGCGACACGGCACCGGGCGCCGAACCCGAGGAACTGCTGCGCCTGGAGATTCCCGCGCTGATCGTCCCCGGAGGCGATGCCACGCATGCCACATCGGCGGCTCGATATCTGGAGGAATGCCTGCCGAAGTCGCAGTATTGGGATATGCCGGTCGCGCAGCAAAGCGAGGAAACGGCGCCGGCGCGTCTCGTCGCGTTCCTCGAGTCGGTCGAGGCGACGTCAGGCCGTTAGCGTTCGCGTGTTCGGTGCGAACAGCTCCTCGACGGTAAAAGGCCTGCTGAGCACACCCTGCTCGACGCTGTAGCGGACGATCGCTTCGAGCATGGCGCGGTTCGACTCGATGCCATAGGGCAGCGGATCGCCGATGATTTCCATCACGCGCACGACGTCCCGATCGGTCGAGGGATCGACCGCGCCCGCGTTGAGGCGTGCGAGGCCGATGCGCTTCGCTTCGGCGAACGCGTTGAACAGATCCGGCCCCAGATCCGGATTCGCGGCGAGCACCTCATCCCGAACGACGACCGTGTGATTGATCGGATAGAAGCCCCGTTGACGCAGCGCGGCGAGCCCGGCTTCCTGCGCATCGGGAATGAGAGGCTTCACATCCGGCGACTCGACCTTTACGTTGATCGCCGCGACCATCTCTCCGCGCTTCAGCATTTCCTCCATCGACTCGTCCGGCCCGATTGGGACGACGTTCGGCGGTGGTCGGTACTCGGTGACATGCTCGTCACCCGAAAGCACCCACGTGATCGTGTTCAAATCGACGCCGTACTCGTGCTGCAGGATCGCGCGCGCCCACAGTCCGGTCGTGACGGTGTAGCCGCGATTGACGCCGACGCTCTTCCCTTCGAGGTCCTTCGGCCGTTGAACGGCGGACCTGGTGTTGTAGACGATTGCGCCGTGGTGAAACGCGCGCATGGGAAAGACCGGAATGGCGGTGAACCGTTTGCCGTGGGCACGCGCGCACAGGTACGTGGTCATCGCCATCTCGGAGATGTCGAAGGCCGCCTCGCGTACCATCCGGCGGAACGCTTTGATGATGACCGGCACATCCTCGAAGTCGAACTCGAAGGTGCGCGGCTTCACCGTGCCGTCCATCAGCGCCGCCGTGTGGCCGCGCCTGACCAGCGCGGTCTTCAGTCGTTTGGTCATACCATTCATGGTATCGTGCAACGCGCCATGAGCGCACTGGCATCGCTTCGCGAGGAGCTCGTCACCGCGAACCGCATCCTCGCACGAGAGGGCGTCGTCGATTCGTTTGGACACGTCAGTGTCCGTCATCCGGATCGCCCGGATCGGTACTTCCTGTCACGCGCGCGGGCGCCGGAATTGATCGAGGTCGAAGACCTGATGGAGTTCGCGCTGGACGGTACGGCCATCGATGAGGGTGGCCGCAAGCCGTACGCCGAACGCTTCATTCACGGCGCGGTCTACGAAGCGCGCGCCGACGCGCAGGCCATCGTCCACAACCATAGCCCCAGCGTCATCCCGTTCAGCGTGACGGCGGCACCGCTCTCGCCTGTCATGCACATGTGTGCGGGTATCGGGGCGCGCATCCCGACGTGGGACTCGCGCGCCGGCTTCGGCGATACCAACCTGTTGGTGACGAACATGGACATGGCGCGGAGTCTGGCGGCGGCGCTCGGCGATCGCCCCGTCGTCCTCATGCGCGGCCATGGATGCGTCGTCGCGGGCGGGTCGCTCCGCGAGGTGGTGTTCAACTCGATTTATCTCCAGCTGAACGCCGATCTGCAGTTGAAGGCGGCAGCGCTCGGCGAGGTCACGTTCCTCAGCGAGGGAGAGATCGCGGCCGTCCTGCGCACGCGCGGCTCGTTCACGTTCGAGCGCGCGTGGGAGTTCTGGTGCCGCCGCGCCGGCCGGTCCTACGACGTCAGGCCGATGGACGGACCGCTCGCTGGTCGGTGACGCGTGAACGGCGAAGTCTTAGTCGTCGGCGCAGGTCCGGTCGGCCTGACGCTCGCGATCGATCTCGGGAGGCGCGGCGTCGCGTGTACGGTGATCGAGAAGAAAGCGGCGCCCGAGTTCCTGCCGAAGATGGAGCGGTGCAACGCGCGCACCATGGAGATCTTCCGCCGGATGGGACTCGCCGATCGAATCCGCGCCGCCGGTCTGGATCGAAACGTGCCCATGGACGTCTACGTCGCGCTGGCGATGAACGAGCCGCCGCTCCTGCACCTCCCATATCCATCCGTTGCCGACGCCGAGGCGCAGATTGCGGCGTGCGCCGACGGTTCGATGCCGCGCGAACCGTATCAACTCATCTCGCAGTACACGCTCGAACCGCTGCTGAAATCGGCCGCCGAACAGCTGCCGTGCGTGACGGTTCGCTACGGACACGAATTTCTCTCGCTGGCGCAGGACACCGGCGCGGCGACGGCGATCATCCGCGATCCCGACGGTGGCGAGGTCGAGATCGGCGCGCGCTACATCGTTGGATGCGACGGCGGCTCGAGCCTGGTTCGGAAGGAGCTCGGGATTCAGCTGCGCGGCGAGGGCAACCTGCTGCGCCTGCATCAAGGCCTCTACTATGCGCCCGACCTGTTCGACAGAATTCCGATCGGCAGCGGCCCGGGAAAAGGGCGCCACTATCACATCGCCGATGCGCAGTCGACGTTCCTCATCATGCAGGATTCCACGAAGCACTGGACGCTGCACGCGGTCGTGGACGAGCCTTCACAGATGGCGGCACAGTTCGAGCGGACCATCGGCGCCCCGGTGCCGTTCGACCTGCTGTATGTCGGCGAGTGGAAGCAGAATCTGCTCCTCGCCGATCAGTACGGCGCCGGCCGCGTGTTTCTCGCCGGCGACTCCATTCATCTCATGATTCCGACCGGCGGCCTCGGCATGAACACCGGCGTCGGCGACGCGATCGATCTGTCGTGGAAGCTGCATGCGACGCTGCGCGGCTGGGGCGGGCCGAATCTTCTCGCGTCGTATGAAATCGAGCGGCGGCAAGTCGGCGATCGGAATGTCGGCGCCTCCCGCTACGCCTCGCTCGGCCGCCGCAGGTGGCGCTCGCAGTATCGGCCGGACATCCGCGACCCGACGCCGAGTGGTCAGGCGACCCGAGACAACCTCGCCCGCGTCGCCAACGTCGAGCAGCGCAAGACCAACGAGATGATCGGCGCCGAGTTGGGTTATCGCTACGTCGGCTCGCCGATCATCTGGGAAGAGCCCGGTGGACCAGAGCAGTTGTTTCGCGAGTATGTGCCGACCACGTGGCCCGGCGCGCGATTGCCGCACGTCTGGCTCGACGAAGGACGTTCGGTCCACGACGTCATCGGCGACGGCTACACGCTCCTGCGACTCGGCGGCAGCGCGGCCGACACGAGCGGCCTCGAGCGGGCGATGCAGGCGCGCGGCGCGCCTTTCGCGGAGGTGACGATCGATGCGAGCGCACCTCGTGACGTGTACGGCTACGACCTCATTCTCGTACGCCCGGACCTTCATGTCGTCTGGCGCGGCAACGCCGCCCCGCGCGATCCCGCCCGTCTGGCGGCGCTCGCGACCGGACACTGAGCACCGCTGATGACACTGCGAATCGACGTCTTCAATCACATTTTTCCGAAACCGTTCTTCGAACGGCTGCAGCAGGCGGTCGTCAACAAGGGCGCCGTCAAGCGCTGGCTGAACATTCCGTTCCTCCACGACCTCGACGTTCGTTTCCGGATGCTCGAGGAGTTCGGCCCGGACTACCGGCAAATCCTGTCGCTCTCGGCGCCGCCGATCGAGGCGATCAACCCCGACACGCAAATCACGCTCGATCTCGCCGCCCTGGCCAACGATTCGATGGCTGACGTCGTACGGCGCCACCCGGGCAGGTTTCCTGGATTCATCGCGTCGCTTCCGCTCAATCATCCCGACGCCAGCGTCATCGAGCTCGAGCGCGCCGTCACCGAGCTTGGCGCCCTCGGTGTGCAGCTGTTCTCGAACGTCAACGGGCTGCCGCTCGACGAACCACGGTTCTTTCCATTGTTCGAGGCGGCCGAGCGACTGCGCTGCGCGATCCTGCTGCATCCCGCCCGCGGCGCCGGCTTCGCCGACTACGCGGGCGAGCACAAATCGAAGTACGAGATCTGGTGGACGTTCGGCTGGCCTTACGAAACGAGTGCGGCGATGCAGCGGCTCGTCTTCTCGCGACTCTTCGATCGGCTTCCGGCGATCAGAATCGTCGCGCATCATCTGGGGGCGATGATCCCGTATTTCGAAGGCCGAATCGGGTACGGCCTGGACCAGTTCGGCACGCGCACCGCGGACGAAGACTACACGTCGCTCCTCGCGTCGCTGAACAAACGGCCGTACGACTATTTCAAGATGTTTTGGGCGGACACGGCCGTGTTCGGCAGCCGTGCCGCGACGGAATGCGGCCTGCGATTCTTCGGCACCGATCAGGTCGTGTTCGCATCGGACGCGCCGTTCGATCCCGAGGGCGGGCCTTTCTATATTCGCGAGACGATGAAGGTGATCGACCGTCTCGAGATCGCGGAGGCCGATCGCCGCAAGATCTACCAGGGCAACGCGGAACGCCTCTTCAATCGCGCGTTCTGAGCGCGGCGCTTCGCACCGCGTCAGGTCGGGCGGCGAAGCGGCCCGCCCACGAGCGAGTATGACAGGACGCGCAATCGTCGTCGTTGGCGGCGGTCCGGCGGGAACGTTCGCCGCAATCGCCGCGAAGAAACAGGATCCCGCCGCCGCGGTCACGCTGCTCACCGACGAGCGCTGCGAACCGTACGAGAAGCCGCCGCTCTCCAAATCGGTCCTCCTCGGACGTGTCTCCATCGAAGACGCGTTGATCGCCGGTCCCGGCGGCGTGGCCGCCCACGGCGTCGGCCTGAGCACAGCCGCACGATGCTCGACGATCGATCGAGAGGACGGCGTCGTGGTGACCGACGACGGGCGGCGCGTGCCCTACGACGCGCTGGTCATCGCGACCGGCTCGACGCCGCGCGCGCTGCCGCAACTCCCGATCGGCATGCCGCGCGTGCACTACCTGCGCACCGAAAGGGACGCACGCGCACTGAAGGCGGCGCTCGCCGACTGCCGCTCGCTGCTCGTCATCGGCGGCGGGCTCATCGGCCTCGAGGTCGCGGCATCAGCCGCAACGCTCGGCGTCAAGGTCACCGTGCTGGAAGTCGCGCCCAGGATCCTGGCGCGCGTCTGCGACGAACGGACGGGCGCGGCGGTGCATGCCGTTCATGCCGAACACGGTGTCGAGATTCGCGTCGCAACCACGCTCGCGACAGTGGCGCCGCAACCCGATGGCCGGATTGCGACGGTCACCGGCGATGGCGATCGGTTCGTGGCCGATCGAATCGTGGTCGGCACCGGATGCAGAGCCGACGACACCCTCGCGGCAGCCGCCGGTCTGACGACGAACGATGGGATCGTCGTCGACGCGCAATGCCGCACATCGGATTCCTCGATCTTTGCGGCCGGCGACTGCGCGCGCTTTCCCGGGCCGCATGGGCCGGTGCGACTTGAAAACTGGATTCATGCGCAGGATCAAGGAACGATTGCCGGCCGCAATGCCGCCGGCGCGACCGAGACGTACGCGGCGGTGCCGTCGTTCTGGTCCGAGCAGTACGATCTCTACATCCAGGGCGTCGGCTGGCCGGTACCGGACAGCACGCGCATCCATCGGCCTCTCGCCGACAATCGCGTGCTCGTATTCGAGGTGACACAAGGCCGACTCGTGTACGCGATGGGCATCAACGTGCAGCGGGATCTGGCGATCGCGAGGCGGCTGATCGAACGGCGCGTCCCAGTCGATCCCACAGCGCTCGGCGATCCCACACAACCGCTGAGCGCGATGCTCACGGGGCGGCGCTTCGCGCCGTAAGGCGCGCTGCTGCGCAGCGCGTGGGGCTCGCCCGCCCTACGCGCGCAGCGCAGTCATCATGTCGTCGAGGTACTCGTCGCTGCCGGCGATCACGACCATCAGCGACCACGGACGCAGTTGGGCCAGCGTCTTCGAGAGGTCCCGGTCCGAGGCGGACGCGGCGCTGACGACGAAGCCGGTCGTCATCACGCGGCGGCCGTTGCAGGCGGCGCCGATGATCGGCGCCGCATGCGCATGCCCGCCTGGTCCGGCGATGAGAACGACGAGATCGGTCCGGTCGATTTCCTCCTCCACGCCGCAATGACCTCCGCCCAGATCGCTCAGGGCATCGTCGGGCGATTTCGCCGTGAAGAACGTCGCGTGCCGCCACCCAACGTCCGCCAAGCGGCGAACGGCGATCTCGGCTGCCGCGTCGAGCGCAATGACTGTGATGGCGCGCGGCATCGAGTTCGGCGCCTGCACGCGGAAGCGCGCTTCCGCTGCCGAGCTCATGCGCGCCGATTCGCTCTGCATCAGACGGAGGCGGGCGCGACGGCGGGCCGGGCAATCAGCGCTTCGCTCGCACCCTCGGTGAACGGCACGTCAGGCGGCAGGACGATCGCCGCCGACCGGACCTTCTGATGGACGGGATCGACGCCGGGCGGCACGACGCCCTTGTCGACGAACGCCTTGACGGCGCGCAGCAGACGATGGCGCGCCATGATGATGCCGTTGTCGGTGGACACGAGATTCTCTTTGGTCCGATCGACGATCGGTCCCATGCTCTCCTGCAGCGACGCATCCTGCATCGCGATGCCTTCGACGCCGCTGAACGTCCGGCCGGCTTTCTGCGCCGCGCGATCGATCAGATAGTCGTTGTCCTTGTTGGCGAGCGGTCGAAAGGTGCCGGGCACGTAGCGCACGTGGATCCCTTTGCCGTCGCGCATCGCGGCGATTTCCGCCTCGGTCAGGTCGCGGGTCGGGTGATAGTCGAAGCTCCACGCCCAGCAGTTCTCGTCGTCGATCGGAATCCAGAAATGTCCGTGAACGGAGTGGCTGCCGCGCGGCGCGATCATCGTGAACGAGGGCATGACCCACTGCGTGATGCGCCAGTAGTACTTGCCATCTTCGGCATTCCGGCGGGCGCCGATGTACAGCCCGCCCGGACTTTCGACGACTTCGAAGACCGGTCGCGCGTCGTTCAGGTTGTATTGATTGCCTTTCGCGCCCTTGAACAGCGGATCGGAATTCAGGTCGCCGCGGTGCAGCCAGGAGACATGGCTCGAATCGATGCCGCCTTCCATCGCCTGCAGCCAGTTGCTTTCCTGGAACCGTTTGCTGGTGAACGTCTGCCGCCGCGGCACGGTGATGAATTCCCATTCGGGCAGGGGCGGTTGCGCGTCGGCCGATCCCATGTAGGTCCAGAGCACGCCGCCGCGCTCGACGAGCGGGTACGATCGCAGCTTGATCTTCTTCGAGAAGCCGGACTCCGCCGGCTCCGACGGGACATCGATGCACTGACCGGTGACGTCGTACTTCCAGCCGTGGTACGAGCAGCGCAGTCCGCACTCTTCGTTGCGGGCGAACCACAGCGACACGCCGCGATGCGCGCAGAACTCATCGACCAGACCGTACCGCCCCTGGGTGTCGCGGAACGCCACCAGCCGCTCCGACATCAGCTTCACGCGCACCGGCGGGCAGTCGTTGTCGGGCAGTTCGTCGGCGAGCAGCGCCGGAATCCAATAGGCGCGGAACATCCGTCCCATCGGCGTGCCCGGGCCGGTGTCGGTCAAGAGATCGTTCTGTTCTTTCCTGAGCATGGCGCCAACTCCGCGATCAATGGTCTGACCTTTTGCGCTCCCCTATACTGGAGCGGATTATGCCGTCGCGCGTTGAACTGTGCAAGGTCGCCGACGTCGCCGCCGGCGAAGTGCGCCGCATCGAAGCCGCCGGTCTGACGCTGGCGGTCTACAACATCGACGGCGATTTCTACACGACCGACGATCACTGTACGCACGGCCCGGGCTCGCTGTCGGAAGGCTTCGTCGACGGCGATGTGATCGAGTGCAACTTCCATCAGGGCAGGTTCAACATTCGCACCGGGGAAGTGGTCGCGCCGCCGTGCATGATTCCGGTGAAGACCTACAAGACGGTGGTCGTGGGCGACCGGGTCTACGCCGAGGTGGAGTAGGCGGCGCGCTTCGCGCGCGACCCCACGGCCCGCGAAGCGGCCCGCCCCTCAGATTCTGAACGACTCCAAGGTTTCGGGGGCAAACAGTTCTTCGGGGTCCAACCGCCGCTTCGCCAGGCTTTGCTCGTGTGAGTAACGGAGAAACGTCGCCAGCGTCTGGCGATTCCGTTCGATGCCGAACGGCCAGAAGTCGTCGCCCATCTCCCGGCGCGTCTCCTCGACGTGCGCGGTGAGCCACGGCAGCATCGTCTTGAGCGCCGCGGTCTCGGCGAGATCCGCGTACGCATCCTGCTGCGCGGCGCAGAACGCCTTGTGCAGCGACTGCGCCACCCAGCGATGCCGCTCGTAGAGGTCGCGACGGATCACGACCGTGTGCATGATCGGAAAGATGCTGGTGCGGCGGAAATAGTCGCGTTCCACCGCCGCGAAATCCTCGAACAGCCGCCGCACCGAACCGCCGCCGGACCGGAACGTGGACGGCGTGCGCGCGGTGTAGAGCGCGTCGATCTCGCCGCGTGCCAGCATCGACGCAAGCGTCTGCTGCGGGCCGATGCGCTCGACGCGGATGTCGGCGGGCAGGTCCAGCGACAGTTTTTCGGGACGGCCCGACTCCTCTTCACCGCCGGTCGCATAGACGACGCTGCTGACGGGCACTCCATAGTCGTCGGCAAGCATGCCGCGAATCCAGACTGCCGCGGTCATCTGATACTCGGGCGTCCCGACGCGCTTGCCGATGAGATCCTTCGGTTCGACGATGCCGCTGCCGGCGTGCACGTAAATGGAGGAGTGCCGGAAGACGCGCGACGGAAACACCGGGATGGCGATGAACGCCGGATCGGGCCGAAAGAGCGACAGCACGTACGACGAGAGCGACATTTCGGCGGCATCGAATTCGCGATGCCGCAGCATGCGGAAGAACGTTTCCTCGACGGGGATGTTGACGTAGGTGAGATCGATCCCGTCTGGCCGAACGCGCTCGTCGAGGAGTGCGCGCGTCCGATCGTAGTTCCAGCAGGCGAGAGTGATCTTCAGCTTCGACACGGCGGCGCTGGCGTTATCTGCGACGGTCCTGATTATGATAGCCGCGAGCGAGCGACCTCACGGGCCGCGACGTGGCCCGCCCACGAGCGACGAAGCGAGCGAGCCCCCAGCGTTGACTCAGGACGTTAACGCGACTAGAGTCCAAATTCATCCCAGGAGGAGTCCCGATTGCCTGAGAAAGTCCTGGCCGCGGTAAAGGTAGGACCATCGACCACAGAGCTTCGCGAGCTCGACCTGCCGCCGCTGCCCGACGACGCGGCGCTGATGAAGGTCGAGGTAGCCGGCGTGTGCGGCACCGACGTCACGCAGTATCGCCTGCCGCTGCGCAACGGGCCGCTGGTCATGGGACATGAGAATGTTGGACACCTTACCCGGGTCGGCCGGACATTCGCCGCGCACAAAGGCATGAACGAGGGCGACCTGGTTTTTCTCGAGCACTACCTGCCCTGCGGCCATTGCGAGTGGGACCACCTCGGCGAGTACCGTCATTGCGCCGCGACGGAATGGTTCTACGACGCCAATGCAATCCGCTATGGCTACACGTCGATGTCGATTGCGCCAGGGCTCTGGGGCGGATTCAGCCACTACCTCTATCTGCCGCTCAACGCCGTCCTGCACAAGGTCCCTGCCGGCCTCAGCCCCGAGGAAGCCGGCGTCGCGACGCCGATGTCGAACGGTATTCAGTGGGCGCTGATCGATGGCGGCATCGGCTACGCATCGACCGTGCTGATTCAGGGGCCGGGCCAGCAGGGACTGTGCTGCCTGATGGCCTCGAAGCACGCGGGCGCGGACGTCGTGATCGTCACCGGCACGTCGAAGGATGCGCGCCGTCTCGAGGTCGCGAAAGCCTTCGGCGCCGATGTCGTGATCGATGTCGAGAAGGAGGATCCGCTCGCGCGCGTCCTCGACGCGACCGACGGCCGCGGCGTCGACGTCGCGATCGACTGCACGGTCGGCGCCGGGACGGCGCCGACGCTGCTGGCCATCGAAGCGCTGAAGCGGCGCGGCGGCACGATGGTCGTGCAGGGTGAAGGAAACCAGGAATTCCCGAACTTCCCGATCGGGCGTCTGACCCGCAAGGCGATCACGCTGAAGAGCGCGCGCGGCCACTCCTATCGCGCCGTCGAACTGGCGCTGCGCCAGCTGGCGTCACACCGTTTCCCGCTGGACATGATGATGACGCACACGTTCGGGCTCGCGCAGGTCGACTACGCGATCAAGTCGGTCGGCGGCGAAGGCGCCGCCGGCGCCATCCACGTGTCGGTCCTGCCGTGGAAATAATGCCTGCGCCGCGAAGCGCCGCCGACGAGCCACCCGTGAGCCTCGAGGATCAGCTCGCCGATGCCATCCGCATGCTGTGGCGTGCCGACATCGTCGACCACAGCGGTCACGGCAGCGCGCGTCGCGATCGCGAATCCTTCTACATCAACTCGGCCGCGTCGAGCCGCGGCGCCCTGACCGCCGACGACATCGTCGCGATCGATTTCGACGGCAACCTCGTCGAGGGCAGCGCGCGGCCGCCCTTCGAGTTCTACATCCACGCCGAAATCTATCGAGTCCGCCCCGACGTCAACGCCGTCATGCACACCCATCCGCGCTGGTCGACGTTTCTGACCATGGTCGGCGCCCGGTACGAGCCGGTGTATGCGCAGGGCTCGCTGCTGGGCAGAATTCCCGTCGTCGACTCTCCGCTCTCGGTGAACACGCGGCCGATGGGCGAACAGGTCGCGGCGACGCTCGGCGGCGGTGCCGCGGTCCTGCTCAAGTCGCACGGCGCCGTCGTCGCGGGGGCCGATCTCGTCGAATGTTTCGCGCTGGCGGCGTACCTGGAAGAGAACGCGCACCGCCAGTACATGGCGATGCAGATCGGAAAACCGTACGTGTTCAGTGAAGGGGAACAGCGAGCATTCCGCGAACGACTGTGGACGCCAGGTCTCTTCAAGAAGACCTGGGATCACTATCACTCGAAGCTGTAGTCGCGGTCAGGCCGACGCGCCGTTTCTTCCGTGCGCGGTCGTCGTCGCTTGCCTCGCGAGGCACCGGTGGACGCGTCCCTGGATGTCGCCGACGTGTTCCTTCATGATCGCGTGGGCGGCGCTGCCATCGCGCCGGCGGACCGCTTCGAAAATCTGCCGGTGGTAGTCGCAGTTCTTCAGCCGGTGCTGCGCGCGGATGGAGACGTCGAGCGTCGACGCCGCTTCGGCGATCAGGTCGGCCAGCGCGTTCATCAGCACGATCAACGGCAGGTTGCGCGCACACTCGGCCAGCGATCGGTGGAATTGCGAGTCGGTCGGACGAAAAGGACCGGCGCGCCGCTTCGCGTCCTCTTCTTCCTGAACCAGCACGCGCTCGAGGCGGACGATGTCCTCTTTACGCGCACGCAGCGCCGCGAGCTGCGCAATCGGCGGCTCGAGCAGCATGCGCGCTTCGGTCAATTCCTTGTGCGACGTCTTGCTCAGCGCCATGACCAGCGCCAGCGAGCGGAGCACGGGCGCGTGGTCGAGCTGTTCGATGAAGGCGCCGCCGTCGGCGCCGCGCCGGATTCTGAGCAGGCCGAGCTCTTCGAGCGATCGATAGGCTTCCCTTACGGAGACGCGGCTGGTTTTGAACTGCCGCGCCATCTCGCGTTCGGCCGGCAGCTTGTGACCGGCGACGAGTCTCCCCTTCGAAATCTGATCCTTGATCCGCCGGACGATGGTTTCCGAGACTCGCGCCGGACGGCGCGCTGTCGCTAACATGGCTGCATTCTACTTCGGTTCTTTCGAGTAGTCGTAAAACTGAAAATCGAAATGGTACTCGGGCTGCTTCTCCTCGAAGCGGGCCTTGACGACGATGGTCGAGGGCAGCGCCGCGTCGGGCACGCGCGCCTGCAGGAACGATCCGCCGGGCGCCGGCATGAACGGAATCGATCGATCGCCGGCGACGATCCGGCTCGTGAACCCCTTGGGGATGAACGGCCGCGAGTAATCGTCGTAGACGTACAAGCGGAACTGCGAGGCGGCCGGGTGCGTCGCTTCCAGGTGCCAGTTGTTCGGCGCCATGACGAAGTTGCCGCCATGCTTCGGGTTGTGATCGCCGTGCGGTCTGAGCGAGTACTTCGCGACGAGCGTTCGCTTGTCGATCGGACAGCGTCCGGGGTTGATCTCGTTCACCTTCGCGTGCACCGGACACGCGAACGACAGCGCCTTCACGACTTTGACGAGCTGGCGCCGGCAGATGCGGCAGCGTCCCGCCTGGCGTTCGGTGATTTCATCGAGATGAAGCTGACAGCTCCACGTCACCTCGAGCCGCACTGGCGTCAGCTCCATGCCGCAGATCGGGCACCGGCCTCGCTCGTCGTCGACGACCTCCGCATGCATCGGGCACGTCCATGACACCGGCGGCAACGGCGGCCGGCCCTGCGCCGACTGCAGCGGCGGCGCGACGGCGACGGCGGCGAGCGACGCGAGAAATTCCCGGCGGTTCACTTGACACTCCCGGATCGGCGGACTAGGATGCGGCTGCCGCAAAGGTAAGACCATTGGCGCGCTCGCGTCAAACATGCCCGCCCGTCAGACAACGACAGCGACGACGAGGACGCCCATGAAGCTCCCCCCGACTTCGACGACAACGACGCAGATCCTCCTTGCCGCGCTCGCCGCGTCGGTCATCGCCGTGGTCGCCGCGATCGGGGCGTCGGCGCAGAAGCGCGTTCCCTTCGACGGCAAGATGGACTATCAGCTGACGGTCGAGAAGCAGAATGCGTCCGCCGTCGCCGCGTGGTGGCCGTCGTTCGTCGACGAGAACACGCTCGCGGGCTACTGCTGGAACCTGAATACGCTCCCGCTCGCCGACCGCCCGCAGCTTGGCGACAAGGCCAAGATCCTCCGCGTCGGCGGCGCCGGACAACTGACCGAGATCATCGAGATTCCGCCCGGGAAGAAGACCGTGTGGCACGGATACGGGTGGGAAGGCGAGGCGCTGTTCTACGTGTTGAGCGGCCGCGGCCAGACCGACTATCGCGGGATGACCGGCGGTCTGCCGTCGAACAAGTACACGTGGAAGAAGAACTCGCTCTTCGCGATCCCCGTCGATCACGAGATGCAGCACACCAATCTCGATCCGAGCCAGCCGGTGCGGCTGCTCGCCGCGATCGGCTACGCGATCAACATGTATCCGTTCGTCGAGGTCGAGCTGCGGAGCGGCCGTCAGAATCCGGCCGAGAACGCGGAAGAACGCGCGCGCACGCTGTCGACGACGACGTATCCGGGCCATTACGTCGACGATCTTCGCGAGCATCCGGTGGCGATGCGCGAAGCGCGCGGCAACCGGACGGCGTTCTTCAACATGATGTCCACCGTAGGGCATCGCACGCACCCGAACGTGCACATCAGCGAGCTGACCGGTCCGCAGGCCTATGCGCACAAGCACGGCAACCAGCCGATGTTCATCATCCTGAAAGGCGCCGGCTACGACATCTGGTCGGAAGCGAAGGATCTGAAGGAGTACGAAGCCGCCGTCAAAGCCGGCACGGCGCACCGCGCCGAGTACGGCACCGGCACGCTCTGCGGCGTCCCCGGCGGCCCGCACTGGCATCAGCACTTCAGCACCAGCACCGAGCCGCTGCGCTACCTCGCGATCGTTCCCCGCGGGGAGTACGAAGAAAAACGCTGACGCTCACGACCAACGTCAGAAATCAAACGCGTAGGTCCATTTCAGCATCACCGCCCGCTCGCGCTCGTCGCGCGCGAGCGTGGTTGGCTGCGTCGTCTGATTGAAGACGAAGAACAGATTGTCGCCGGGACGAAAGATGTAGTTCAGCCGGAAGAACAGGACTCTGCGAGACGAGGCGCTGTCGTACTGCGCGAGCGTCGTCGTCAGCCATTTGTTGCTCACGTTGAAGTTCATGCGGCCGTTGACGACGTGCGTCGTGAAGGCGCCCTGCGGCAGCGTGATGCGGTTGAATTCGTAGCTCGCCTCGATCGACACCAGCGGCGCGGGGCGGAACGCGGGCGCGAGCTGCACGTAGGTGCGCGTGCCGCCGTAGAAGTCGCCACCGCCGTAACGCACGCGTCCCGAGAGGAGGCGTTTACCGCTGCCCTCGTACTCCGCCCAGGTGTCTCGGAATCCGTAATCGCCGGCTGGAACGATGAACCCTTTCGCGATTTCGAACGCGCGCTCCACGCGATCGAACAGATGCGTCGTGTTGACGCGCGCGGCGTCGTCGCTCTCGAAGCGCGTCGTCCACTGCGAGATCTGCTGGCGGTCGAGAAGCGTTCGTTGGATATCGGTGGTGTAGATCAGCTCGTTGCGGAAGACGAAGTTGCGCACGTTCCAGCGATGCGGACGTGGTTGCCAGATGTAGGCCGCGTCGCTCCGCTGGATGCCGGCGCGGCGAACGAATCCGACGTCGTGCCTGAAGTCAGGTCCGATGTAGAGGTGCTCGAGGAAGACTTCCTGGAGATCGGTGAACCAGTTGTATTTCGCGCGGCCGGCGTAGTCGTTGCCGTTGACGCCCGGCGTCGACGATTTCGCCAGAAAGCCCTGGATGTCAGTGTTTTTGAAAACCGTGAAGTTGACGTCGCCGCCGATGACCCGGTTGTAGTCCGACGCCGTCGCCTGCCTGTTCGACGCCAGCAGTCCGACGTTCGATCGCGCGAGCACGTTTCGCTTGGCGCGGAAGACGAGATAATTGCTGCCGGGCGTCGTTCCGAATCGGCCGGTCTGCACGTCGAGCAGTCCGATGTCGAGGCCGGCGCCGTGGCCGACGAGCTTTCCACCGCCTTTCACCGGTACCGCCACGCGATCGTCGGTGAGGCCGATGCGGCGCGAAAAGTACATCTGGAGGTTCCGTTCTGCGGCGCCGCCGCGGCGGCCGCCGAGACCGAATTCGAAGATGCCGGCGCGCTCGAGGAAGAACTCTCGCTTCTCGGGAAAGAACAGGGGAAACCGCGTGAGGTTGACGACCGCGTCGTCGACCTCGGTCTGCGCGAAATCGGTATTGGCCGTGAGCTCGGCGGTCAGTCCCTGCGTGACACTGAAGCGAAGCGTCTCGAGTCCGATGTCGCTGATCCGATGGATGTCAGATCCTGCCAACAGCGCCGGATCGCGCGAATCCTGAAATCCGCCGAGCAGGTACGGTTTGACCCGCAGTTTCAATCCGGTCTTCAACCCTTCGACGCCGAGCAGGTGACCGGCCTGCGAGACTTGCAAGAACGGAAAATCGCGGCTCCATCCGGTCCAGTGCGCGCTTTCATTCCGGCGCCGGATGTAGCGCTTGAAGTTCACGCCGAAAATATCGAGGCCGGACCCCGACCTCAACGTCGTGAGCGGGATCTTGATCTCCGCGGTCCATCCGTCAGACGTGATGCGCGTTTCGGACCACCACCGTTCGTTCCACTCGGGGTTGATGTCGTGGCCTTCGTCGGTGATCAGGGCGTCGTACTGCGTGCCGAGCGGATTGACGGCGAAGTGATACGCGTTGCGGTGATCGTGAAACGTATCCAGCAGGATCTCGAAATGATCGTCGGTCGCGAATAGGTTGTCGCGCCGCAGCTCGCGGGCGATCACGCCGTGTGGATCGGCGTCATGGCACACGATGCCGAAGTAGATCGCCTCGTGGTCGATCAGCACACGGACGTCTGTGGCTTCGGAAATCGGCTCGCCGACGTTCGGATCCTGCTGGATGAAATCGGATGCCGCCTCCGCTTCCCGCCAGGCGAGATCATCGAGGACGCCGTCGATGCGAACGGGCGACGAAATGCGTTGCGCGTGCAGGGTTTTGGTCTCGGCCGGCTGTGCGCGGACCGCAATTCCGGAAATCAGGATGATGAGCGCCGCCTCGATCGGTGCTTTGGTTAGTCCATTGAGCACGCGAGGCGGATTATACTTTGCGGGCCGTGCCGCCTCTGCGTTCGTCGGTGGAATCAACGGCGCAGATCACGATTGACCCGCGATCGTTTCACGCCGTCGTGCGGCTGCCGATCGAGGAGGTCGATCTGCTGCTCCGGCTCGACCGCGATCTCGACGGGCGGGTCAGCGTCGACGAATTGCAGGCCGCGCGCGACGATGTCCGCGCGTACGTCGCGAAACATCTCCACCTCACAGCTGATGGCGCGCGAGTGCCGCTCTCGGTGGGCGAGGTCACGTTGTCGCCGACGATCACCGCAGCGTCGCACGTCGAGGCCGCCATCGACGGTCGGACGGCGTCGCGCGTGGGCGCCGTTTCGATCGACGCGGATTTCCTCACCGAGCTCTCTTCCGCCCACAAGACCACCGCCGAGATCCGGATTCGCGATCGCGCCGAAACGTTCGTGTTTCAACGCGGCGTTGTCTATCAACGGCGCGTCGCCGCCGATCCCGTGACGTCCGCGCTGCTCGTCTGCGCCGGGTTGCTCGTGATGGGCGCGTTGTGGTTCGTGAGGCGCCGGCGTGCCGGCGCGATCTGCCTCGCGGTCATCCTGTCCGCCGCCGGCGCGGCAGGGGCGGACGTGATCATGTCGGCGCCAGGACTCAATGCGACGCTGAAGACGATGGAGAGGTTGAGGCGGCAGACGGAGGGCGAGACGGTCTCCGAACGCGCCGATGCGCTGTTTCGGCTCGGCGCGGAAGCCGACGCTCTTGCATCGCTGATGAACCTCGAAGTCGAATCTCACGGCATGCAGGAGCGCGAACTGCTCGATCTCGCGTTGAGCCGAACGATGGAGATGGGCGTTGCGATCGCCTACAACCGCGACAAGAAGAAGTTCTTCTACGACGGTGCCGCATTCACGACCTATGTCGCCACCTGGCCGAACGGATCGCACGCGGCGGCGGCCGCGTTCAAATTGTTGTCGTACCAGTTCTATCAGCTGTCGCCGAGCGATATCGCCGCGTTGACGTCCGCCGTGGACGCCACGAAGCGCTTCCTCACTCGATATCCGAGCTTCGATGCCAATGCGGAGGTGCGTCTGTATCTGGCGGTCGACTACCGCGATCTGCATCGCCGGTATCTCGAAGCGCGCGACCAGGCGCAGGCGGCGCGATACCGGGAACTGGCGCGACAGGAGTGCCTGCGCATCACGCGGCAGTATCCGCGGACGGAGCAGGCGGATGCCGCACGGCAGCTGCTGCGGGGACTGGAGTAGTTCGCGGCGCGCCCACGCGCGGCGGAGCCGCGCGCCGAGGAGGAATCGTATGCGAGTTCGATCGCTTGTCGTCGCCGGAGTCGTGCTGACGTTTCTGCGCGTATCGTCCAACACCGTCGTTCACGGCCAATCGGGCGGGCTCGTGAAAGTGACGCCGCTCGGCAGCCACGCGGGCGAGTTGTGCCGCAACGATCGCGCGCTGCTGTTCGAGGATCCGACCGGCGTTCGCATTCTCTACGATCCGGGCCGAACGGTCGACGAGAGTGACGGGCGACTCGGCGACGTGCACGTCATGTTGTTGTCGCACGCGCACGCGGATCACATCGGCGACTCGCGCCCCGTGCCGGGCGGCGGCACGTGCGCGGCGCCGGCGACCGGCGCCGCGAACGCGAACGGCAATTTCGCGTCGATTGCGGCGGCCAAGAATGCCGCCGTGCTCGCGCCCGGGGAGCTGTCCGGATACTTGTCGCGCAAGATCGCGAACCTTCGCGGATCGGCGCCGCCGGCGTGTGCGGAAGGCGGGCTCGACAACATCTTCGACGTCCCGGGCGCGGCGCCGTGCACGGCGTCGCTGCGTCCTGGCGGCAGCCGCACCGCGCGCCGCGGCGGCGCGGCGACCGGCGTGCGCATCGCCGCCGTCCAGGCGGTTCACAGCAACGGCGTTCCGGCGGCGCTCGTCGACACGCCCGGCGAAGCGCCCGGCCTGAGCGGATATGGCGGCTCCGAAGCCGGCTTCGTGATCACCTTTACGAATGGCCTGGTCGCGTACCTCACCGGCGACACGGGCATGTTCGGCGACATGGAGTCGATCATCGCGCGCTTCTACAAGCCGACGCTCGTCGTGCTGAACATGAGCGACACGGTGACGCTCGGACCCGCCGAGGCGACGTTCATGATCAAGACGCTTGTCCGCCCCCGCACCGTCATGCCGTCGCACGTCAACGAGCAGGCGACCTCGGGAGGCGTGATTCGCGGCGGAACGCGCGTCGACCTGTTCCAGCTCTTCACCCGCGATTACGCCGACATCGTCGTGCCGGTCAGCGACGTGACGCGCAGCTTCGACGGATCCGGCCGCTGCATCGGATGCCGGTAGGGCGCCGCGCGCCTTGGTCAGACCATTCGGCTTGCGGAGCCTTCCCGGCGGTGGCAGACTTACGGGCATGCGTCGAATACTCATGTCGGCTGCGGTCGGCGTGGCTCTTCTGCTCGGCGCCGCACAACGGTCGCCTCAGGCCAGCTCCGCGGTCGCTGTCGACGCGTCGCTCGAGGATCTGCTCGCGGCCGACTGCGTCGACGAGACGGCCCTGTCGATTGGGCAGGCCACTGCGCGCCTGCCGCAGGAAGGTGGCGTCGCGTCCGATGATTGGCCGCCCCACGTCATCGGCGGCGTCATCCCGCCGATTCGATCGGTGTCCGATCCGTTTCCCACCTTCGACGGCATCGCGCTCGATCCCGAGAACAACCGCGTGATCTTCAGCGATGAGAACCGGCACTCCCTGCTGGTGTATGACCGGACGGCGGGCGGATCGTCCAATGACGTCACCGAGCCGGTCACCTGGATTTTCGGGCCGAAGACCATGCTCGGCTACATCGCGGGCGTCGAAGTCGATCCGAAGCGCAAGGAGTTCTACACGGTCAACAACGACAGCGGCGATCGCATGACCGTGTTCACCTACGACGACTACGGCAACGTGCAGCCGCGCCGCTCGCTGGTGCTGCCGCACCAGTCGTGGGACGTCTCGCTCGCGCCGCAGCGTGACGAGATTGCCGTCACGGTCCAGCAGTCGAACGCGATCTCGCTGTTCAAGCGCACGGCGCGCGGCACGGAGCGGCCGATTCGGACGATTCGCGGTCTGGCGACCGAGCTCGAGGATCCGCACGGTCTGTTCTTCGACGAGAAGCACAACGAGTTGATCACGGCAAACCACGGCAACTGGACGCAGATCCGCCCCTACTCGCCCTACGATCCGCTCGTGACCGACGTCGGTGAGTACAAATCCGGCGCGTTCCATCCATCCGCCATCACGTTTCACGACGCCGATGCGAACGGCGACGTGCCGCCGATCCGCACGATCGAAGGCGACCTCACCGGCCTCAACTGGCCGATGGGCATCGACGTCGATCTGATTCACGACGAGATTGCCGTCGCCAACTACGGCGACTCGTCGATCCGCGTCTTCCGCCGCGGCGACAAGGGCAACGTGCAGCCGGTGCGCGTCGTTCGCGGCGCGCTCACGCAGATTGTCGGCCCCGTGTCGGTCGCGATCGATACCAGGAACGACGAGCTGTGGGTCGCCAATTACGGGGATCACACCGCCGTCGTCTTCGCGCGCACCGCGAGCGGCAACGTCAGGCCGAAGCGCACCATCCGCAACGCGCCGAAGGACACGCCGACCTGCGGCTTCACCAATGCCTCGGCCGCGGCGTACGACTCGAAGCGCGACGAGATTCTCGTCCCGAATTGAGTGAGCGTACCGAGAATCTCGGTGTTTGCCCGTGCGGCAAACGGCAACGTCGCTCCCAAACGCGTCATCGAAGGCCAGGCCACCAACCTCTCGCGCACGATGCACGGCATCGCCTACGACGCGATCCACGACGAGATCGTCATCCCGGTCGCGCTCGGCGGCGCGGTCCTCGTCTTCAGGGCCGATGCGTCCGGTGAAGTGCCGCCGCTGCGCATCATTCAAGGCACACGCACCCGCCTGGTGCGGCCTCATACCGTCGCCGTGGATCCGGTGAACAATGAAATCCTCACGGCCGACCCCAGCAGCCGCGCGATCTTCGTGTTCGACCGGATGTCGAACGGCAACGTCTCTCCGAAGCGCGTCATCAGCGGTGAGAAAACCGGGCTCCTCGACATCGTCGGGCTCGACGTCGATCCGATTCGCAACGTCATCGTCGCGAGCAGCCGGAAGGGCAATGGCGACAAGGTCGGCCTGTTCGTCTTCGATCGCCTCGCCAACGGCGATGTGGCGCCGAAGCAATTCATCGGCGGCCCGAATTCCAAGCTCGCGCACTTCCGCCAGGTCGCGATCGATCCGGCGACGGGCAACATCTTCCTGGCGCAGCAGAACACGCGGATGAAGCAGATGGAGGCGTACGTCCTCGACAAACCGCGCGAGGGCTTCAAAGCCAAGGAAGACGATGACGACGACGACAGCGATTCCGGCCGGCTCGATCAGCTCGGCTTCATCGCCGTCTACGCGCCCGATGACGACGGCGACATTCCACCGCGCGCCATCATCAAGGGACCGGGCATCCGCCTCGCCGGCGCCGCGGGTGTGGCGCTCAATCCGAAGAAGAAGGAAATCATCGCCGTCGGTGGGAACGGATTCCAGACGTTCCTGCTGCCGGAGTTCTTCAAGGCGTTGAAGAAGCCGGGAACGCGGTAGGCGCGCGGCTTCGCCGCGCGCCTCAGAACACGAATTTCAGCCCCAACTGCACCTGCCGCGCCGTCGTCGCCGTGTGCGTGATCTGCGTCGCGGCGGGGATGCGCGTCCCGTCCGTGTTGAACAGCGCCGCGGAGTTCGGCGTCGCGAAGTTCGCGCGATTGAACAGATTGAACATTTCGATCCGGAACTGCACGTTCTGCCGGCCGACTCGCGTGTTCTTGAAGATCGACAGGTCCACCATCTTGAGATCCGGGCCGCGCAGAATGTTTCGCTGCACGTTGCCGTACGCGCCGGCGGGCGGAAGGATGAACGCGTTCGAGTTGAACCAGTTGTCGGACGCGCCGACGATGGCGTTGTCGGCGCTGAAACCTGGCGCCCAATCCGGCTTCTGCGGATTCGGATCGCTCGAGAGATCCTGCGCGTAGTCGAAGCCGATGAACGGCGTGAACGGAACGCCGCTGGCGTAGTTCGCCACGACACCGAGCTGCCAGCCTTGCACGAGCTGGCGCGCGCCGCCGGTCATATTCCGGCCGAACGGCAGCTCGTACACCGCGTTGAACACGACCGTGTGGCGCACGTCATAGCTCGATGGCCCGAGCTCGTTCTCCGGGTGGAGGTAGCTGGTCGCGCTGCCGGCGCCGTTCTCGAAGTCGCTGCCGCCGATGAGACCGCCCGACCAGGTGTCGCGCGCGTTGCCATAGGTGTACGACCCCTGGAACAGCAGACCCTTCGAAAAGCGTCGGTTCACGCTCGCGGTCAAACCGTTGTACCAGGAGCGCGCGACGTTCGTGCGCGTGCGGATACGTCCCCATGACGGGAACGGCAGCGTCGCGCCGCGCACCACCTGCCAGTGTCCGTTGGCCTGGTTGAACTGCACCGGCACCGCGTTGGGATCGCTGTAGAACGGCAGGTTGTAGCCCCGCGATCCGATGTAGCCGATTTCTCCGACGATCCCGCTGGCGATCTCGTGCTGGACACTGGCGTGATACTGAGCGGTGTAGGGCTGCTTCGCCTCGTAGTCGATGAATTCAGACCGCTTCTGCACGGCGAGTCCCGTGCCCTGCGCGAGCAACAGCTGAATCGGCGGCCCGAAGACCGGCACGTTGCGAATGTCGACGCCGGCGAAGTACGGATAGATGCGGAAGGTCGTCCCGCGATAGTACGACGTGGTGAGCGGCTGATAGAAGAGTCCCGCCCCCGCTTTCACCGACGTTCTCTGATCGCCGAACGGGTTCCACGACGCGCCGAGACGGGGCGCGAAGTCGAGCTTCGATGGATTCTTGAACATGTCGCTGCCCGGCGTGATCCCCATCGGGCCCGACTCGAGGTCGTTGAAGCTGAGGAGACCGGCGACGCGGTCCTGCGTGTCGTAGGGCACGGTGATGAACTCGTAGCGCAGGCCGTAGGTGAGGGTGAGGCTGTTGGACGGCCGCCACTCGTCCTGCGCGAACATGGCCACGTAGTTCTGTCGCATGCTCCGGCGCGTGTCGGTGCCCGGCATGTTGCCGGTGAAACGGTTCACGGTACCGCGCAGGAAATTCTGAAGGCTCGTGAAGCGGAACTCTCCGCCGTAACGTGAGTAGGAGAAGCCGTCGAAATGATAGCGCTGGAAATCGCCGCCGAGCTTCGCGGTGTGCCGGCTCGAGCTGATGGTCAGCGTGTCCGAGACCTGGTAGATGTTTTGGGTATAGTCGACGGGCGTCGTCGCCGTCGTGCCCGGACCGCTGATGCCGGTGGTGATCGTGATGGCGCCGAAGTGCGGGTCGGTGGTGAAGTACAGCTGCGGAGGAATCGTGATCGTCGGCACGAAGTCGTCGGTGCGGTTCGTCCGATTGACGGCGAGGCGCGCGACGTTCAGCACGCGAGAGCTGAACAGATGCTGATCCTGATACGTGATGTAGCGCGTATCGGTCGTGGTCGGCTCGATGAAGAGCGGATGCTCCTGATGTGCCGTCGTGTCGGAGCGATCGCTCGAGACGCGGAAGAACATCGAGTTGCCGCGGGTGGCCTGCCAGTCGATCTTGCCGACGAAGAAGTTCTCGTGCGTCGGGTCGATCTCGGTGTGCCGCAATTCCGCCGTGCCGTCGCCGAAGTCGCGACCGTCCGGGATCGGGTAGAGGAGGTCGAGGTATGGCCTGACCAGCGGACTGATCACGACCGTGCCGGTCGGGAGCACGCCGTTGTGCGCCGCCGCGTTCGGCAGCCGCGCCAGATGGGTCAGCGAGAGATCCTGACGCAGCCCCTCGTAGCTGCCGAAGTAGAACAACTTGTTCTGCACGATCGGACCGCCGGCCGTTCCGCCGAACTGATTGCGCGTGAAAGGCGGATTGATCTGTTCGCCGGTGGAAGAATCGATGGGATCGAAGTAGTTCGGCTCGTCGAACTTGCTGTCGCGCAGGAACTCGAACACCGTCCCGTGGAGCGCGTTGGTTCCCGATTTGGTGACCGCGCTGATGACACCGCCGGCGGCGCGGCCGAACTCGGCGGCGTAGTTGTGCGTCTGGACGCTGAACTCCTTCACGGCGTCGACGCCGAGCAGCACGCCGGCCATGCTCGACGGCGCCTTGTCCGAGATGTCGGCGATGTTGGTGCCCTCGAGCAGATACCCGGTCATCTCCGGGCGCGCGCCGCCGATCGACACCTGCGTGTTGCCGAAGCCGCCGGTGAAATCGCGCGCCGTCGCGCGGCTCACCGTCACACCCGGCTGCAGCGTGGCGAGCTGCATGAAGTTCCGTCCGTTCAGCGGCAGTTCCGCGATCTGCGTCGTCGACACGACGCCGCCGGCGACCGTGCTGCTCAACTCGACGTTGGTGGTCGCGCCCTGGACGGTGACCTGCTCGCTGATCGCCCCGATGCGCAGCGTGAGATCGGCGTTGATCTCGCGGCCGATCTCGACCGTCAGGTTCTCGCGCCTGGCGGAAGTGAATCCGGTCAGCTCCGCGGTGACGGCGTAGATCCCGGGCGACAAGTTCAGCGCGCGAAAGCCGCCGCGCGCATCGGAAACCAGCGTGCGCGTCGCGCCTGTTTCAACGTTGGTCACGACCACCGTGACACCGGGGAGGACCGCTTTGGACTGGTCGGTGACGATCCCCGAGATGGTGCCGGTCGTGTCCTGCGCGCGCGCCGCGTGTGGAGCGCCGAGCAGGGCGAGGATCAGGAAGCCGAGAAGGACGCGCCGGTTCATGTGTTCCCTCGCTTTGGTCCTACCATTTGCTCGGCGTAGGGTGTATGGTTTTGGCCGACCAGTCAAGCGTGAACTGGGCCGATCGCGGCGCGAAAACCGCGCCGATGCAAGGAACCGGATCGATGACGCGCGTCGTCCGTTCAGCCGCGGCGGTGGCGATCGTGCTGGCGCTCGTCGCCGGCGTCGCGATGATCGCGTACGCTCGCTGGATGGCCCCTGCCGCCGGCGGCGATGCCTCGCTTGCCGAGGATCGCGACGAGGAAGCCTTGGCGCGCTACCTCGACGCCGAGGCGCGGTTCGACCGGTTCGCCGCCGCCAAACAGCTCTTCGCCGACGATTACAGCCACGTGATGGCGAACGAGTTGTTCGTGCTGCACCGGCTGCGGCGCTTTGACGAGGCGATCGACGCGGCGCAGCGCGCTCCCGAGCAGGCGCTGCCGCATTTCTGGGCCGGGTGCGCCTTCTTCGAGAAGGCGCTCGCCGAGGAGAAGCCGGATCCGCGGCTGGGCTGGCTGACCCGCGCGGAAGAAGAGTTCCGGCGCGCGGTCGAAGCGGCGCCCGGGGACTGGGACACGAAATACGATTTCGAGCTCGTCTCGAAGCTCGCCGCCGAACTGCGCAAGCGGCCAGAGACGCCGCCCAATCAGTTGATGCAGCTGCTGCGCCCGCAGCCCAAGCCCGGCGCCAAACCGGTCAAGCGCGTCGGATGAGATTCCTGCGTCCCGATCTTGCCAGCTGGTGGATCGTCATCCCGGTGCTCGTGGCGAGCTGGAGCATCCAGGCTCGCCTTCGTCGCGCGTTCCGGCGGCGCACCGCGATCGATCGGCGTTTCGCGCCGTTGTCGCGGCGATCGACGTGGCGCCGCGACGGCGCGGTGCTCGCCACGGCGCTGGTCGTCGCGTCGGCCATCGTGTTCGCGCTGATGCGGCCGCAGCTCCTGCTCACCACCCGCGTGCCCGACTACGAACGGCAGGATCTCGTCGTCATGCTCGATCGCTCGCTGTCCATGCGCGCGCGCGACCTGACGCCGTCACGATTCGCGCGCGCGACGCGTGAGCTGAGGACGCTGCTGCGCGAGAAGCCGGAAGGCATCGATCGCGTCGGCCTGGTCGGCTTCGCCGACAGCTCGGTCGTTCTCTCGTACCTGACGGCGGACGTCGAGAGCGTGCTGTTCTATCTGGACTGGCTCGACGGAGAATCGGTGGTACTGTTCGGCACGAACATCGGGGCGGCGCTGAAGAGCGCGATGGACGTTGCGAAGAAAGACCAGCGACCCACGCGCAAGCGGTTCCTGCTCGTCTCCGATGGTGAAGACCAGAGCCAGGAGATCGGGCCGGCGCTCGACATGTTCAGGCGCGAGGGCTATCGAGTGGACTGCATCGGCATCGGATCGAATGACGCCGTGCCGATTCCATTGGCGACCTCGGATTCGGAGGAGTCCTATCTGCGCGACGATGCCGGCCGGCGGGTGACGACGACCTTCAATGAAGCGACGCTCGTCCGCGTGGCGTCGGCGACGGGCGGACGGTATGTGCGATCCACGACCGGTTCCGAGCTGTCCCGTGCGATTTCGGATGTCGTGCGAGCGGACCGGCGGATTCTCGGGTGGCGGTCGTCGACCGATTACCGCGATCTCTATCCCGTGGCGCTGGCGGTCGCCGTGGTGGCCGCGGCGGCGTTGTGGGTCCTGGTATGACGATCCCGCGCGCGGTCCCCGCGCTGAACGAGCTGACGCCCGATGACGCGGCGGCCATCATCTCCGGCCTGGCGCTCGAAATCGGCAAGGTCGTCGTCGGCCAGCACACGCTGATCCGCCGGCTGCTGACGGGACTGTTCGCGGCGATCCCGTTCGCGACGGCGCGCAGCGAAGCGCGCGCCGGCTGCGGCCACATCCTCCTCGAAGGGGTGCCGGGCGTCGCCAAGACGCTCACCGCGACGACGCTGGCGCACGCGATTTCGGCGCGCTTCCAGCGCATTCAGCTCACACCCGACCTGCTGCCGGCCGACATTCTCGGGACGCGCGTCTACGATGCGAAGAGCGCCACCTTTCGCATCGAGCAGGGTCCCATCTTCACGAACATCCTGCTCGCCGACGAGATCAACCGCGCCACGCCGAAAACGCAGAGCGCGCTGCTCGAAGCGATGCAGGAACGGCAGGTGACGCTCGCCGATACGACGTTCCCGCTCGACGATCCGTTCTGGGTGCTCGCCACGCAGAATCCGGTGGAGCAGGAAGGCGTGTACGCGCTTCCGGAGGCGCAGCTCGATCGGTTTTCGATGATGCTGCGCGTCGAGTATCCGAGCGCGGCTGAAGAAGTGGCGATGCTGCACCTGCGCATGACCGAGCAGCGCATCGATCAACGCGTCTCGCCGAACGACGTCACGCGGCTGCGGACGTTCATTCGCGACGCGGTCTACATCGACGACAAAGTGATGGAGTACATCGTCCGGCTCGGCCGCGCGACGCGTGCGCCCGACGAAGTCGGCTGCGACGCGCTTCGCGATCTGCTGATGCTCGGCGTCTCGCCGCGCTCCTACCAGCACGTGCTCGCGCTGGCGCGCGTCACCGCCTTTCTCCACGGCCGCACCTACGTGCTGCCGCACGACGTGAAGGAGATCTACTGCGACGCGTCGCGGCACCGCATCGCCCGCACGGTGCGTGCGCAGGCCGAGAACGTCGATGCCGACGAGATCCTGCGCGAGCTGCTCCAGGCGGTGCCGCTCCCATGATGCCCGAGCACGTCGTCCGCGAGCTGCGCTACATCGAGGTCTACACGGCGAAGCGAATCCGCAACCTCCGCGTCGGGCCGTACACGAGCCCGCAGCGAGGACCGGGATTCGATTTCGATGAGCACCAGCCGTACCGCCAGGGCGACGACGTCCGGCGGATCGACTGGAACGTGACGGCACGCATGGATGCGCCGTACGTCCGCCACACCCACGCCGAGCGCGAGCTGAACGTGATGATCGCGATGGATGCCTCGCGATCGATGCAGCTCGGCTCCGCCGCCCGATCGAAGAAGGAGCTGATGACGCTCATCACCGCGTCGCTGCTCTTTTCCGCGGTGTCCGATCAGATCAACACCGGTTTCCTCGCCTTCGCGGAGCGCGTGCTCGAGGCGGCGCCGCCGCGCCGGACGCGCGCGTCGGCGTGGGCGACCCTCGAGCGCTGCTGGGCGCTGTCGCCGCGGCCAGGACGGACCGCCATCCTGCCCGCCGTCCGGCATCTGCTGGCGACGCTGAAACGCATGAGCGTCGTGTTCATCGTGTCGGACTTCATCACCGACGAAGATCTGTTCGGGACTCAGGAACTGGCGATGCTCGCGGCCAAACACGACGTGATTGCGGTGGTGCCGCAGGATCGGTCGGAGATGGCGCTGCCGGAAGGGCGCGGATACATTCAGGTGCAGGATCTCGAGTCGGGCCGCCATGCGGCGGTGGCCCTGTCGCCGCGCACGCGCCGCGCCTACGCCGCCGAGATGCGGGCGCGCCGCGAGGCGCTTTCGCGCGCGTTTCACCGCATGTCGATCGACCATGTGTTCGTGCCGACCGACGGCAACCCGGTGGAACCGCTGCTGTCGTTGTTCGCCCGGAGGATGGCGCAATGACGCTCTGCGGCGGACGCGCATGGCTGCTTCGGGTCCTCTGCGGCGCGATGCTGACGGCGACGCCGGCGGTCGCACAAACACCGGAGATCGGCGTGCGAACGGGCGTCGATCGGACCGCGCTGTGGGTCGGCGATCGCGTCACCTACACGATCACGATCACCTGCAAACGCGGCGTCGACGTGCTCGTCGACGACGTGTCGCGCGACAAGCTCAGGCTCGAAGGACTCGAGGTCGTCGACAGCAGCAACGACCGCCGCGCCGGAGCCGGCGGGACGACGATCTACGAGTTCCGATACGTTCTGACGACATACCGCGTGGACACTCCGGCGCTGAAGATTGCGCCGCTCCGCATTCGCTACGCCGTCAAGCGTGCCGGGCAGCGGCTCGAGGACGCGGCGCCCGCAGGCGACGTCGAGGCGGCGGGCGCGACGCTGGCCTTCAGAAGCGTGCTCCCTGAAGACCCGGACACCGCGGCAATCCGTTCGGACAAAGCGCCGCACGTGCGTCCGGCGCGATTTGCCGCGCTTCAGCCGATCGGCATCGGCCTGGTCGTCGTCTCGGTGGTGCCGGCCATCATCGCGGTCGCGGCGCTGGTACGGCGCGCGCGCCGGCCGCGCGTCCGCCGATCCGCGCGAAGCGTGCGTCACGAAGAGCGCGCGTCCCTCGAGGCGGTGCGGACGATCGGCGTGGAGACCGTTGAATCGAGACGGGAGGCGTTCACACGGCTTGACGCGCTCGTGCGCGATCACCTGCGCGATCGGTGCGGCGTACGCGCCGTCGGCCTGACGCCGCAGGAAGTACCGTTCGCGCTGGCGGCGACACGCGCGAAAGTGCCGGCGGAGCTCGTCGCCGCGGTGCTCGAAACGTGCGAGCTGGCGCGTTACGCGCCGCCCTACGCGATGCCGTCGGCGGACGCCTGCCGGACCGCGATCGACCGCGTCACCCAAATCCTGAGTGCCTGATCGTGTCGATGCGCTTTTTGCATCCTGAGTACGGCTGGTGGCTGTTGGCGGCGTTCGCCGCGGCCGGCGCGCTTCGCTGGCGGATGCGCCGCCGATTCCTCGCGTCGACCACCGTGCGGTGGCTCGCGGCCCCGGCGTATCGCGCCTCGCCGCTTCGCCGCGTTCCGCTCGCGGTGCTCGCGTCTGCCCTGCTGCTCCTGGGCGGTGCGCTGATGCAGCCGGTGCTGCCGTACGCGCAGGCTGAAATCCGCTCGCGAGGGCTCGACATCGTCATCGCGCTCGATCTCTCGTCGAGCATGCTCGAGGAGATGG
>DAIUKO010000025.1:30362-38157 GCA_036848175.1 Vicinamibacterales bacterium | reverse complement strand
CACCGGTTTTTCCATGCGATCAATGACGAGGACGTCGACCGGGCCGGTCTCCTCGGTCAGCCGCAGACCCAGTTGCTCCTCGAGCGCGACGAAGGTGGCGGGGCCGACGCCGAGCGCCTGCGGGCCCGGCGGACGCGGATCGCGGGCCCATTCGGCCTTGAGATCGAAGTGCCCGGCGATTCCAGTCTGGTTCCGCACGGGGCGTCCCATGATCGGACCGAGCCCGTGGTCCGCCACCTCGTCCATCGTCACCCATCGCGCGGCCAGACTTCCCGGCCGTGATTGCGCACTCCCGCAAATCAGCTCCACCGGAACGCTCGGCTCGTACGGACCGGGAGGCGGCACGCCTTTCCCCGTACACGCGGACTTCGTGAGTCGCGGCCCGAGCGTGCCGTCGCTGCGCGCCAGCGTCATCGCGTAGATCGGCTGTTCCCGCGTCTCTCTGTGCGCGAGCAAGTTGAAGCGATCGGCCAGGAGCTTTCGCACCATCGCGCGCATCTCGGCGGCTGATGGTTTCCCGTTCGCCACCGCGTCGATGTCGTAGCGCTCGGCCCGCGTCCATTCCGGCGAGCCGACCATGCGGCCGACCGGAAGCTGGTAGGCGTACAGGATCAGAGCCCGGATCCCGATGTTCTTCAGGACGAGCCCGCCGTCGGGTGTGAACGTGAACGGGTAGGACCTTTGATCGCCGGACACACTCGTCTTGACCGAGATGACCGCAAACGGCGGTCCGAGCGTGTCGTCTGGCGCCGGCGATGATTGTGCGCGCAGGCGCGGCGAGCTCAGCATGCCGACGGCGATCGGTCCGCCGATCGTGGCAACGCCAACCATCGCGAGCGCGATCTTTCTCCAGCCGTTCAACGTGGCTCCGTGGTCGTTCTTCATGATCTGCTCGATTCTCTTCTTCAGATCGGATCCGGTGACGCCAGACACGCAGACGAGCGGTGATTCGACGCAGAGCTCACACGTCTTGAGAATGCTCTCCGCGTATACGCGCGGATGGCTTCCCAGCCGGATGACTTCGGCATCGCATGCACGCTCGCGCTCGTCGACCAGCCGCGCGCCAATCCACCACACCAGCGGATGAAACCAGAAGATCGCCTGAACGGCCATGTGAAGCGCCGCGGCGAGATTGTCGCGGCGTGCGACGTGAACCACCTCGTGGGCGAGAATCGCCTCGGCCTCATCGTTTTTCAGGTGATCGGCGATCGACCGCGGCCACAGGAGCACCGGCCTCCAGATGCCGAACACGCCGGGCTCGAGCGTCGTCTCCGAGAAAACGAGGCGAATCGGGCGCGCGACGCCGGCGATCGCTTCGAGCCGGCGAAGCGTCTCGACGTCGTGTCCCTGTTCGACCGACGCCGCCACGCGAACGGCTGCAGCGATGCGCCGCCAGCGCACCGTCCACGTGACGAGAATTGCCGCCCATCCGCCGATCCACACCGCGAACAGCACCATCGGCAAGGCAGCCGGGGCGAGCGCCGACGTCGAGACGGGCATCAGGGCGACGCCCGGGCGCGAGAATGGCTGACCGATCGCATCCCACGAGTCGACGATGAGCGTCAGTTGCGGCGCAGCCATTGCCGCCGACGATCGCGCGCCGAGCTGCACTCCAAGGGTTGCCAGCGCCGCGAACGGCACGAGAAACTTCAGCGATGCGACCAGCCATAGCGCGTAGCGCACCTGAGGACGATTGGCGCGCAGCGCCAGCGTGATCAACGCGATGACGACGGCGACGATGGTCGATTGCCAGAGGTGATCCGCGATCGGCGCGATCATTTCGCCTTGTCCTTTCGTGCGAGCTTCTGCAGCGTCCGCTTCGCCTCGTTGACGTCGTCGATGGTCAGCTTGCCGGACTCGATGAGGTGGGCGACGACCGGCTGGATGCGTCCGCCGAAGAAGCTCAGAAGCTCGTCGATCAGACGGCGCTGCGCCGCACTACGGGTGATCGCCGCTTCGAAGAGGTGCGCGTTGCCGATCTTCTTCACGCGCCGCACCGCTTTCTTCGCCTCGAGGCGGTAGACCATCGTCTGCACGGTGGTGTAGGCGGGCCGATCCTTCTCGGGAAAGGCTTCCTGAATCTCGCGGACGGAGGAGGCGCCGCGGTCCCACAGCGCATCCATGATCAAGTGCTCGAGCCGGGTCAGCTTCGGCAGTGTCATACAAGCGTGGTTAGATCTACTACAACTGTAGGTGTAATGGCAAGCGATGGTAACGTGGGAGCCCTATGGAAGCCTTATTCACCGCCGACGGACTCCTTGCGCTCGTCACGCTGACCTTTCTCGAAATCATTCTCGGCGTCGACAACGTCATCTTCATCTCGATCCTCTCGAGCAAGCTGCCGGCCGATGTTCAGGCGCGCGCACGCCGCACCGGGCTCGCCGCCGCGATGGTGATGCGGATCCTGCTGCTGCTGTCGATCGCCTGGATCATCCGGCTCACCGCGCCGCTCTTCTCGGTGTTCGATCGCGGCATCTCCGGCCGCGATTTGATCCTCATCGGCGGCGGGCTGTTCCTGCTCGCGAAGGCGACCATCGAGATCCACGATCGTCTCGAGGGTGAAGAAGGTCACGGGTCGGGGCGCGTCGCGCCGTCGTTCGGCGCCGTCATCGTGCAAATCATGCTGCTCGACATCGTCTTCTCGCTCGACTCGGTGATCACCGCGGTCGGCATGGCGGAAGATGTGTCGGTGATGGTCGCCGCCGTCGTGCTCGCGGTCGCCGTGATGATGTTTTCCGCCGGCCCGATCAGCGCCTTCGTCAACCGGCATCCGACGGTGAAGGTGCTGGCGCTGTCGTTCCTGCTGCTGATTGGCGTGTCGCTCGTCGGCGACGGCCTCGGCATGCACGTCCCGAAGGGCTACATCTACTTCGCGATGGGATTCTCGGTGTTCGTGGAGATGATCAATCTGCGCGTGCGACGTACGGCGGCGCCCGTCAAGCTGCACCAGCCGTACGTCGCTGAGAAGAGTTAGAACCCGAGCCTGAGACCGAGTTGCGCCTGGCGCGGCAAGCCCGATGTCGCGACCAGCGTACTCAGCCTGAGGAAGTCCGCGGCATTCCGACGGTCCGTGGCGCTACCGGCGAAGTTGGCGAAGTTCGTGTGATTGGTCACGTTGAACACGTCGCAGAAGACGTCGAGCGTCCGACGAGAACCGAGCTTCGCGCGATAGCCGCCGCGAAGATCGAACTGCATGAAGCCCGGACCGTAGGCGCCGTTGCGCCCGCCTTTGTACTTCACGTTCTGCAGCGAATCCTTGGACGTGCCGCTGTAGGTCCCGGCGGGCAGCGGATCGAACAGAACGCCGTTCTGGTCCGCATCGATGTTGGTGTCGTGGATCGTGAACGGCTGCCCGCTGAGCGTGCGCAGCACGCCGCTCAGCGTCACGCCGCGCGCCTTCGGGATCTCCATCCGTCCGCTGACGACGAAGGAATGCCGGCGGTCGACGTTGGCCGGTCCGTAGTAGTCGTCGAGATTGAGGTCCGTCCCGACTTGAAGCTGCGGCGTGTCGGTCTGGCCCGCGGTGACGCCCCGCGAGTAGCCCAATGCGTACGCGCCGCGGACGCTCCAGTTGTGCGCGAATCGCTTTTCGAGCGACAGATTCATCGCGTCGTAGTCGCTGTACCCGTACTTCGTCGTCAGGAGGCGCACGGCGCCGACGTACGGCGTTTCATTGGGCCGGAGGCTCGGGTTCAGGATGCCGAAGGGATCGAGAAAATCGATCGGCCCGGTGCGGCTCGTATTGCGCCGCGTGCCGATGTTCAGGTTCGGGTTGAAGAACATGTCGCGGCCGAGCATCCGCACGTAGTCGATCGACGCGGCGAGGCCTGGCCGGACTTCGCGCTCGTACCCGAGCGAAATCTGGTGGAAGTACGGCTGTTTGCGGTCGGGATCGTCCCACGTCACCGTGCCGGTGTTGCGGCGCACCGACCCTGGCGGGTACTGACTGTTGATCAGCGCTCGCACCTGCGGCGTGAGCGTGTTGACGGTCGTCGTCATCGCGAGCAGCGGATCGGTCGGCAGCCGGCCCGCCGCAGGTCCGGGATCGGCGGCGTTCTGCGGGTACTGCGCGGTGAACGTCCGGGAGTACTTCGTGTCGAAGAGAAAGTTGTCGACCGTTCCGAGCAGCGTCCGGTCGTAGAACATTCCGTAGCCGCCGCGTACAACCGACCTCCCCTTGCCGTCCGGATTCCAGATGAAACCGAGGCGCGGCGCGATGTTGTTCTTGTCGACCGGATACTTGTTCGGATCCGTGAACAGCGGGTTGCCCGGATCTTCGTGGATCGGAATGATCTCGAGATCGTAGCGAACGCCGAGGCTGACGCTGAGACCGTTCCTCAGTGCCCATTTGTCCTGCGCATAGAGCTCCCACACGCGCGATCGCAGATCGTAATCGAGCGGCCCGGGCACGCGGATGCTGAACCGCTCGGGATAGGTGCCGGGGATCGCGGGATTGAACGTCTGATCGCCGGGGAAGCTGTAGGTGCCATTCGCGTTGCTGTTGTTCGGATTGCTGATCCAGACGTAGGTGAACCGCGCGCCGAACTTCGTGTCGTGCCGTCCCATCTTGTCGGGAATGAACCACGAGAACGTGTCTTCGAGCGTGTACGAGTCGTCGAGCGAGAAGTCCATCGTGTCGTCCGCCTGCGCGTTCATGCTCAGGTAGCCGAGAATCGGCGGCAGCAGCACTTGATCGTTGATCATCTGCCGTGGACAGACGGTGCACGTCGCATACTCCGGCTGCAGCGCACGCAGCCGCTGGTTCGAGTGCGTGGTCTGCTCCTTGGTGAGCCCCCAACGGACGGTGTTGACCCTGGTGTTGGACATCACCGTGGTCCACGTCGCCACCAGCGTCTGATCGAGGTCGGTCTCGTCGTCGTTGCTCTCGGACGTGTCCCGTGCGCCGTCGAGGACGTTGAACTGCGGCGCCGATTCACGCAGCCATCGGAACGCCCAGGTGTTGTTGGGCGTGATCTGATGATCGATCCGCCACAGCGTGTTCCACGCCGACACGTCGTCGGTGCTGGAGAAGCTGAACTCGGGACGCGTCGGATACGTTTTCGATTGGTTGCGCTGCTGCACCAGGCGTTCGAGGCTCGCGAAGAAGTGGAGCTTGTTCTTCATGATCGGTCCGCCGATGGTTCCGCCCCATTCCTGCTTGGCGACCTCCGGCTTCTCGAGGTTGTTCACGCGTGTGAAGTAGTCCTTCGCCGTCACGTTGCGGCCGGTGAAGAAGTCGAAGACGGATCCTCTGAACTGGTTGGTGCCCGACTTGGTCACCGCGTTGATGACGGCGCCCGACGCGCGGCCGAACTCGGCGTCGAACTGGTTGGTGAGCACCTGCACTTCCTGGATCGCTTCGTTGGCGGTGCGCGCCTGTCCGCCGACGTTCGATCCGCGAAGGTCGTCGATGTTGCCGGCGCCGTCGAACATCACGTTGTTCGCGGCGGCGGGTTGGCCGTTGGCGAGCATCGTATCGTTGAGGAAGCCGGTGGTCGGCACGAACTGCGCGCCCGGCACGGTGCCGACGAAGGCCATGTAGCTGCGATTGCCCGCCGGCAGATCCGTGATTTCTTCGGCGGAGATGTGGCCGCCGATTTCCGCCGACGTGACATCGACGAGCGGCGATTCGGCGGTGACGGTGACCGTCTCGGCCAGCGCGCCGACTTCGAGCACGAGATCGAGTGTGGTGGTGACGCCGACGGTCGCGATCACGCCGCGCCGATCGAGACCTCTGAATCCGGACATCTGCGCGCTGATCCGGTAGCGTCCGGGAACGATCTGGGTGACTGAGTAGCTGCCGCTCCCGGTCGTCACCACTTCACGATAGACACCCGTGTCCTCGTTGGTGACGACGATCGCCACGCCCGGAAGAACCGCGCCTTGCGCATCTGTGACCTTGCCGACGATTTCCGCGGTGCCCTGTTGAGCGAGCGCCGGAGCCGCCAGGTAGAGAAAGACGCCGAGGGCCAGACCCAGCTTCCGCATTTGCCCCTCCTGTGATGATCAGCCGATGAAAAATTGCGGCGGCGGAGGAGCAATTAGATAAGTAAACCGTTATGATGCGCCGCGATCTCCGGTTGTCAAGCTGTTTTGCGGGTGAAACACATGACGAATAGACGATGGATCCGCGCGACGTTCCTGGCGCTCACCGGCGCGACGGTCTCCGCGCAGACGTTCGCGCCCGGATATTTGGATCCGCAGCCCGTGCTGCGGGCCGCGTCCGAAGCGATCGGCGCCGATCGCGTCCGGTGCGTGACGATCGCCGGGACCGGCTACTCCGGCATGGTTGGCCAGGCTCGCATGAACGGCTACGACGTCGACTGGCCGCGCGGCGCGCCGCTCGCCAACTACACGCGGACGATGAACTGGGAAGCCCGGACGATGCGAGAGGAGTTCGATCGTCCGCCGGGGAAGAATCCTGCCTCGTGGAAGTACGGACTCGGGTGGGCCGGCGGCACGCCGCTGCAGAAAAACTCGCGGCAGACCTTCGTGGTCAGCGGCAACTACGCGTGGTCGCAGGACGGTCCCGGCAGCGATCCGATCGCGGCGCGGCCGGAGGACGCGGAGCGCTGGCAGCTCGACATGTGGGTCACGCCGCACGGCTTTCTCAAGGCGGCGACGATGCCGGGCGCCAATCCGAAAGCGGCCTGGCGCTGGGAGCTCGGCGAGATGGGCCGCGACGGCGCGACGACGAAGCCGGAGAAGATGACCGTCGTGTCGATCACCGTGATGGGGAAGTACCGAGTCGACGCGACGATCAACAAGGAGCACATGCTCCAGCGGATCCACACCTGGGTGCCGGATCCGGTGCTCGGCGACACCAACTACGAGCACGAATTCACCAACGACTCGTACGCCGATGCGGGCGGCGGCGTGAAGGTGCCGACGGTCTGGCACCATCACGAGGGATGGGACGACAACTACCAGGCGCAAAGCGTCAATGCCGGACACAACGCGTTCGGCGGCGCGTTCAAGGAGGTCCGCGCCAATCAGTGCGGCGATGCCATCACCGTTCCGGATGCCGTTCGCCAGGCGACGTTTCCCCTTCGCGTCGACGCGCAGCGGATCGCCAACGGCGTGTACATGCTCGGCGGTGCGTCACACAACAGCGTCGCGGTCGAGTTCAAGGACTACGTCGCCGTCGTCGAGGCGCCGCTCGATGAGAAGCGGAATCTCGCGGTCATCGAGGAAGTCGTGAAGCTCGTGCCGAACAAGCCGATTCGCTTCCTCGTCAACACGCACCAGCATCACGATCACATCGGCGGCCTTCGCACCTACATGCACATCGGCGCGACGATCATCACGCACTGGAAGAACTACGAGTTCTACACCCGCGATGTGCTGAACTACGCGCCGCGCACGCTGCAGCCGGACATGATGTCGCTCTGGCCGCCGACGGAAGTGGCCGAGGGCTACCAGTACGAAGCGATCAGAGAAAACTACACCCTGACCGACGGCGCGCGCACGATGCACATCTCGTACGTGCAACCGCTGCAGCATGCGGAAGGGATGCTGATGGCCTATTTGCCGGCCGAGAAGATCGTCATCGAAGCCGACCTCTACGATCCGCCGAACCCGCCGACGCCGGCGACGACGAGCTTCGTCAATCACGTCCGCCGCCTTGGCCTCGACGTCCAGACGATCGCGCCGATCCACGGCCCGGTCGTCCCGTGGAGCGATCTGATGAAGTGACGGCACCTGAATCGAGGATCCAGACAACCGCTCATGGTGAGCTTGTCGAGGATCCAGACAACCGCTCATGGTGAGCTTGTCGAGGATCCAGACAACCGCT
>DAIUKO010000025.1:21996-30262 GCA_036848175.1 Vicinamibacterales bacterium | reverse complement strand
GCGTCCGACACGAAGACATTGCCGGATCGATCGGTCGCGAGATCGGTTGGATTCGCGAGACCGGTTCTGAATCCCGCCTCCGGTACCGGCTGGCCGAAACGCAGCAGCACCTCACCGTCTGAACCGAGCTTGACGACGGAGTTCGTCGCGCCGCCGACGACCCACATGCTGTCGTCCGCGTCGATCCGCAGCGAATGGATCTCGTCCAGGCCGGCGCCGATCGCCTTGACGTACGAGGCAAGCAACGGCTCGCGTCGCACGTCCCATTCGACGATCTGATCGCCGCCGGGTCCGTGCGCGATGAAGATGTGACCTTTCGAGTTGGTGGCGATGCCCCAGCCGTGGGAACGACGGACGATGGGCGTGGCCAGGCCCGGACGGAAAGGAATCGATGTATTCGTCGAAAACGCGATTTCGGGCAGATAGATTTCGGCCGTGGCGGTGCGTCCGTCCGTGCCGGTGCCGCCTGCGATCAGCACGCTGCCGTTGGCGAGCCGCGTGGCCGTGTGACCGGCACGCGCAGTCGACAACGCGCCGTCGATATGCCATCCGCCCACGGCGGGGTCGAAGAATTCCGCCGACGACTGAAGCGCCCCCGATGCGGCGTATCCGCCAACCATCAGCGCTCTTCCATCCGGCAATGCGGTGACCGTGGCGAGCGTTCGCGCGATCTCCGGTTTTCGGGACGACCACCGCGCCTCCGCTGGATCGAGAATCGCCGTCCACGTCGCCTTGGCTGGGTCATAGGCTTCGGCCTCGGCCGCGCCGCCGATGACCAGGACGTGTCCATCTGGAACGAGCGTCGCGCTGTGAAAGGCTCGCGGCGCGCTCATGCCTGCCGTCTTGGACCATGCATTGGTCGATGGATTGAACAGCGCGGCCGTGTTGACGCTCTCACCGCAGACGCTGCCGCCGGCAACGAGAACCAGTCCATTGCGAAGCGTGGCGGCGATCGCGCCCCTGCCGATGATGACTGGCGGATCGCGGCTCAGCGTCCAGGAGTCCGTCGACGGATCGTAGATTTCCGCGGTTGCCGCTGGATGACACGTCGACAACGAGGAGACGCCGCCAGCGACGAGCACGCGGCCGTCGCCGAGGCGTGTCGTCGCATGATCGATTCTGGCGGCGAGATTGGCGGCGGCGGATGACCACGTGCCGGTGGCGGCGTTGAAGATCTCCGCTTCCGCGACGGCATTTCCGGCATTGTCGCAGCCGCCGGTGATGAGGACGCGGCCGTCGCGAAGCCGCGTCGCCTGATGTCCGGCTCTCGCGACATGCATGCTGGCGGTTCGCGTGAACGTCGGCGTCGTGGCGGCGTACGGCCGCGCCGCGAACGCGACCGCGAGAACGGCCAGGAGCCTTCGAGGCATCACCGGCGATTATCGCAAAGGCGCGGAGTACAATGCGCCTCACAAGAGAGCCAATCCATGACCCTGGAAGAATTCCGCGCGCGATTTCCTATTTTCCATCGTCGCGTCTATGTGAACAGCTGCTCGCAGGGCGCGCTGTCGATCGACGTCGATCAAGCGATCCGCGCGTATCTCGATTCGTGGCAGGAAAGCGGATCGCCGTGGGAGATGTGGGTCGATCAAGTCGAGAAGCTCCGCGCGCGGTTTGCCGCATCGATCGGCGCCACCGTCGACGAGATCGCGGTCACGGCGAGTGCGTCCGCGGGGATCAACGCCGTGGCGAGCGCGCTCACCTTCGATGGACCGAGGTCGCACGTGGTCATCGGCGATTTCGAGTTTCCGACGATGGCGCAGATCTGGCTTGCGCAGGAGCGGCGCGGCGCGATCGTCCGCCGGGCGCACGCGACGGGAGACGAGCTGCCGGTCGAAGCCTACGCCGCGGTCATCGACGAACGCACGCTCATCGTCCCTGCCACGCATGTCTGCTTCCGCAACGGCCACAAGACCGACATCGCCGGCCTCGTGAAGGTGGCGCACGATCGCGGCGCGTACGTCTTTCTCGACGACTATCAGCGAACCGGATCGGGTCCGATCGACGTGCACGCGCTGGGTGTCGATTTCATGGTCACCGGCTGCCTGAAGTACATGCTCGCCGCCGCCGGCATCGGCTTCCTCTACGTGCGTCGCGATCTGATCGAGCGATTCGAGCCGACCGTCACCGGGTGGTTCGGCCGGGTCAACCCGTTCGCGTTCCGGATCGATGCCATCGACTGGCCGGCGAACGCGCACCGTTTCGAGACCGGCACGCCCGCGGTCGTGAACGCCTACGCGGCGGCGGCCGGGTTGGACCTGCTGAACTACGTCGGCTACGACGTCGTCGGCCGGCAGGTCGATCGCCTCGTCGAGCGCTTCGCCGCCACGGCGCGCGACGCCGGATTCATGGTGAGGACGCCAGTCGACCGCGCTCGACGCGGTCCGCTCGTCGTCGTGCAGAGCCTCGACGCGCCGGGGCTCGTCGCGCGTCTCGCCACGCGCGGCATCATCGCATCGAGCCGCGGCAATGGGCTGCGCGTGGCGTTCCACGCCTACAACAACGACGCCGACGTCGACGCCGTGATGAGCGCGCTCGTCGCCGAATCGTCGTGGCTCGAACGCGCCACGGCCACCGCACGCTGATCACTCGTAGGGCGGCCCTTTCAGCTGAATATTTGCGGGCCCGCTCGGTGTAGCGCAGCCCTTCAGGGCTGCATCGCGCGGGCCGGCACGGCTGAAGGCCTGCGCGACCGATGACACCTCGTGCCGCGGCAGCAAGGAGCAAACCGATGCGTCGTGCGATTCTGATTCTGGTCACCGTGGCGTTGGTCGTGCCAGCGATCACCGCCCAACACGATCCGCTCGCTGGATTCGATACGTTCGTCGCGAAAGCCGTCAACGACTGGCACGTGCCGGGCCTCGCGATCGCCGTCGTCAAAGACGGCCGCGTCGCGTTCGCGCATGGATACGGCGTCCGTGAGTCGGGGAAGACGGCGCCCGTCGACACGCACACGCTGTTCGCGATCGGATCGACCACCAAAGCGATGACGGCGGCGCTCGTCGGCATGCTGGTCGACGAGAAGAAGGTCGAATGGGATGCGCCGGTCGCGACCTATCTGCCCTGGTTTCAGCTGAAGGATCCGGCGGTCACCCGAGAGGTCACGGTGCGTGATCTGCTGACGCACCGCGCCGGGCTCGGCAACGCCGACTATCTGTGGTACGGACAGAACAACTCGACAGAGGAGATCCTGCGCCGCGTCCGCCTCATCGATCCCGCCTATTCCGTTCGTTCGGGTTTCATCTATCAGAACATCATGTACGCGGCCGCCGGCGCCGTTGTCGCAGCAGCGTCGGGCAAGCCGTGGACGACGATGATCCAGACGCGCATCTTCGATCCGCTGGGGATGCGCGACACGCTGCCGACCTCCGCCGCGCTCTCCTCGAAGTCCAACGTCGCCTCACCGCACAGCATCGTCGACGGACACGTGCGCGTGATCGAGAACGTCAGCGTCGACCCCGTCGCCGCGGCCGGATCGGTCTGGTCGAGCGTCGCCGACATGTCGAAGTGGATGCAGTTCCTGCTCGACGGCGGCCGCATCGGCGGCGCGAACGGCACGCGTCTGCTGTCGGAGGAAGCGTTCCACGAGCTGTTCACGCCGCAGACGATCGCGCCGTACGAGATGTATCCGACCACGCGGCTGACCAGGCCGCACTGGATGACCTACGGTCTCGGCTGGTTCCAGCAGGACTATCGCGGCCGCGCGGTCGACTTTCACACCGGCAGCATCGACGGCATGGTCGCCATTCATGGGCTGATTCGCGACGAGGGTCTCGGCGTCTACGTGCTCGGGAATCTGGATCACGCCGAAGTGCGGCACGCGCTGATGTACTCGGTGTTCGATCGCTACGACGCCAGGGCGGCCGGATCGAATCGCGACTGGAGCGCCGACTTTCACAAGCTGTACGCGGACCTGCGGCGTGATGAGGAGCAGGCGCGTACGAAGAAGGACGCTTTGCGCGTCGCCGGCACCTCGCCGTCGCTGCCGCCGGCGCGGTTCGCGGGTGAGTACAGCGAGCCGCTGCATGGCGACGTGAAAGTCACCTACGATGGCCGCGCATTGCGCCTGCAGTACGGCGCCGCGTTCTCCGGGACGCTCGAACACTGGCACTACAACACGTTCCGCGCGACGTGGGCCGCACCCTGGCGGTCGCCGGCGTTCGTGACGTTCGGCCTCGACGAAGATGGAAAGCCGTCGTCGCTGGAACTGATGGGCGCGCGATTCACGCGACGCGTCGATCGAGCGCCGGGCTCTCGAGATCAGCGGTAGCGCAGCGCTTCAGGGCTGCCGTGGCGGCCGTGGGCAGGCCTGAAGGCCTGCGCTACGAGACGCCGCCGCGCTCGTCGAGTACGTCACGATAGGCCTTCTCGTACTGCGGCACGATCAGGTCCGTGCAGTAGCGCGTCCGCACGACTTCAGCGGCTGCCAGGCCGATCGACGAATGAAGCGCACGATCGGTCAGCAGAGCGACGCTCCGCTCCGCCATCACGTCGACATCCTCTGGCGGGCACACGAATCCGGTGACGCCGTTCTCGATGATCTCGGGCAGTCCGCCGACGTTCGAGGCGACGACCGGGACTTCGCACGCCATCGCCTCGAGCGCCGCCAGCCCGAAGCTCTCCTGCGCCGACGGCAGCAGAAAGACGTCCGAGACCGACAGCCACGCGACGAGATCCAGCCGTTCGCCGACGAACGTGACGTGGCGGCTCAAGTCGTAATCGACCACGCGTTGTTCGATGTCCGCCCGAACCGGACCATCGCCGATCAAGACGAATCGCGCCCGCACGCGCTGGCGAATCCGCCGGAAGACCTCGATGGCCACCTCCACGCGTTTCACCGGCCGGAAGTTCGAGACGTGCACAACGAGCGCCTCGTAGTCGGCGGACGGGCACAGCTGCTCGCGCAGAGCCGGATCGAACCGGCGCCGGTACTCCGTGCAGTCGAGAAAATTGGGAATCACGCGGATGTCGTGCTCGATGCCGAGCGCGTTCACGGTGTCGGCTTTCAGGCTGTGCGACACCGCGGTCACGCCGTGCGACCGCTCGATCGAAAACGCGACGACGCGCCGATAGGAGGGGTCGCTGCCGACCAGCGTGATGTCGGTGCCATGGAGCGTCGTCACGGTGCGCGGCGATCCGTTCGGACGATCCGTCGCCGCCGATTGCATCAGCATCTGGTCGGCGAGGTATGCCGCCGTCGCGTGCGGCACGGCATAATGCGCGTGCACGATGTCGAGCCGGCGCTGTTCGGCGACGTGTGTGATCGTGTTGGTCAGCGCCAGAAGGTACTGCGGTTCGCGGAAGAGCGGATACGGCGGCACCTCGACGCGTTCGAATGACAAGCCTGGCACGCCCGAGCGCCAGCGGAACGGCGGCTCGCTGCTGATGACGTGGACCTCGTGGCCGCGGCCCGCGAGCGCGTGCGCCAGCTCGGTCGCGACCACGCCGCTGCCGCCAACCGATGCGTAGCACACCATCCCGATGTTCATGGCACGTGCTTCAGCAGTCCGGTACGCGAGATCGGTTCGCGGACGACGATCCCCTCCGCGAAGGCGACGCCGGCCAGCGCCCCGAACTGGGCATCGCGGCTCTCGACGAGCTGCCGGAACGTCGCGTGGGTGAGCCGCGTCGGGATCGCATCGGCTTCGGCCGGCGCGAACTGACTCTTGTAGCAGTCGAGCGCGTCGCGCTTGCGCTGGTAGTCCGCCGACACGTCGACGACGAACGACGGCGTCGCGCTGTCGTTGATGAAGTAGTAGCAGATCCAGTCGGGCCGCCACGGATCGGCGTCGGGGGCGTAGCGGCGGAGGCCGCTCTTGAACGCGGCGACGCGCAGCACGCGGCTCGCATCGACGTGATCGGGATGACGATCCCTCCAGTAGGGAATGGCAATCGTGCGGGGGCGATGGCGGCGGATGATCGCGACGGCCGAGTGGAGCAGCGCCGGCGTCCGTTCGATGCCGCCGTCAGGCCATTTCAGATTCTCGCGAAAGCTCGCACCGAGGACGCGCGCAGCGGCGGCGGCTTCGGTGCGGCGCGCCTCGACGGTGCCGTTGCTGGAGAGCTCGCCCTCGGTCAGATCGCACAGGCCGACCTGATGTCCGGCGGCAGCGTGACGCGCGACCGTGCCGCCCAGGCCGATCTCGATGTCATCGGGATGCGGCCCGAAGACGAGCAGGTCAATCGACATGCGCCCGTCACTATAACGGATGTCCCGAAGTAAGGTAGGATGCGCGCGCCATGCGTGTGCACACGTTCCCCGACGGCAATTCGCTCGCGCGCGCGGCGGCGACGAGGGCGGCGTCGCGGATTCGCGACGCCATCACGGCCTCCGGCCGCGCACGCATCATCGCGGCGACCGGCAATTCTCAGCTGGCGTTTCTCGACGCGTTGACGCACGCGCCGGACGTCGACTGGTCGAAGGTCGAGATGTTTCATCTCGACGAGTACGTCGGCCTTTCCGCGGATCACCCGGCCTCGTTTCGCCGGTATCTCCTCGAACGGCTGATTCGGCCGACGGGCATGACCTCGGTTCATCTGATCGACGGCGAGCGCGATCCGATCGACGCGTGTCGCGCGGTTGGACACGAGATCGCGGCGGCGCCCATCGACGTCGCGTTCGTCGGCATCGGCGAAAACGGCCACCTCGCGTTCAACGATCCGCCTGCGGACTTCACCACCGAGGATCCGTATCTCGTCGTCCGCCTCGACGAACCGTGCCGGCGCCAGCAGGTGGGCGAGGGGTGGTTCGCGGCGATCGACGAGGTTCCCGAACGGGCGATCACCATGTCGATCCAGCAGATTCTGAAATCACGGACGATCCTCGCCATCGTTCCCGAGGCGCGCAAGGCCGCGGCCGTCCATCTCTGCCTCGACGGCGACATTTCGCCGATGGCGCCCGCCTCGATTCTGCGGGTGCACGCCGACACCTCCCTGTTTCTGGATGCCGAGTCGTCCGCCATGCTTGCCGCTCATCGTGAGCCTGTCGAAGGATGAGCGTCCGTGACGATCAGCACTTGATCGTCCGAGCCGCCGGCGGTCGCATGCGGTGGTATGTCGCGTCACTGCTGTTCTTGTCCACCGTCATCAACTACATCGATCGTCAGACGCTCAACATCCTCGGTCCGCAGCTCAAGACGGAATTCGCCTGGACCAACGCCGACTTCGCGTGGCTCGTCATCGCGTTCCGCGTCGCCTACGGCGGCGGCCAGATGTTCTCCGGACGGCTGCTCGATCGGCTCGGCACGCGCGCCGGGCTGAGCCTCACCGTCGTCTGCTACTCGACGATCGCCGCGCTCACGTCGCTGGCCGCCGGTCTGCGCAGCTTCGCGGCGTTCCGGTTTCTGCTCGGCGCCGCCGAATCGGCGAACTGGCCCGGCGCGACCAAAGCGGTCGCCGAATGGTTCTCGCCGCGCGAAAGCGGATGGGCGGTCGCGTTCTTCGACAGCGGGTCGTCGATCGGCGCAGCGATCGCGCCGGCGCTCGTGCTGGCGATCGTCCATTTCACGGGCAGCTGGCGCCCCGCCTTCATCGTCACGGGCACGCTCGGATTTCTGTGGGTGTGGCTGTTTCGCGCGACCTACCGCTCGCCGGAGGTACCGGTCGAGTCTGCAGGCGAAACCAGCGCCGTCGCGCCGAGTCTGCCGTACTCGACGATGCTGCGGCTGCCGCAGACCTGGGGCATCGTCATCGGCAAAGCGCTGACCGATCCCGTCTGGTTCTTCCTGACCGACTGGTTTGCGATCTACCTGGTCTCGCGCGGCTTCCGCCTCGAGGACAGCCTGCTCGCGTTCTGGGTGCCGTTCCTTGCCGCGGACTGCGGAAATTTTTTCGGCGGCGGCTGTTCGAGCGCGCTCATCCGGCGTGGGTGGTCGGTTGGCGCGGCGCGGAAGATCGTCATCGTCATCTCGGCGGCGGCGATGATGTTCCTGATTCCCGCGGCGTATGCGACATCGCTCGGCGGATTGACGGTGTGCGTGGCGATCGCGACCTTCGCGTATGCGGCGCTGTCGACGATGATCCTGAATCTGCCGGCTGACATTTATCCCAGCGGATCGGTGGCGTCGGTGAGCGGCTTGAGTGGGACAGGCGCCGGGGTCGGCACCGTGATGGCGACGTATCTCACCGGCATCGTCGCGGATCGCTATTCCTTTCGTCCGGTGCTGATCGTCGCGAGCGCGGTGCCCATCCTCGCCGCCGCGGCAGTCCTGATCCTGGTCCGAAACAACAGCGCCACCAAGCGTGGCCTGGTACATCCAGTCTGACC
>DAIUKO010000025.1:0-21896 GCA_036848175.1 Vicinamibacterales bacterium | reverse complement strand
TTCGCTCGACGGCATCCCTCGATCGCGGCCGGCAACGGCATTCATACCCACGACGAACGGCTGGAGGACTTTTCCGCCGGCGCGATTGCCGCCGAGGTCGACTGGCTGCGGTCGTTCCGTCGTGAGCTCGACGCGATCGATCTCACGAACCTCACCGCGGACGAGCGCGTCGATCACCGGATCCTGCAGGGCATCGTCGACGGCTGGGTGCTCGACCTCGACCGGATCCGGACCTGGACGCGCAACCCGATGATCTATGCAGCGGCGATCTCCGACGGCGTCCACAACCTGATGACGATGGAGTCGTCAGCCGTGGCGCTGCGGATGGTGCAGGTCGCGGCGAAGCTGACCGAGGTCCCGACGCTCCTGACCTCGGCTCGTGAGAACGTGCAGAATCCGCCGCGCGTGTTCGTCGAGCGTGCGATCGTGATGTTCCGCGGCGCCTCGGATCTCGTCGCGCGCGAGCTGCCGCTGGCGTTCGCCGACGTCGCGGATCCAGTGTTGAAGGGATCGCTCAAATCGGCATCCGACGGCGCGCGTCGAGCGATCGACGAGTACGTTGCGGAGCTCGAGTCGAAGGTTCTGCCCCGGGCGACCGGGGCGTACGCGCTCGGAACGGCCGCTGTCGAGGCGCGCTATCGGGCGGAAGAACTGATCGATACTCCCGCGCCGGCGCTGCTGTCGATCGGCGAACGTGAACTGCGGAGGCTGCAAGCAGACTTCGAGGCAACCGCCGCGCGCGTCGACCCGGCGCGGCCGGGCCGATCCGCCGTGGACGTGTGGCGGGAGGTGCTCGACGATCATCCGAAGCGGGGCGAGCTCGCCGCGGCCGCACAGAAAACGGTCGACGAGCTCTTCGCGTTCATCCGGGAGCGCCGTCTCGTCGATCTGCCGGCAGGCGAGCGCGTGATCGTCGCGGCCGCGCCGCCCTTCGATCTCGGGCTGGCGTCGATGCATTCCTCGCCGCCGCTCGAGCCGCATCCGGTGAAAAGCTTCTACTACGTCACCGACGCGCAGGCGGACTGGCCGCCCGAGCGTCAGGACGCGTGGCTGCAAAAGTTCAACTACCCGACGCTCGCGGACATTTCCGCGCACGAAGTTGCACCCGGGCATTACGTCCACAGTCTCTTCATGCGGCGGACGCCGGGAAAAATCCGGCGCATCTGGATCGGACTGAATCCCTTTCCGCAGCCATCATCGGGTCAGGACGGCTGGGCCCACTATGCCGAGCAACTGGTGAGCGACGAAGGGTTCAAGCGCGAGGATCCGCGCTACCGGCTCGCCCAGATCAGCGAAGCGCTGACGCGCATCTGCCGGCTGATCGTCGGGCTGCGGCTGCACAGCGGCGAGTGGACGATCGACCAGGCGGCGCAGTTCTTCGAGCGCGAGGCACATCTGCCGGCGCCGGCGGCGCGCCAGGAAGCAACGCGCGGCACCTACGACCCGACCTACGGCGGATATTTTCTCGGGAAGATCGCCGCGTTCAAGCTGCGGCGGGATTATCAGTCGGCGCGCGGCGCGGCATTCAACCTGCGCGAGTTCCACGAGCGCGTGATGACCAACGGCATCGCCCCCTGGTGGGCGCATCGACAGTTGCTCCTGCCCGGAGATAAGAGTCCCGTCATCGAATAGGCGGCAGGCCTGCGCTAACGGAGCCTTCGCTGCCTGTTTCGGTTTCGGAAGCGCAGCATTCAGGGCCGCCCTCGGGCAAGCCGATCGCCGGCGACATTCACCGACAGCGTCGTCATCAGAATGAACAGACCCGGTGCGAACGCGAGCCACGGTTCGGTGGCGAGCGTCGTCTGCGCCTGATAGAGCATGTTGCCCCAGCTCGCCTGCGGCGGCCTGACGCCGACGCCGAAGAAGCTGAGCGCCGATTCGAGGAGGATGCCGCGCGCCACGGCGAGCGTCAGCGAAACGATCACCGCCTGCGCCGCGTTCGGCAGGAGATGCGCCCCGATCAGCCGCGCGTGACCGGCGCCCGACGCTCGCGCGCTTTCGACGAATCCGCGCGTGCGCAGCGTCAGGAATTCCGCTCTGACCACGCGCGCCGTTTCCATCCAGCCCGCCATCCCGATCATCACGACGAGCAGCGCGACCGACGGCTGCAGCACGCTCGCCGCAATCATCAGCAGCGGAAGACGCGGCACGGCGAGCATCGCGTCGGTGGCGCGCATCAGGATCGCGTCGAGCGCGCCGCCCGCATAACCGGCGACGCCGCCGACCGCGATGCCCGATGCGCCGGCGACTGCCGCCGAGAGCAGGCCGACCGCGAGCGACACGCGCGCGCCGAACAGGACGCGCGCAAACACGTCGCGTCCGAGATCGTCGGTCCCGAACCAATGTGCGGCCGACGGCGCCTCGCGCCGATGCGCGAGGTCGAGTCGATCGGGCGGATACGGCGCGACGATGGGAGCGATAGCCGCGGCCGCAATCAGACAGACGAGCAGAAGCGCCGGGCCGCGCATCAGGCCGCGATCCGCGGATCGACCAACGCATGCGCCGCATCCGCGACGACGTTGAAGACGACGATGGCCGTCGACGTCAGCATCAAGAGCGCCATCAGCACGGTGTAGTCGCGCCGCGCGAGCGCTTCAGTGAACAGACTTCCGAGGCCGGGCCACGCGAAGACGCTCTCGGTCACCACCGCCCCCGAGGCGAGCAGGGCGGCGTCGACCATCACCACCGCCAGCACCGGGCCGATGGCGTTGCGCAGCGCGTGACGCAGAATCACGACGCGCGCCGGAATGCCGCGCGCGTGGGCGGCGAGGACGAAGGGCTGCGCCAGCATTTCGATCATCGAGCCGCGCAGATAGCGCGACCAGGCGGCCGCCTGCACGACGGCGAGCACCGTCACCGGCAACAGCAGGTGCTGAAGGTGATCGGCGAGTCCGCCGCCGCCGAGCGTCGTCCGGCCCGATGACGGCACCCAGCCGAGACCGATCGCAAACACGATCTGCAGCAGCAGACCAAACCAGAACGCCGGCAGCGAAATGCCCGCCGCGGCAATCGCGGTGGTCGCGCGATCGAACCCGCGGCCGCGGCGGACCGCGGCGATGACGCCGGCGGGCAGCGCCAACGCGAGCGCGACGACAATCGAAGTTGCCACGAGCTCGAGCGTCGCGGGGATGCGTTCGACGATCCGCGCGGCCACCGGACGGCCGTCGCTGAAGCTGTAGCCCCAGTCGCCCTGCGCGAACGCCCCGAGCCACGACCAGTACTGCTGCCAGAGCGGGCGATCCAGACCGAGCGCGCGCCGCAGCCGCTCGATGTCCTCGGGCCGCACGCTCGGATTCGACAGGTAGATCGCCAGCGGTCCGCCCGGCGCGGCGTGAATGAGCAGAAAGATGAGCGCTGAGATGAGGAGGAGCAGCGGGATCGATTGAAGGACGCGCTGGACGAGGAACCGGATCACGCGCGTAGCTTATGCGATTGCTCTGCGCCTATTGAATGGCCCACTCGTGCACGTTCCAGAAGATGCCGGTGTTGGTCGGATTGCCTTTGAAGTGCTCGAGCGTGGACGGGACCGCGTCGAGCCGCGTGATGCTGTAGAGCGGAATCTCCGGCGCCGCGTCAGCGACAATCTGCTGCGCGCGGTGGAGCAGGCGCGTGCGCTCGGCGCGATCCACCGTGCGGTCTGATGCGTAGAGCAGCCGCGTCAGCTCGTCGTCCTTGAAGTAATTGATGTTGCGGCCCGCCGGCGGCGTGCGGTCGGCCGCGAAGAATGTCGTCAGCTCGGGATCGGATGGCATCTGCCACCAGTGCAGCATCGCGTCGAAGCGGCCTTCGAACCAGATCGCGCTGATCGCGGTGCCGTCGTGCAGCTGCACGGTCACGTCGACGCCGACGTCGCGCAGCTGACGCTCGATTGCCTGCGCCATGTTCTCGCGGATCGCGAAACCCGCCTGCGTGATCAACGTGAACGCGAGCGGCCGCCCCTCGCGCTGGCGGATGCCGTTCGCGCCCACCTTCCACCCGGCGTCATCGAGCAGCGCGCGGGCACGCGCCGGATCGAACGCGTACCGCGTGATCTGATCCGTGTACGCCCAGGACACCGGTTGAATCGGTCCATGCGCCACCGGCGCGAGGCCGTCGAGAATCGTCCGCGTCAGCAGCTCGCGATCGAGCGCGTAAGTCAGGGCGCGGCGGACGCGCACGTCGGCGAACGGCGGAAAGTGCTGCTCGTTCAGTGTGACGTGCTCGTAGGCGTTGCCGCGCGTCTTGTGGATGGTGAGCGACGGAAGGCCGGCGATCTCGCGGTACTTGTCCCACGGCACGAGCGCGACCACGTGGACCTCGCCGCTCTTGAGCTGGTTGATGCGCGTGTTGGTGTTGGCGATGAACTTGAACAGCAGTCGACGGATAACGGGATACTCGTCGCCGCGCCAGTAATGCGGCACGCGCTCCAGCAGAATGTACTCGCCCGCCTTCCATTCCGCGACACGATACGGACCGGTGCCGAGCGGGTTGCGATTGTAGTCCTGCGCGCGATCGATGTCGCGACCCTCGAGCACGTGCTTCGGCAGCGTGCCGCGGATGAATTGAATGTCGTACGGCGCGTAGATCTCCCTGTAGTGCACGACGGCCGTCTGCGCATCCGGCGTGTCGACCGAGCTGATGCGGTCGAAGCCGTCGGTGCTTTCGGGGTTGTAGTTCGGGCCGTTGATCGCGTCGACCGTGAACCTCACGTCCGCCGACGTGAACGGCTTGCCGTCGTGCCAGACGACGCCCGGCCGCAGCTTCCATGTCACATCCATGCCGCCGTCGGGCCGTAGACGAACGCCGCCGTTTGCGATCGTCGGCACCTCGGTCGCGAGCAGCGGAATGACGTTCATGTGCTCGTCGGTGGTCGTCAGTCCTTCGACGACGCAGGTCTGGATGTCTTCGAGGATGTGGGTGCTGAAGCGGTTGAGGGTGTCGGGCTCGCGGTCGTAGCCGACGATCAGGAGGTCGTTCGAGGGTGGTGTTCCCGCGGATCGCCGCCCGCACGCACCAGCCAGAGCCGCGACGAGCCCAATCGCGACCCCTGTCAGACGGGTCAGACCGCGGTCTGACCGGGGTCTGACCGCGGTCTGACCCGAGTCTGACCCGAGTCTGACCGCGGTCTGACCTGAGTCTGACCCGGGTCTGACCGCGGTCTGACCCCGACGCTGACCGATCACGCGTACACCTTCGCCAGGAGCGGCACCGGAATCGAGCCGAACGACAAGACGCGATCGTGGAAGCGACGCAGGGAGAACTGCGCCCCTTCGATGCGCTCGCGCTCGCGGCGCAGCGCGTGAAGACTCTCGGTCCCCAGCCAGTACATCACCGCGGTCGCCGGGAACATCGAGTTCTTGCAGACCTCCGCGCGCGCCGCGTCGGAAGACATGCCGATGCGATCGCGATAGATCGCCACGGCCTGGTCGAACGTCAGCGATCCCTCGTGCAAGCCGATGTCGACGACCGCGCGCGCGAGCAGCCGAGCCCGCGTGTGCTGCTGGGCCAGCGATTGATCCGCGGTCAGAAATCCAATCTCGTCCATCAGATCAGTGGCGTAGCACGCCCAGCCCTCAGCCATCGTGCCGCCCAGAAACATGCCGATCCGGCTCGCGCAATCGACGGCCGCGATGCGCCCGATCTCCGACGCGCCAGCATACGCGTAGAAATTCTGCACGTGATGACCGATGGCGCCGTGATGGACGACGTGATTCAGCGTGATGACGCTGGTATTCGCCGCGCGCAGGCGGCGCCGCTGCTCGCCGGCGGGCATGTCGGGGTCGATGGGCGTGACGACGTAGTCGTGAATCGGGAGGCGATCGAATGGCGCCGGCGACCGATAGAACAGGTAGTACAGAAACGGCGCCGCCTCGCGCGTGTGCAAAGGCATCGGCACGTACCTGATTGGATAGTCGGGCCAGGTGACGAGATCGGCGGCTTCCGCCCGCTCACGGCACGCGTCCCAGACGCGTTGATAGGTCGCGAGGTAGTCGTCGATGTCGGGATGCGCGCGAGCGAGCCGCTCCTGCACGTCGACCCAGCCGCCGGCCGCGTCTGCGCATGCACGCGTCTGAAGTCGATCGAGTGCGGCGTCGAGCGCGTCACCGGCCTCCGCGGCCAGTTCCGCGCGCGGGCGATCGCACCAGTGCCCGCGTGCGAGGAGCAGATCGAACAGCGCCGATCCACACGCGTATCCATCGCCGCTCGTGTCACCAGCGCCGGCCTCGAGCCACGCCCGGAAATGGTCGAAGGCCGCGGCGGCCTGCGTGCCGGCACGCGTCAGATGATCGGCGCGGCGATCGTCAATCGATTCGACGGCAATCCATCGTCGAAGGCCATCGCCGAGCAGACACTGCGCGCCATCGCATTCGCGACGACACTTCACGCGCCATTCCTCGGGCACGGCTGTCGCGATCGATCGTCGCGCTCCCTCGAGGAACATCGGGATCGCCGTCAGCCGCGCGATGGCCGCATCGGCGCGTTCGGCGATCGGCGCGAACGGGCGCGTCATCAGCGAGATGAGGCCGAAGATGGCCTCGCCGGCCGCAAGCGACGGATTGCCTCGCTGAAAACGATCGCTCTCGTGTTCCGCGATCTGCACGTCGAGAAACGCGATCGCCAGCTCGCGGTCGCGCTGGTCGATCTGGTCGAGGCGAACGTCAGGAAGGCGAGCCGACACGAGCGAGGCGCGCAGCGAACGCATCTCGTCAATCGCCGACGCCAATCCGTCCGGCGACCAGTCCGGCAGTCGATGATCGTGATCGTGAATGCCGGTGAAGGTCGCGTTCACCGGCCGCAGCCGGTAGTAGCTCTCGAAGAACGCGGCCAGCGACGTCATCGCGCCGTCGTCGCGTGCCGTCCGGCTCCGGCCGGACCGGCAAGCGGGAGCGACACCCATCGCCGCTCGCGGAACGACTGCTCGACGGCGTTGATCACTTCTTGCACCCACGCGCCGTCGCCAAAATCCCCTTCGTTCGCCTCGTCGCCGCTCAGAATCTCGCCGATGAAGCTGCTGATCAGATTCGCGTAGAAGAGCGTGCGCCACGATTCCTGCCGGGTCCCGCCGGGCGGATAGCACCGCGCTGGAATCTCCAGCTCACGGAACTCGACCTGATCCGGCGCCGCGGCGCGAAGTGTTTCACAGATGCCGGCCTCTTCGACGAGCCGGCAGATGAGCGCGCCCTTGCTGCCATAGAGCCGCGCCTCGATGCCGGGATAGTTGCCGACCGTCACGAAGCTGGTCTGCACCGAACACAGCGCGCCGTTGGCGAACTCGCCGAGAAAAATGTCTCCATCGTCGATGTTCATGCGCATCATGCGCCCGGTCGCGCGCACCATCCGGTCGGGAACGAAGTTCCGCATCGTGCCGACGACCTGAGTCAGATCGCTCGCGACGAACAGGTGCGCGAGGTCGATGATCGGCGCGCCGTAGCCCTCGAGCGACGAGACCTGCAGGATCGACTGGTCGGCGTCGGGATCCACCTGCCGCAGCGGCGTCATCGGATCGAGCCATTGCGAGTTCTGCTCGTAGCCGTTGAAGATGAACGGCGTGCCGATGAACCCGTTCGCGACGAGCTCGCGCATGTAGCGGATCGCCGGGCTGTAGCGGAAGGTCAGGCCGACCTTGGTCTTGAGCTTCTTCTGCCGCGCGAGATCGCGCGCGCGTTCGGTCTCGCGATAGTCGTAGGCAACCGGCTTCTCGCAGAGCACGTGCTTACCCGCCTCGAGCGCCGACCAGGCGAGTTCGAAGTGGGTGTGGCTCGGCGTGCAGACGTCGATGAGATCGATGTCGTCGCGCCGGAACAGCTCGCGCGGATCGGACACGGCCACCGGAACGTCGAACTCGCGCGCCGCGTCGCGCGCACGATCGATCTCGACATCGGCGATGGCGACGACGATGCAGCGCCGATCGCGGCGATAGCCGGGCAGATGTGCACCGCGCGCCCAGGCGCCGGCACCGAGCACGCCCACGCGGACGAGCGACTCCGGCACTTACGGCGTGGACGCCGGCGGGACGCGTTTCTTCGTCGCCTGCTCGAACGCGTAGGCCAGCTCGATGAGGCGCGGCTCGCTGCACGCCGTGCCGGTGAATCCGACGCCGAACGGCGCAGGCCTGGCGTCGAAGCCAGTGGGGAAGCCGGGCGTCGGCGCGTTCGGCACCGTACCGAAGGGGACGACGACGATCGGATAGCCGGCGCGGGCGGCGAGTCCTGCACCCGAGCCGCCGGGTGACACGAAAGCCTCGAGATTGTTGGCCTTCAGCACGCCGTCGATGCCCTTCGCCCGACTGAGCTGACGATCCTTCTCCATGTCCGCGTCGTTGCGCGCGCGATCCTTGTCGAGGTCCATCTCGTCGGAGATGTCGAGCCGTGATTGGCCGAACTTGATGGCGCCGGCCTTCTCGTGCGCGCGATTCCACTCGCGCAGTTCGGTGAGCGTCTTGACCGGCGCGTTCGGTCCGAGACTCTTCAACCACAGATTGAAGTCGCGCTTCATCCCGTACTTGAAGTTCACCGAGCAGTCCTCGTCGTGTCCCTTCGCCTGCTCGGCGCCTGAACAGAAATCCCAGTGGGCGAAGTTGTTCTTCCGGTCCTTGTCGACGAAGCTCGGCACGTCAGCCGGATCGACGACGATCGCGCCCTGCTGCTTGAGGACAGCGATCGCCTCGGCCATCACCTTCGCCTGCGCCTCGTTGAGACCGCCTCGTCCCGGGCCGGCCCCGGGTCCACCTCCGCGTCCACCGCGCCCTGACGCGGACGTTGGATCCGTGCGCTCGTCGCCAGGCAGCACGAGCCGGTCGTAGTAGAAAGCGCGCGGGATGCCGATGCGCGCGCCCTTCAAACCTTCGGCGCGAAGAAACTTCGTGTAGTCGCGTCCGGGCGGCGGCGTGCACGTCGTCGTCGCCGGATCGTTCGGATCGGGCGACGCGCTCTCGAGCGCGCCCATCATGATCGCGGCGTCGGTGACGGTTCGCGTCATCGGTCCGGCCGTATCGTGGTCGGCGGTGATCGGAATGACGCCGTAGCGGCTGATGCGTCCAATCGTCGGTCGAATGCCGACGAGCATGTTCGCGTTCGACGGGCTGATGACGGAGCCGCCGGTGTCGCTGCCGACGTTGGCGGCCCAGAAGTTCGCGGCGGTGCCGATTCCGGAGCTCGAGCCGCCGGTTTGCAGCACCGGCCGGCCGTCGCCGGGCGTGTCGCGCGGATCGGGACGCGGGTCGTAGGGATTGAATGCGAATCCGCCGACGGCGTTGTAGTTGCCCGGCATCGCGGTCGGATTCCCAGCCACCCAGTTGGCGAGCTCCGTCAGTCCGGTCTTGGCGATGATGATCGCGCCCGCATCGCGCAGGTTCTTCGTCAGCGTCGCCTCGTAGGGCGGGGTGTACCCGGCAAACGCGAGCGCGCCGCCGGTCGTCGGCAGATGCGTCGTGTGAATATTGTCCTTCAGGGCAACGGGAATCCCGTGCAGCGGCCCGCGCACGTGCCCTTGGGCGCGCTCGCGATCGAGCTGGTCCGCCTCGTCGAGCGCGTGCGGGTTCACCGCCAGCACTGCGTTCAGCCGATCCTCGTAGGTCGCCATGCGAACGAGGTATTGCGTCACGAGCTCGCGTGACGTGAGCCGCTTGTCGGCCATCGCCTTCTGCATCTCCGGGATCGTCGCTTCAACGATCCGGAACCGCGTGGACTCGGTTTCGACGGAGGCGGAACAGGCCGCGGGCAGGACTGCCAGACACGTAACAACGAAGATGCGCCTCATGGGCGCACATCATAATTCTCTCAGGGCACGAAGGTGAATTTGGCCTGGCCGGTGATGCTCTTCGCCCATGCCAGCAGCGACCCGCTCAAGTTGCGGGTGCGCGCGCTGATACGAACGTAGTAGTCGCGCGTCGGATCGAGCTTCGAGGTGTCGCAGAGCGGCAGGCGGGTCCACGTCGTCAGCCACGTTTTCGCGACCGTCGCGTCTTCGGTGACGAGCACTTCTTCGACGCGACCGTCCACCGTGCGCGACAGCGTGTGGCGCCGCGTGAGGTTGTCGAATTGATCGCTGGCGGTAAGGGTGGCGGTGACGATCGTGCGATCCAGCCACGACGGCACCGTCGTGCGCAGCTCGAGCTCGTAGGTGAACGTGGTCCGCAAACCGCTGGCGATGGCGTCGCGCACCGGTTCGGTGAAGGCATCGGCGAGCTCGAAGGTGATGAGGACCTTGTTGTCGCGCACGATCGGAATGATTCGGAGACTCTCGTCCGCGCGCAGCGGGATCGTCGCAGCAACGATCGCCGCGGCGGCCCAGATCCATCGAAGTCGAAGCGTTCTACGCATCACGTCGCCAACCTCAGCACGACGGCCATGCTCGCGCGCCAGAATGATAACCGCTCCGAACCGATACTGAGTCCCTTTGTGTCGCGGCTGGCGCCGCGAAAGTACCGCACGTCCCAGCTGACGCCCCATCGATCGGTCAGGAAACCGGTGGCCCCGCCGCCGACGTTGAACGTCGGCAGCGTCTTGCGCACTGCCAGTGCTTCGAAGACGTCGTCGATCCGCACGCGCATGAACCCGCCGCCGCCGACGAAATACGGCCGCAAGACGTATTCGGTCATGCGGCGCGGCAGCGTGATGATGACGCTGCCGGTCACCGTCGTCACGCTGCTATCCACCACGAGCGTCTGGTTCCCGGACTGAAAGACCCCGGGCACGTGCGCGACGTCGACGTCGAATCCGAAGAGGTCCCAGAGCACGGCGCCGCCGACGCCGATCGCCGGGTGGGATCGGGCCGACGTGTCCTCGAGATCGAGAATCGTCGTCCCGCCGCCGAACGTGAGGGCAACGAAGGGCTTGAACTGCTTCTCCGCCGCATCTACGTGTGACGACAGTAGAACAAATCCCACGACCAGTACAAGCCGCATCGTCACTCGCACAGCCCTACCGGATGAAAACGCCCAGGAACAACCGCCCAAAGGGAGAGACCGTGAGATCGCCCGACGCCAGCGGGAACAGCCTCACCAGTCCGTCGCTGTTGGCGAGCATGATGAGCGTGAGCCCGCGGCGCGGGAGCGTGATCACCATCGACGACGATCCGTTATCGCCGACGCCGAATTGCCAGACCACCGGTTCGCCGGCGTAGGCCTGCACGAACCAGCCCAGACCGTGCGGCAGAGCCTGGCCGAGGCGGCCGGCGGGCGCCGTCCACGCGCTCGCCAGCGTGTCGGCGCGCAGCACCGCGCCGCGTTTCAGCGCGAGGTCGAACTTCGCCATGTCGCGCACCGTCGACACCAGACCGGTCGACGGCGTCAGCGTCGTGGCCGCATAGCGGGACGCTGACGCGCGGCCCTGCGAATCCACCGAGTACGGCGTCGCCAGTCGTCCCAGCACGCCGCGGTACCGGTCGATCGTGGACGGCGGGAACGGTGGCGGAGCGACTTGAAGCACGTCTGGTCCGGGGACCGAATCGAACATGATGAGGCGCTGCTCGAGCATCGCGCCGAGCGACGATCGATACGAGTCGCCCGTACAGGTCGAGACCGCCGACGCGAGGACGTCGAGCCGCGAGGGACGGTACGAAAAGACGAGGTTGTCGGCCGGCCCGGATGTGTGCGTCAGCAACTGACGAAGCGTCGCGTTCGGTTCAGGCGCGTTGGGCGCGTAGGTCCCGATGCGATCCTCGAGCGACATCCGCCCTTCCTCGACGCACCGCAGAACCATCGTCGCCGTAAAGAGCTGCGTCATCGCGTCGACGTGGAACGCCGTGTCGGGCAGCGTGCTCACCGAGCGCTCGATGTTCTGCTGGCCGAACGCGCGCTCCCATTGCACGCCGGCGGGACCCACGATCGTCGCTGCCAGAGCCGGGATGCCGGCCTGCGTGCGTACCGAGTCGAGGTATTCGCCGAATCGCGTCAGCACGAGGTCGTCGGCGGCGTGAAGTTCGGTGTCGCGCGGGAACCCCGCGAGCAACGACAGCGATACCGCGACCGTGACGGTCAGGAAAGCTCGACGCATTGATTTCGTGGCCCGATCATACCTGAGCTTTCGCCCTCGCGGATCGGTCGCCGAAAACGTCCGGACTTTTGCCTTGGTGGCGTGGGCATTGCTGAGGTGCAAATCGTGAGTTGCGATTCCAGCAACAGCGGGATGAGGCACTGCGCGCCGCCAGCGCGTGGACGCCCGCAAATCCCAGCGCCGTGAACTACAAGTCTCGCCGATCATCGACGGACAAACGACCTGCGCGCGCGGCCGTTCGCGTTCGTCCATTCCGAAGCGGGCGCGCGCTGGCGGCGAGGCAACTCGGCGCGCTGTCCGAATCGCAGATCACCGATCTCTTCGAAGCGGCTCAATTCGACACGTTTCGCGGATGAGCTCCTCCTTGCCTTTGCACCGTTTTTACAAATGGTACGAGACGTGCGTCAGTCGGAGGGACGGAGTGTTGTGATGACTCGATTGGCAGCAGCTGTGGCATTGATCGTACTCGCTCATGGCTCAGCCGCGAGCGCTCAGGAAAAGCCGCCGGTCAATCCGATGGCGGCGGTGCTCGCGGACTTCAAGGATCGCGTCGACAAATACGTCGAGCTCCGCAACAAGGCAGACGACAGCGCGCCGCGTCAGAAAAAGACGACGGAGCCGTCGGACATCAAGGAGGCGCAGCACGCGCTCGGCGAGCGCGTCGGCGTCGCACGCAAAGGCGCGAAGCAGGGCGACATCTTCACGCCGGAAATCTCGGCGCAATTCCGGCGGCTCCTGCGTCCCGAGGTGAAGAACCCGGGCGCCAAGGATCTGATCAAGGACGACAACCCGGGCAACATCCCGTTCCAGGTGAACGGACCGTATCCAGAGAAGGAGCCGCTGTCGTCGGTGCCGCCGAAGGTGCTGGCATCGCTGCCCCAGTTGCCCAAGGACATCGAATACCGTTTCGTCGGGAAGCATCTGATACTGCGCGACGCGCGCGCGAACCTGATCATCGACTACATCCCGAACGCCATCGCATAACTGGAGGCCCTCGGCCATGCATCGCCAGATTTCGTACCGTCTGCGTCTGATCGTGCCGATCGCGATCGCCGCGGCCGCGGCCGTCGCGCCGGCGGCGCAGGATCTCACGCTGCCGAACGCGAAGGACTCGCTCAAGATCGCGGTCATCGGCGACAGCGGGACCGGCGACTCGGCGCAGTACAAGGTCGCCGAAAGGCTCATCGCCGTACGTGAGAAGTTTCCGTACGAGTTCGTCCTGATGATGGGCGACAACCTCTACAGCGGCAGCGCGCCGAAGGACTTCACGAAGAAGTTCGAGACGCCGTACAAGCCGCTGCTCGACTCCGGCATGAAGTTCTACGCGACACTCGGCAACCACGACAATCCGAACGAGCGCTTCTACAAGATGTTCAACATGAACGGCGAACGGTTCTACACGTTCAAGCCGAAAGGAAATGTCCGCTTCTTCTCGCTCGACAGCAATTACATCGACAAGCCGCAGCTGCAATGGCTGGAGAAGGAGCTGGCGGCGAGCGGATCGGACTGGAAGATCTGCTTCTTCCACCATCCGCTGTACTCGTCGGGTGGCACGCACGGCTCCGACATGCTGCTGCGCGAGCAGCTCGAGCCGCTGTTTCTCAAGTACGGCGTCGACGCGGTGTTCAGCGGCCACGAGCACTTCTACGAGCGCATCAAGCCGCAGAAAGGCATCTACTACTTCATTTCCGGCGGCGCCGGAAAAGTGCGGAAAGGCGACGTCGGCAAGACCGAGCTGACCGCGAAGGCGTTCGACACCGGCTATCACTTCATGCTGATCGAGTTCTCGAAGGACACGCTGTACTTCCAGGCGATCTCGGACGAGGGTCGGACGGTCGACTCGGGCGCGCTGCCGCGGTTCAGCGACGCCGACAAAAAGAAGCTGTCGACGGCGCAATAACGCGATTCCGGTGTCTAAGCCGGTGGATGAATCGCCGTCAGCCACCGGCGTTCGGCCTCTCCTTCCTCCTGCACGTCGTCACGCTCGCGGTCGCGGTCGCCGCGACCTCACGGCCGTGGCATTGGGCGTTCTCATCCGCCCCGCCTTCGGGCGTCACCAAGGTTTCACTTCATCAGCCACCGTCCAGGTCGGCGCCTGAGGATCTCGCGGACGATCCCAATCGTCCCATCATCGACCGCACGTCGCCGTCCACGCTCGTGATCCAGGGATTCACCTTTGATTTCGGCAAAGTGTCGACGCGCGCGACGGAGCTGTTTCCGTTTCTTTCGCTCCGCTTGCCGCTCGAATCGCCGCGCGCGCTGGAGCGGGGCACGCGCGCGCCAATCCGCTGGTTCAGTCCGTTCGCGGGCGCCGAGCCGGGGGATCCGAATCCACCGCTCGTCCTCAGCGCCCGCGCGCAGCAGACGCTGGTCGACAGCGCGTGGTCGCGCCGCTATCGCTGGCGGGTGTTTCGCCCCGTCCGCGATTTGACGGCGAAGTACAACGCGAATGTCGGCGGCCTGCCGCAGCTGCTGCGGCGCTACATCGACGAGAACATGCTGCAGCCGTACCTCGACACCGCGATCCCGGACATGCGGATGTGGACCGAGCTCGGCATCGCCGCCGATCATGCCGACTACATCGCGTTCATCACGAGGTACGCGTCGCACCACCCGTCCACGAAGGCGGCCACGGAGTTGTTGTTTCTCCTCGACAAGCTCGCGCAAGGCAGCTACGACGCGCTGACGACGCTCATCGGGACGAACCCGGCGAGGATGGAATGGACGCGCTCCACCAACGCTGACGCGTACGACCTGTTCATGAACATGCGCCGGTACTACCGCTCGGAGCTCGACCTCAAGGATCTGCTGGGCGCCGGTCAGCTGCGCGTCTTCTACGACCGCGTCCGCGTGAGGATTCTGACGAGCATCGTCGCGACCACGCCAAACGGCTATCGCGCGAGCGACGCGCGCTATCTGATCGGCGCGATCTATTGGCGGCAGATGCGCGTTGACGAGGCGCTGCGGTGGTGGCGTGAGTTGACGATCGATCCGCAGGACAACTACGTGACGGCGTACTCACGGGTGCTGGATGCGGTGCGCCGCGCCGGGCCGAACGGCGAGGGCCTGGATCGCGGCGCGATCAACAGCGCGCTCGATGAGGAGCAGCAGAAGTGGGTCGAGTTCTGGAAAGGCCGGCTCGAGCAGTTCGGCTACGCGTTCGATGTCTACTGACGCTGGTCGGGATTTGGGATTTGCGATTCGGGATTTGATCGCCGCTCGTGCTGGCGAACCAGACGCTCGACCTCACGGTACTCGCGCCAGTGCCGCGCGCTGACTGAGATCAGCCCGGCAACCGGTATCGCGAGAATGACGCCGGCCGCGCCGGCCAGCGCCGCGCCGGTCCAGATCGTGAGAATGACCGCGAGCGTCGACAGGTGCATGCCGCGTCGGATCAAGCGCGGATAGATCACATAATCCTGGACGATTCGCAGTCCCGTGAGAAACACGATCACCGCCAGCAGCCGATCGCCGGCTTGCGTCGCCGCCACCAGAAACGCCGTCATCGGGCCGAGCGCGGGCACGAGCTCGAGAATGCCCGCGGACACGCCGAGCGACACCGCCGACGGTACGCCGATCAAGGCGAACCCCGCCACGCAGAAGACGCCGACGATCACGCCGGCCGCGGTCTGCGCGCGCACGTAGCCGGCGAGCGCGCTGTTCACGTCGCGCGCGTATTCTTCGGCGCGCCATTGCAGATGGCCGTGGGGCAGGATGCGCAGCGTCGATCGCCGGAACCCGGGGGCGACGGTCAACGCAAGAAAGGCGAGAACCGGCGCGACGGCGAGCCACGGCGCCAGCGGCGCCGCGTCGATGAGATCGTGCAGCGTCTCGCGCGCTTCGCGTTCGATGACGCGGACCGCCGACGCGACGCGGCCTCGCAGAGCGAGCCGCGCACCGTCCGGCAGCGGCACGCGCGCCATCGCGCGATCGAGCGCCTGCGAGCGCGCGCCGCTGAACAGCATGTCGACCGACGCCGGCGCGGTCACGTGAACCCAGTGCGAGACGGCGTCGCCGGAGAAATGCCAGACCAACGCGACTGGAGTGATCAGGACGGCGTAGAGAATCAGCAGCGCGGCCGCGCGCGAGATCGGACGATTCCGTCCCCCCGTCCGGACGCGCCGCCGGATGCCGTCCACGGCCGGCGCGAGCAGATACGCGAAGAAGAGCGAGAGGAGAAACAGGACACCCAGACCCTCGACGACGCGCAGCATCCGTCAGAGCGTACTACGGCCGTCTTCACGGGGTTCTGAGGTGCTGTCGTTATAATCGCGACGGCCGCGAGCTGATCGTCGAACCGCGCGAGCCGCGAGACCACTATGGCCAACACCGACCAGGATCGCATCGCCACACTCGAAGCGAAGGTGCAGGAGCTCGACGCGCTGGTCAACCTCGCGCTTCGACTGATTGCCGTCGAGAAGCCGGTGTCGGATCTGCTGAAGCGCTTCGGCGCCACCGAGGCCGAAGACGCGGCGGTCCACCACCTCCTCGACGATGTCGCGCAGCGCGCGGAGCAGGGCGGGATGTATGCGCCGTCGTTCGGCGGGTTCGTCAACGAACTGAACGAACGTCTTCCCGCCTCACGCGGCGATCGTCAGTTCGTCGCGCTCCTGCTCGACACGCTGCGGATCGATCGGCCGACCTATCAACGCCTCCACGCCTACATGTCGGCGCACGACTGGCCGCAGTGGTGACTCGCCCGTAGATCGTGGTTACGTGTCGAGCGCGGTCGGCTTCTTCAAGTGGAAGCCGGCGGCGTCCTGATACGCCTTCGCGAGCGCGATCACCTCCATCTCGCCGAACGGCTTCCCGTAGATCACCGCGTTGGTCGGCGATCCGTTGGCGGCGAAGCCGTTGGGGATGTTGATCGCGGGGTAGCAGGCCAGGTTGGCCATCGTGAAATGCCGCTGCGTCGGGGTCTGCGGCCGCGGCGGGACATTTCCTCCCGCGCCTCCTGGCGTCGGCGCGGCGTCGCTCGCGCGCGCGCCATCGGTCGTTGTCTCTCCGCCTTCGGTGCCGCGGCCGCGTCCGCCGCGACCGTCACCGCCGCCGGTGTTGTTCGCGGCGACGATGTAGACGTCCACTTTCGACGTCGCCTCGGCGAGCTGCATCATCATCATCATGCGGACGCGCTGCGAGCGGAGGTACTCGACGGCGGGAATGAGCCGCCCGTTCGGCCTGGCGCCGCCGCGCGCCTCTTTCATCTTGCCGGCGCGCGCGTACTCGTCGAAGAACACGATCGACTCCACGCCGAGGCCGGCGACGTTGGTCGGCGCGTCGGGCACGGTGAGCGGAATGAATTGCGAGACGCCGATCGATCGCAGCGTGTCGAGCGTCTTCTCCGCGTTCGTCTTCGCATCGGCGTTCGTCAGCTCGTCGAACGACGCCTGCAGGATGCCGACACGAAGCTTCCTGACGTCGACCAGCTGCGGGTTCCAGTTGAACGGAATGTCCGAGACGCTCATGTCGCGGCCGTCGGGCTTGGCGACCGCCTGCATGACGATCGCGCAATCTTCGGCGTAGCGGCAGATCGGGCCCAGGCGATCCTGCGTCCACGACAACGCCATCACGCCATAGCGGCTGATGCGGCCGAATGTTGGCCGCAATCCGGCGAGTCCGCATCGCGCCGCCGGGCTGAGGATCGATCCGCTCGTCTCGGTGCCGATGCCGAAGGCGACGCAGCCCGCGGCGGTCGCTGACGAAGGCCCCGCCGACGATCCGCTCGACCCCTGCGACAGGTTCCACGGACTCTTGGTCTGGCCGCCGAACCACTGATCGCCGCTCGCCAGCTCGCCGCTCGTCAACTTCGCGATCAGGACCGCGCCGGCGTCGCGCAGCATCTCCACGACGCTCGCGTCGTAGTCGAACGATTGGTCCTTGAACGCCGGCGATCCCCACGTCGTCTTGAAGCCCTTGACCGAGATGATGTCTTTCGCGCCCCACGGAATGCCGTGCAGCGGGCCCTTGTATTTGCCGGCGGCGATCTCGGCGTCCGCCTTCTTCGCTTCGGCGCGGCCGTAGTCGTCGAGGAAGGTGACGACGTTGTTCAACTTGGCGTTGTAGCGGTGCAGGCGCGCGAGATACATCTCGGTCAGCTCGAGCGAGGTGACCTGTTTGGTTCGCACCAGCTCCGCGAGATGACGCACCGGCCAGAACGCGACCTCTTCGAGGTTCGCCGGACGCTTGACGGCGGGTGGCGCGCTCAGCTTGAACGGCAGCTTCGTCTTGTTCACCTCCATGCCCGGCACCAGCGCGCTGAAGTGAAACGGCGGCGACACGTCGTTGGGGATGTGGATGGCGCGCATCTCTTCGTAGCGCGTCAGGTTCTGGTTCGCGGCGTCGACCATCGACTTGAGCTCGGCCTCGCTGAACTCCAGGCCGGACAACTTCATCGCGTCGGCGACCATCGCCAGCGTGATCGTCTTGGCGCCCGCGTCCTGCATGCGGGCCCACACGATTCCCGGCGCGAGCGTGCTGCCCAGGCCGATGCTCGCGAAGTGCACCATGAACCGTCGTCTCGTTTCATTCAGCTCAGTCATGCGGCATAGTATGCGGCAGAATTCCCATGTACCGAGTGTCCGGCTTCAGCCGGACCTGGAGGCATCCGATGAAAGCTTGGGTGATCGGCTTCATGCTCCTCGCCGCAGGTCTCGTCGTCCAGGCGCAGCAGCCGGACATGAGCCAGGTGCAGATCAAGACGACGAAGATTGCCGGGAACTTCTCCACGCTGGAGGGACAAGGCGGCACGATCGGCGTGCTGGCCGGTCCGGACGGCGTGCTGATGGTCGATGCGCAGTTTGCGCCGCTCAGCGACAAGATCGTCGCCGCCATCAAGCAAATCTCCGACGGCCGCATTCGCTTCCTGATCAACACGCACGTCCACGGCGACCACACCGGCGGCAACGAGAACATCGCGAAGCAGGGCGCGACGATCCTCGCGCGCGAGAACCTGCGGGCGCGGCTGGTGAAGCCGGCGCCGCAGGCGAACGGCCAGCCGGGCGTGCCGGCGCCGCCGATGGCGCTGCCGGTCATCACCTACGACTCGCCGCTCACGATCCGGATGAACGGCGAGGAGGTGCAGCTGATTCCGGTGCCGGTGGCGCACACCGACGGCGACACGATGGTGTATTTCCCGACCGCGAACGTCCTCATGACCGGCGATTTCTACCGCTCGACCGGCTACCCGAACATCGATCGCGCCAACGGCGGCACGATGAACGGCATGCTCGCCGGTTTTGATTTGATCGCGAAGACCGGGCGGCCCGACACGAAGATCATTCCCGGCCATGGCGCGATCGTGACGAAGGCCGACGTCGCCGCGCACAAGGCGATGATGATTGCGGTACGCGACAAGGTCGCGGCGCTCGCGCGTCAGAACAAGACGCAGGAAGAGGTGGTCGCGGCGAAGCCGACGGCGGAGTTCGATTCGAAGGTCACCGGGGCGACGCCACAGACGGCGGACCGCTTCGTCGGTCAGTTGTATCAGGAGTTGAAATCGTCACGGTGATCGCGACATGGCGGCCTGAAAGAACCGGCCTCCGAATGTCAGTCGTAGGGCGGCCCTTTCAGGGCCGCCAGTGCGTCAAGCCCGGTCGCTCGCAATAACGCGTCGAGATCGGGTGGCACTGCGGCTTCGACAGTCACTTGCCCGCCAGAGATCGGATGCGTGAAGGCGACGCGCCAGGCGTGCAGCGCCTGGCGCGGAAACGCCTGCAATGTCGCCGCGAGCGCCGGATCGTCGATCTGCGACCAGCGCGGCTCGCCGTATTGCGGATCGCCGACGATCGGCCAGCCGCGTGCCGCGAGGTGGACGCGGATCTGGTGCCGACGTCCTGTGACGAGACGGCAGCGGAGCAGCGACAAGCCCGCCCGCGGCGCGTCCACGACCGCGAGCCGTTCGAATCGCGTCAGGCAGGTCGTGCCCTGATCCTCCGAGGCCACGATCATTCGACGGTCGATCGGATCGTGGCGGAGCCGCAGATCGATCGCGCCACGTTCCTCGTTCACCGCTCCGTACACGACGGCCAGATACTCCTTCTGACTGTGACGCGAGGCCATCACCCGCTGCAGCGCCGCGTGCATCGCGGCGCTCTTCGCCACGACCACAATCCCTGACGTCAGCTTGTCGAGGCGGCCGACGATGGAAGGGCGGGTGTCTGCCGGCCAGCCGCTCGCCGCCGCCAACAGGATGTCGAGCATCGTGCCGCTTTTGTTCTTGTACGTCGGATGGACGACCATGCCGGCCGGCTTGCTGACGATGAGCAGGTGCTCGTCCTCGAACAGCGTGTCCACTTCTCCCATTGTGGTGTCTAACGTCCCGGCGTGGCCGACCTCAACCTGATCATCGACGAGAAGCCGCAGCGGATCGACGTCCTGATGACATGGCTGCCGCGCGTCGCGGTCGCTCTCGCGTTTTTCGGCTTCGGCTATCAGAAATTCGCCGGCGACGCGATGTGGATCCGCGTCTTCGATCGCATCGGCTTCGGGCAGTGGTTCCGGTACTTCACCGGCGTGATGCAGATCGGCGGCGCGCTGCTCGTCCTGATTCCTCGGACCTTCGTGCTCGGGATGGCGATGCTCGCCTGCACCATGGTCGGCGCGATGACGTTCTGGGTCGTCGTGGCGAAGCAGCCGTTCGCCGCCATCATCCCCGGGTTCGTGTTCGTCGCGCTCCTCGCGGTGGCGGCGCCACGCCTGCTTCAGCTCCGGAGCCGCTCGTAACGCCTACCGCGAGACGAGCGACGCGCGGAGGATGCCTTCCATGCTGCGCGCGTTGCCTTCGTGGCACGCGTATTCGTACATCCGCTCGTCGGTTCGGTGGAGCGGGAACGCCGCCGTCCACGATCGCGTCCACACCGTCGGATCCTCGGCGGTGAACCGATAGTCGATCGTGTTGGCGTCGACGCGGGTGAAGCGTTCGACGAGATGCAGCTTCTCGTCGGCGCCGCGGAAGGTCGTCTTGGCGGTGAAGCCGGTCGTGTCGATCACCAGCGTATCGTTCTCCCACCGGCCGCGTGAGTCGCCGAGCCATCGCGGCATCTGGCCGTGCGGCCGGCCGTCCATCGGCACGATGCGCGCGTCGTGAATCATCTCGTTGACGATGACCAGAGTGTCGCGCGTCTGCACGAACTGGACGTTGTTGTTGTAGACGCCGGGCAGCATCGGCGGCCCGGCGGTGGACCACACGAGGCAGCGCACGTTCAATCCAAGATCCTCCGGGCCTTCGGCGGGCCCGCGATCGCGCGCGGACTGCGCGCGGGCGGCGGCACGGGCCTGCGCGTCGGGAGTCAACGGAGGAATGCGGCCGTCCGGCGGGTCGACTATTAAAGATGTCCGGCGGTTCGTCAGACGTCGCGTCCCCGGATCCCACCAGTCCGGTCCCGCGGTGGCGTTGGTCGCGCCTTGACGCTCGTTGATTTGACGCTCGTACGCCGCCGCTTCGTCCTCGGTGAGCGCCTCCGACTTGGACAGTTCACGCGGCCGCTCGAGCGGCGTCATCGTCGCGTAGTTCCAGGTGCCCGAGAGATCGATCTCGCCCCACGCGGTGCGCGGCGCCGTCCAGGCGCGCCGCGCGGCGCGAGGCGCCTGCGCCCGACCCGCCAGCGGCGCGAGCGCAAACGCTGCGGCCACAATGCTCGAGACCGTGAAGGCCCGTCCGCGCATGTGCGCATCATACGCGCAGTTCGGTTAACCTTAGCGGCGTTTAGGAAACAGAGGCCGACGGAGATAACGGAGTTCACAAACGGAGGAACGGAGAAACGGAGCACGAACGGAGCTGAGGTTCGACGCGCGCCGCGAGAGCGGCGCGTCGAACCTTCATGACCGCTGTCTTATGTCTCGGCACCGATGACGCAAGCGTGTTCTGGCTCCGTTCGTCTCTGTTGCTCCGTTCCTCCGTTTGTGAACTCAGTTTCCTCCGTC
>DAIUKO010000024.1:0-38317 GCA_036848175.1 Vicinamibacterales bacterium | reverse complement strand
AACTTCAACATGTACGCGCTCGGCGCGTTCGTCGCGCCGTTCCTCATCCGCTTCCACAAGATGACCTTCGTCGACGCCGGTTGGGTGGCGGCGGCCGTGTACGGCTTCTCCGGCGTCGTCGGGCTGACCGGCGGCGGCGCGCTCGCCGATTATCTGTATCGGCGTCGCGTGGACGGCCGACTGCTCGTCGGCACGGCTGCGATTGTCATCACGGCGCCGCTCATGTTCCTTGGTCTGGGGCGGGCACCGGGCGACGTGGTCGGCTTCGCGCTGCTGATGGGCACCGGCTCCGGCGTGATGTTCGCGTACTACTCGACCGTCTACTCGACGATCCACGACGTCGTCGAACCGTCGCTGCGCGGCACGGCGATGGCGCTCTACTTTTTTGCGATGTACGTGCTCGGCGCCTCGCTCGGACCGGTTGGAACCGGTTTGGTGAGCGATTACTTCACGTTCCAGGCGGCGAGTGCGGCCGGCGCCGTCGCGCCGCTGCCGTTCGGCGACTTGATGCTCGCTGAATTGCGGAGTCTGGTGGGCGAATCGAAGGGCTTCGATCTGCGCGCGCTCGAGCCGTTCCGCGCGCAAGGGCTGCACACGGCGATGTACATCGTGCCGATTCTCGCGACGATCCTCGCCGTCGTGTTGTTCGCCGCGTCGCGGTCGGTCAAAAAGGACGTCGAGCGGCTGCAAGCGTGGATGCGGACGGGCAGTCCCACGTCCGAGGTCTGACCGCGGTCTGACCCGAGTCTGACCGTGGTCTGACCGTGGTCTGACCCGAGTCTGACCGTGGTCTGACCGTGGTCTGACCGTGGTCTGACCCGAGTCTGACCTGGTGGTCTGAGCGTGGACAGTCGTGACAAGGTCATCGTCGTTACCGGGGGCGCGAACGGGATCGGGCGCGCGTTGTGCCGGCGGTTTGCGTCCGAGGGGGCGCGAGCGGTCGTCGTCGCGGATCTGGACGGCGCCGCCGCCCAGCAGGTCGCGGTCGAGATCGGCGGCGTCGCGATCGAGGCCGACGTGTCGCGCGAAAGCGATATCGCCCGTCTCGTGATGCAGGCGACGGCCGACGTCGGCGCGATCGATCTGTTCTGCTCGAACGCCGGCATCGCGATCACCGGCGGCGAGGAAACGTCCAACGCAGACTGGCAGCGCTGCTGGGACGTGAACGTGATGGCGCACGTCTACGCCGCAAGGCACGTGCTGCCGGCGATGGTCGACCGCGGATCCGGTTATCTCCTTCAGACCGTGTCCGCAGCCGGATTGCTCACGCACATTCAATCGGCGACATACGCCGTCAGCAAGCACGCATCGCTCGCGTTCGCCGAGTGGCTGGCGGTGACCTACGGCGATCGCGGGATCACAGTGTCGGTGCTCTGCCCGCAGGGCGTCCGCACCGACATGCTCCGCCGCGCCGCCGCCGAAGGCCGCGGCTTCCTCGTCGAAGGTGCGCTCGAACCCGAGCAGGTTGCCGACGAAGTCGTGAAAGGATTACGCGACGAGCGGTTTCTGATTCTCCCGCATCCCGAAGTCGCCGAGTACTTCCGTCGAAAGGGCGACGACTACGATCGCTGGCTGCGAGGGATGCGCAAGCTGCGACGAACTCTATTCAGTCCTTAACGCATCGAGGGGCGACACGCGCATGCCGCGCCGCGCGGGAAGATAAGTCGCGACCGCAGCGGCAGTCGCGAGCAGCAGCGGCGCGCATGTCAGGACGATCGGATCGAACGGGCTGACCTCGAACATCGCGGCGCTGAGGAGACGCCCGAGGACAACCGCGAGCGGGAACCCGATGGCAACGCCCGCGATCGTCATCCGCGCGCCTTCGCGGAACAGGAGCCACGCGATGTCTGCCGACCGCGCGCCGAGCGCCAGACGGATCCCGATCTCGCGCGTGCGCTGCGAGACGACGTACGACTTCACACCGTAGACGCCGACCACCGCGAGGAGCAGCGCGAGACCGCCGAGCCCGGAGAGCGTCCGGCCGGCCGCGCGGATCACCCACAACGACAGCCCGCGGTTGTGAAACTCCTGCATCGTCAGGAGATCGATCACCGGCAGCCGGTCGTCGACGGCGCGCAGCTCGCGGCGGATCGCGCCGAGCATCTCGGCGTCGGCGGCGCCGGCCGTCCGCACGTGCAGATGCATCGTGCCGCGAGACTGAGTGGCCGGCGGAACGTAGAGATGCGCCGCCGCCTCGCGATCGAACAGCCCGTCGCGGATACCGGGCACGACGCCAACGATCGTCATCGGATCGTTTTCCGCAGTGGGCGCGTCGTTGCCGCGCGGCGGGATGACGATCGACTGACCGACCGGATCCTCGCTCCCGAACACGAGTCGTGCGAACGGCTCGTCGACGATCGCGACGTGCGCCGCCGACGTCGACGCTTCCTCGCCGCGCGTGAAGTCGCGGCCGCGCAAAATGGGGAGCCCGATCGCTTTGAAGTAGTCGCTGGTGACGGCTGTATAGGTCGGCGTGCGGCGAAGATCGTCGCGCTGTCCCGGCCGCACCACCTTCCGTCCTTCGTGGAAGTCACCGAACGGCACTTGCGAGTTGGCGCCGACGGCCGCGACGCCGGGCAACCGGCGCAGCCGTTCGAGCGCCGCGAGCAGCCGCGTGCGCCCTTGTGTCGCGTCGTAGCCGGCCAGGCTCGGATCGATGGAAGCCAGCAAGAGCTTATCGTACCGATAGCCGGGATCCGCGGCGCTCGCGTTCAGTGCGCCACGCGCGAACAAGCCGCCTGCGGTCAAGAGCATCAGCGACACTGCGATCTGACAAACGACGAGCCAGGCCCGCGTGCCGAAGCGACGGCCGGCTCCACGTGACGCGCCGAGATCCTTGAGATCGTCGACGAGGTCGGGGCGTGTGATCTTCAACGCCGGCGCGAGGCCGAAGACGATCGCGCTCAGCACGGCGAAGGCGGTCGTCGCGAGGACGATGTTGAGGTCCGGCCGCGGCTCGATCTGCAGCGGCACCGACATGATCGGCGCAATCGATGTCGTGAACAGCCGCGTGATCGCGTAGCCGAGCGCCAATCCGGCGGCGGCGCCCGCACACGCGAGGACGAGGCTCTCAGTGAGCAGCTGACGCAGGACGCGCGCCCGCCCGCCGCCGAGCGCGAGACGGATCGCGATCTCCTTCTTTCGCGCGGTCCCGCGCGCGAGCAGCATGTTCGCGATGTTCAGACACGCGATCAGCAGAACGCCGCCCGACAGCGGCATCAGCACGGCGGACAGCGCCGCCGGTCCGGCGTCGGTTGAAGGCGTCGAGCTGAGGTTGACACGCGACATCGAATGCACCGACAGCATCTGATGCCTGTTCTCGACCGGGTAGGCGCGCTCGAGGGCGGCGGCAAGTGTCGCCAGCCGTGCGTTGGCTTGCGCGATCGTGGTGCCCGGCTTCAGCCGCCCCGCGACCATCAGCGACGCGTTCGATCGGTCGGCGAGGCCGCGGCCGTTGTTCTTGAAGATGTCGTTGACGATCGTGTCGAACATGCCCAGCGGCAGGAACACCTCCGGCGCCATCAGCGCGTTCGTGCCGGTGAATCCTTTCGGCGCGACGCCGACGATGGTGAAGTCCTGCGCGTTGAGCCGAACCCGCCGGCCGAGGAATGTCGGATCGAAGCCGGTTTCCTGCCAGCTCGCGTAGCTCGCGATGGCGACGGCGATGTTCGCGCCCGGCTTGTCTTCATCAGCGGTGAACGTGCGGCCGGCTGCCAGGCTGACGCCGATTGCCGCGAAGAAATTCCCGGAGACGAGCTCGACGAACCGTCGCTGCATGACGTCGCCGGCGGGCTTCCCGGCCATCGCGAACGTGAACGCGACGAGGTTGTCGAAGACGTCGTTGCGATCGCGGATGTCGGCGTAGTTGGGATACGAGAAGCTGCGGAACGAGTTCGGCTGCGTCGGATCGTGGCTGTAGAGTCCGAGCATCTCGCCGGCGCGCCCCGACAGCGGCCGGAACAGCAGCGCGTTGACGAGCGTGAACATCGCGCTATTGACGCCGATGCCGAGCGCGAGCACCAGAATGACGACGACGCTGAAGCCCGGCGCGCGGGCCCACATCCGGATGGCGTAGCGGACATCCTGAAAGAGCGTGTCGAGGAAGGGCAGGCCGCGCTGGTCCCGGTACGACTCCTTCGTCCGCGCCACCCCACCGAAGTCGCGCAGCGCCGCCTGCTCGGCCTCCGCGCGCGACAGGCCGCGCCGCTGATGCTCCTCGGCGAGCAGGTCGAGATGTGCCCGGACTTCCTCGTCGAACTCATCGTCGCGGCGGCTGGTGCTGAAAAAACCCGCGAGTCGTGACGCGATCATCCTTATAAAGGCCACGTTACTCACACCTCAACGCGATCAACGGGTCCACGCGTGACGCACGCTGCGCCGGCAGGTACCCAGCGGCGACGCCGACACCGATCATGACCGCTGACGCGATGACGATCGTCGTCGGATCGGTCGCGGTCACGCCGAAGAGGAGACTTTCAATCAGCTTCGACGCGGCGATGGCCGCTGGCAAGCCGACGATGAATCCGACTGCGAGCAGCGCGAGGTCCTCCCGAAGCACCATCCAGATCACGCGGGCGCGTGCGGCGCCCAGGGCCATGCGGATGGCGATATCGGCGCGGCGCCGCGTCACCGAGTAAGAGATGAGCGCGTAAAGTCCAGTCGACGCCAGCATCAGCGCGAACAGGCCGAAGACCGACGCCAATTGCGCGACGAAGCGCTCGCGCGTCACCGATGCGTTGACGATCTCGTCGAGCGGGAGAACCGCGTGAACGAGGACGGCGGGATCGACGTCACGAACGGCGCGCCGGAGTGTGTCGGCCACGCTCGGCGCCTCCGCCGCGGTCCGCACCACGAATGTCGTGCCGGGGACCGCCGTTTGAAAGATCGGCACGTAGAAGGTCGGCGGGGCCGCTTGCCTCAGCGTCGTGTACTTGATGTCCCTGACAACGCCGACGATCTCCATCGAGTCGCCGGCCGGTGTGTCGAACCTCAGACCGATCGCGTTCCGGTCGGCAAAATAGCGCTGCGCCATCGTTTCGTTGACAATCGCCACGCGGTGGCGGCGATCGCGCGGCTGTGCGTCTTCGTCGGTGAAGTCGCGGCCGCTGACGAGCGGCGTGCCGATCGTCTCGAAGAAACGCGGCCCGACGACCTGGCCGTTGACGCGCATGTTCTCGTCGCGGGCCGCCACGTACCCGGGAATCGCGATCCGCTGCCCCCAGCTGTCGTCGCTCAGCAGTCCGTAGCTCGAAAGAGTCGCCGTGCGAATGCCGGGCAGCGTCGCCAGCCGATCGAGGACGCGGCGATACAGATCGTTCCGGCGCTCAGTCGTATAGCCGCCCGAATCGATCCGGAACGTGATGACGCGTTCGCGATCGAACCCGGTGTCCATGCCTTCGAGATTCTGCAGCGTGCGCACGAACAGACCCGCACCGACGAGGAGCAGCAGTGACAGCGCGACTTGCGCGACGACGAGGATGCGATTGAGGACGAGGGTCGATCGGTGTGCCGTCGCGCCGGCGCTCTCCGACTTCATGCGCGTCGCGACGTCGAAACGCGTCGAGCGCAGCGCCGGGACGAGGCCGAACAACACGACGGTGAACGCCGACACGGCGGCAGTGAATATCAGCAGCCGCATACTCATGTGGACACCGAACTCGAGCTCGAACGGTGTTCGCGGCAGCGCGGCAAGAAGGAGTTGCGCGCCCCATTGAGCGATGACCACGCCGACCATCCCGCCGGCGACGGCCAGCAACAGACTTTCGGTGAGATGCTGCTGCACGATCCGTCGCCGCCCGGCGCCGAGCGCGAGCCGGACCGCCGTCTCCTTCTGGCGCGCCGCCGCCCGGGCGAGCATCAGATTGGCGACGTTCGCGCACGCGATCACCAGGACGATCCCCACGGCGATCATCACGACGACGAGAGGAGCGGCCAGCGGTTCTCGAAACCGCGACCAGCCGGCCGCGCCGGAATTCACCTCGACGCGGCGTTCGAGCATCGTGCGGCGCTCCCGCGCCGTCAACACTCCGCGCGTTTCCAGCCTGCCGATCTGTTCCTGGTTCTGGCGTTGGAACAGAACATTGATCTCGGCGCGCGCCTGCGACGGGCTCGTTTCCGGCTTCAGACGTCCCATCAGCCGAAGCCACGTCCAGCCAGGATCGCGCAGACGTGCCCGATCGATTTGCGCGACTGCCGGAACCATCTCCAGCGGATGCCACAGGTCGGGGATCGTGCCGATCTCGAACCCGGAGAATCCGGGCGGCGTGACGCCGACGATGGTCATGGGTGTGTCGTTCAGCGTCAGCCTCCGTCCGACGACCTGCGGATCGAGGCCGAAGCGCCGCTTCCAGAGCGCGTAGCTGATGGCGACGACGGCGCTCGGGCGGTCGGCGCGATCGTCCTCGTCGTTCAACAGGCGGCCAACCGCCGGCTCGACGCCGAGCACCGAAAAGAATTGTCCCGAGACTCGTTCGGCTTTCACCGCCTCGACTTCGGTCGCGCCTTCGCCGCTGACTGTCATCCTCGCCGGCATCGCGCCGCCTGACGCAAACAGCGCGGTGAAGACGTGATTCTGATCGCGATACGCGAGGTAGTCCGGAAACGAGAACGCATCGTCGCTGCCGCGCGGTGACTCGACGCTGAGATACGCCAGGCGGCCGGGGTCCGAGACGGGCAGCGTTCGCAGGAACAGCGCGTCGACGATGCTGAAGATGGCGCTGTTGGCGCCGATGCCGAGGCCGAGCACGAGAACGACAACCAGGCTGAACCCGGGCGCGCGCCGCCACATCCGGATCGCGTAGCGCAGATCCTGCTGCAGGCGGTCGAAGAAGGGCAGACCCCGCTGCTCGCGATACGCCTCCAGCGTCCGCGCCACACCGCCGAAATCGCGCAGCGCCGCCCGCCGGGCGTCCTCACGTGAGAGGCCGCGCCGTTGATGTTCTTCGGCGAGAAGCTCGAGGTGTGCGCGCACCTCTTCGTCGAGTTCGTCGTCGCGGCGCGGCGGCGCGAACGCACCGACGATGCGCGTCAGCAGCATGCGAAGGCGCTTCATGATTCGAGCAGCCCGGTGATGAGCGTCACCATGCGCGTCCAGTGCTTCGACTCGGCGGCGAGATGCTTTTCACCCGCGCGCGTGATCTCGTAGAACTTCGCGCGGCGATTGTTGTCGCTGATGCCCCAGCTGCTCGTGATGAGGCCCTGCTGCTCGAGGCGGAGCAGCGCCGGATAGATGGTGCCCTGGTTGAGCGTGAGGATGCCGCGCGCCATCTGCTCGATGCGGCGCGCGACGCCGTAGCCGTGCTGACGACCCATCGTCTGCAGCGTCTTCAGCACCATCAAGTCGAGCGTGCCGTAGGGAACATCAGCGGGTGTGGGAGCGGCCATGCGGTCCTCGTGTTGAAAGTCCACAGGAGGATGCCAGAGCTCCTGTGGAAAGTCAACACGAGCCGCGCCGCGGCGGCTCAGTTGGCGACGCGGCCGCGATAGCCCCTGGCGAAGACGAGGACGTCGAACTCGATCGCGAAGCTGCCCTGGAATTCCCCGTGGGTCTCGTACGTCGACGGGCTCTTGAAGTCGTCCTTCGCCGCGATCCCGCTGATCCACGTTTCGTCGAGGTGCACCTTGACCAGCCGGCGCCACGGATTATCGGTGTCCTTCGTGCCGAGCGCGAGCGGCGTGAACACGATGCTCGCCGGCGTCACGCCCCATTGCACGAACGGCGCGAAGTCGCCGGATCCCTGTCCCGAATAGCGGCGCAGGCTCACGCCGACGCCGGCATCGAGCGCCTGATGGAAGCGGTAGTAGTAGCGCGGCTCGAATCGAAGAATCTGGATTGGGGCGGTGTCGTTTGGCGTATCGCTGAAGCGCGGCTCATTATCGAAGGACCAGAAGTAGCCGATGCCGAGCGCGAGAATATGACGCTCGTCCTTCGGCCGCGCGTCCGGATACCGGTCCGGACTGCGCCAGCAGAACCAGGCGTACTGGTTCTTGTCGTTCCAGCAGCCCACGCGAACGTAGCCGCCCGCGCCCCAGAACGGTCCTGGCCCGCTCATCTTCTCGATCCACTCGAGCCACCCGTCCTGCGCGTGCGCCGTGCGGGTGCAGGCCAGACACACGCACACCAGGAACAGCACTCGAAGATTCACGAACCGCTCGCTGTGCGACACGTCAGGGTAAGCGCTGAGTTGAAGAATCGGGATCCAGGACCTTGAATACGTTTTCAATGATGCCGAGCCTGTGCACCTTCGGATCGGCGTGCGCGATCGCGTGGTTGCGCGGCGGCTGATCGGTGGGACAGAAGAGCAGATATTGATCGACACTGTCGCCGATGATGTAGCACTGGTCGCCGCCGTAGTCCACCCGCTCGAACTCGCTGTGATAGAACACGCGATACGGCCACTCGTTCAACAGGACGACGATGGCGATCAGACACGCCAGCATCGCCATGCCCGCCCGGCCTTCGCGGATTCTGGTCCGCCGCCGCATCTGCGCGACTTTCATCAATCCGTAGGCGAGGCCCAGGACGATGGCGTCGAGCTCCAGCCGATACCACGTCTTCTCCCGCACGTTGGCGGGCGCGAGAGGACGCAGGACATCGGCCGACCGCGTGTTGATGAACGATCCCCACGACAGGATCAGCGGTTGATGTACCCAAATGAAGACAGAAAGCGCAATCAGCGCGGCCACTGTAATCGTCTGCGCGAGCATCGACGGCCGGTTCAGGCCAACCGACGCCGCAAAGCTGCGCAGCGATTGACGGACGCGCTTCATCGTCCGGCCGACGGCGGGCACTGCTTCGAGGAAGCGCAGAATGACCCGCAAGGCCAGAATGATCAACACGCCGAGCGTCATGAAGAAGACCGACCCGAACAGGGCCTTCAGCCCCCAGACGAAGTACATCGGGAGCGGTTCCTGGGCAAACGGCCCTGTCAGCCCGAACGTCAAGTTGAACCCCATGGTCGTCGCCAGCCCGATCAGCGCGACGATCACGGGGAGCAGAGCCATGGCTATGACGACACGCGCGGCTTTGAGGACGATCGGCTCATGGCCGACGATGACTTCGCGTTCGACCGATTCCAGGGCCGAGGCCAGCTCCGCGGCGGTCTGATAGCGCTTGTCGATTTCGAGGGCGAGCGCCTTGTCGATGACGTCGGCGAGCGCACCCGGCACGCGCGAATCGACTTCGTCGGCGCGCGGCGTACCGTTGCTGATCGCGACCACGAGTTCGGCGGCCGTCGTCTCGTGGTGCGGCCGCCGGCCGGTAGCCATCTCGAAGAGCACGACGCCGAGGCTGTAGACGTCGGACCGCTCGTCCACCATCCCCCGCCCCATCAACTGCTGGGGCGACATGTACGACGGTGTGCCCGGCTGCTGCCCGGCTCTCGTCGGCAGCGAGGTATTCATCTTCCGTCCGCTCGCCGCGACGGTGGTGGCCATCCGCGGCGCGTTGGCGATGCCGAAGTCGAGAATCTTGGCAGCGCCGTCGGTCGTGAAATGGACGTTCCCCGGTTTCAGATCGCGATGGACGACGTGCTTGGCGTGCGCGGCGCTCAGCGCCGAGGCGAGCTGCCGCCCGACGGCAATCACTCGGTCGATCGGCATCCGTTCGCGCTTCAGCCGCGACGCGAGACTCTCGCCCTCGACGTACTCCATGACGATGAACGCGCGATTGTCGTGCTCGACGACGTCGTGAATCGTCGCGACGTTCGGATGCATGACGCTGGCGGCGGCGCGGGCTTCGTGCAGGATCCGCAGGCGGCGCTCGCCGCTGCCGGCAAGCGATCGGATGACGCACTTCAACGCGACCTTGCGGCGCAGCCGCGGATCGCTGCCGAGGAACACGTGGCCCATGCCGCCCCGGCCGATCGAGTCGATGATCACGTAGGGGCCGACGCGCGTCCCCGGCTCGAGCTGGTCTTCCTCCTCGTCGGGCGGGTCGGCGAGGAAGTCGACGCCGTCCTTGTAGGCGTCGAGGAGCGTGATGATCTCGCCGGCGAGGGTCGAGTCGCCGCAGCGCTCGCGGACGAATTTTTCCCGTTCCGACGGGACGCGCTTGAGCGCCTCGGTAATGACGTCCTTGGCCTGTTCCCAGGCTTCGAGATTCATAGGCAGAGCGTGCATGGGATGATGCTCGACGTCGGCGCCGGGAGGACGGTTTCCCCGGCTGGCGGTGGGGGCTCTGTCTGATCAGTGACGTTGAGTGCCATACCGATGTTCAGCACGCCAACACGTCACCATGAAGCCCGCCTGCAACCCGCCTGTCAGCACCTTCCCCTATTTGACAGTTTGGTATCCCGGCAGTATAAGGCCCCGGCCGATTTCATGCGCATTCAGGCCGCAATTCTCTGGGAACAGGGCAAACCGCTCTCGGTCGAGGCGGCTGACCTCGGGACTCCCGCCCCGGGCGAGGTGCTCGTCGAAGTCAAGGCCGCCGGCGTCTGCCACAGCGACTTGCACCCGGCGCGCGGCGACTGGCCGATGAAGACGCCGGTCGTCCTCGGGCATGAAGGGGCGGGCATCGTCCGGGAAGTCGGCGCGGGTGTGACCAGCGTGCGGCCGGGCGATCACGTCGTCTTCTGCTGGGCACCGGCGTGCGGCGTGTGCGCGCCGTGCCGCGAAGGGCGCGCGGTACTTTGCGATCGGCTCGAGAAGGTCACGTACCGGAATCGCCTGCCTTCCGGGGCGTCACATGTGCACGCGCGCGATCAGGCGGTCGCGCCGTTTCTAGGCACGGCCTGCTTTTCCGACTGCGTGATCGTGCCGGAGGACGGCGCGATTCGTGTGCCCGCCGACGTCGGCTTCGACGCGCTCGCCACGGTCGGATGCGCGGTGGTCACCGGTGTCGGCGCGGTCATCAATGCGGCGCAGGCGACTCCGGGATCGCGCGTCGTCGTCATCGGCGCGGGTGGCGTCGGCCTCAACGTCATGCAGGGCGCGGCGATCGCCGGCTGCGAGACGATCGTCGCCATTGACGTGCGTCCGAGGCCGCTCGAGATCGCGAAGCGGTTCGGCGCGACGCACACGATCTCCGCGTCTGACCCTTCAACGCTCATCCCGAAGGATGAGCGCTCGGGGCACGCAACGGCGGATGCCGTCCGCGAGCTGACTGCAGGGCGCGGCGCCGATTTCGTGTTCGACACCGTCGGCAACTCGCGGACGCTGACCGACGCGCTCGCGATGACGCGCAAAGGCGGCACCGTCGTCCTGACCGGCCTCGCGCGGGGCGACACGCAGGCGGCGTTCCCGATGTTTCCGTTCGTGATGCAGGAGAAGCGGTTGATCGGGTCCGTGTACGGCTCGGGCCAGCCACGGCGCGACATTCCGAAGCTCGTGTCACTGTATCAGCAGGGTCAGCTGAAGCTGCAGGAACTGGTGTCGCGCACCTATACGCTGAACGGCGTCAACGACGCGCTCGACGCACTTGCCTCGAGCGACGGCGCACGAGGAGTCATCACATGGTGAGCTATCTTCGAGGGTTCGTGATTTCGGCGGCGTGCGTGTTCTGCGTGCTGCTGGTGCAGGCCGCACCCGACGTGGTCAAGGTGGATGGCGGTCAGCTCGCCGGCACGACGTCGAACGGGGTGCGCGTGTTCAAAGGCATTCCATTCGCCGCGCCGCCGATCGGCGAGCTTCGCTGGAAGGCGCCGCAGCCGGTGGCGGCATGGAGCGGGGTCAAGTACGCCGACGCGGTCGGCGCGCAGTGCATACAGGCGCCGTATCCGTCTGGATCACCGTACGCCGTCGCACCGCAGCCGACCAGCGAAGATTGTCTTTATCTGAACGTCTGGACAACTGCCTCCGCCGGCGACAGACGCCCGGTGATGGTGTGGATTCACGGCGGTGCGTGGACTCGCGGATCGGGATCGCTTCCAACCTACGACGGCACGGCGCTCGCGAAAAAAGGTGTCGTCGTCGTGACCACGAATTATCGGCTCGGTGTGTTCGGCTTCCTGGCCCATCCGGAACTGACGGCCGAATCGCCTCAGCATGCGTCGGGCAACTACGCGATCCTCGATCACCTCGCGGCGCTGAGATGGGTGCAGAAGAACATCGCCGCGTTCGGCGGCGATCCGAATCGCGTGACGATCTTCGGCGAGTCCGCCGGCTCGTGGAGCGTGAACGTCGTCCAGGCCACGCCGCTCGCGAAGGGACTCTTCCATCGCGCCATCGGCGAGAGCGGCGGCCAGTTCGCGCGCAACGTGCGTCTCGCAGATGCGGAGAAGGGCGGCACGGCGCTGGCGGCGGCGGTTGGCGCCGGGTCGCTGGCCGCGCTCCGCCGCGTCGACGCCGACACGTTGCTCGCCGTCCAGTCGTTCCGCAGCAGCGTCAACGTCGACGGCTGGGTGCTGCCGGCGGACGTGCGGACGATCTTCACCGAGAAGAAGCAAAGCGCCGTTCCAGTCCTCGTCGGGTCGAACGCGAACGAATGGACGACGCTCGGCGGTCTCGATCGATCGCAGTATCCGAAAACGATGGAGGAGTACCGGAAGCGTGTCGAGGCGCAGTACCGGGACGCCGTCAAGGACTACGACGCCGCGTATCCGGTGAGGAACGAATCGGACATCGCCGAGGCGCTGCTCGGTGTCGGCCGCGACACGACCTTCACGCTCGAGATGCGCACCTGGGCGCGCCTGAATTCAGCGAACGGCTCGAAGGCGTACCTGTATCAGTTCACGCACGTGCCGCCGAGCCCGAACGCGAAAACGTGGGGCGCGTATCACGCCGCGGAAATTCCCTATGTGTTCGCCACGCTTCGCAATCGCGAGTGGCGCTTCACCGACATCGATTTCACGCTGTCCGATCAGATGTCCGGCTACTGGGTCAACTTCGCGGCCGGCGGCGATCCGAACGGCAAAGGCCTGCCAAAGTGGATGCCGTACGATCAGACCGCCGAGCCGTATCTCGAGCTCGGCGACACGGTGCAGAGCAAGAACCATCTCCTGAAAGCGCAGCTCGATTTCCTCGAACAGCTCCAGCAGCGTCGGCAGACGTCGCAGCATTAAGAAGCGTGGGATATGACACTCCCCGACAAATTGTCACGCCGCCATTTCGTCACAACCGCCTCGTTCGCGATGATGGCGAGCGCGGTGCACGGTCAGGGCGCCACTGCGCCAAAGCCGCCGCTCGCGTCGGTGAGGGCGCTCGTGTTCGACACGTTCGGCACGGTCGTCGACTGGCGATCGTCGGTGATCGCCGAAGGCGAGAGGCTCGGCAAAGAAAAACATCTCGACGTGGACTGGGCGAAGTTCGCCGACGCCTGGCGCGCGGGATACGGGCCGAGCATGGATCGCGTTCGCAAGGGGGAGATTCCGTGGACCAAGCTCGACGCGCTGCACCGCGGGACGCTCGACAGGCTGCTCGTCGACTTCCACATCAGTGGCTTGAGCGAGGCTGACAAGGAGAATTTCAATCGCGCCTGGCATCGTCTCAAGCCGTGGCCCGACTCGGTGCGCGGCCTGACGCGGCTCAAGACGAAGTACATCATCGCGCCGCTGTCGAACGGCAATGTCTCGCTGATGACCGACCTCGCCAAGTTTGGCGGCCTGCCGTGGGACTGCATTCTCGGCGCCGAGCTCGCGAGACACTACAAGCCGGATCGCGAGGTGTATCAATCAGCGGCCGATTTCCTCGATCTCGCGCCCGGCCAGATCGTGATGGTCGCTGCGCACAAGGGCGATCTTCGCGCGGCGCGCGGCGTCGGACTGAAGACGGCGTTCGTGCCGAGGCCGCACGAGTTCGGGCCGGCCGGGAAGCCCGATCTGACGCCCGATCCATCCTTCGACATCGTCGCGACCGATTTCAACGACCTCGCGGCCCAGCTCGGAACCTGAGGGAGACGACATGGCGGCTCCGATCAATCACGCGATGACGACGACGGCGTTCGTGCTCGAGGGCTATCGGGTGAAACAGAACCTCGGCGTGGTGCGCGGCGTCACCGTCCGCTCGCGCTCGATCTTCGGGACGATCGGCGCGGGCCTGCAGACGCTGGTCGGCGGCAACATCACGCTGCTCACGGAGCTCTGCGAGAAGACGCGCGCCGACGCGTTCGCGCTGATGCTCCAGCACGCGCAGGAGCTCGGCGCCAACGCTGTCGTCGGGATCGACTACGACGCCACCGAAGTCATGCAGGGCGTGACCGAAGTGCTCTGCTACGGGACGGCGCAGGTCCTTACGCCGATCGCGTCGTGATTGACGCGGCGACGCGAAGAATCAGGGTGAGACTTGACTCGGAGGGTTGAGCCGCTGGAGCACTTCGAGCGAGGCCCGCTCGGCTTGCTCGGCGCGTCCGAGCATGACCTGCGTGACTCGATGCTCGGTCGCCGCCCGATCGCGCCACTTCGCGTCCGCCGCCGTTCCCGTGCCGGCCGTGTCCCGTCGCAGCGTCGCCACCGTTCTCCGTAATCCTTCCGCACGCAGGCGCCAGCTCTCGGAGCGCAGTCGGACGTACTCCACGGCCGCTGCGATCAGTTGCTGATGCTCGCGGGGCACACCGTGAAGGGCGGCGAGCCGCGCCCGCGCCGCTTCGAGCTCCGGCATGATCTTCAGCTCGATCAGGTCGGCAAGCGCGGTGGCGGCGAACTGCCCCTTCCATGAGCGCGCCTCGGCCGCGCGGTAGAGAGGAACGGTTCGTCGCTCGATATCGAGCACGCCCGCGATCTCGGGACGGACATCGGCGATCCCGCGCAGAGAAATCGCCGCCCCGATCGCAACCGTGACCATCACCGCTGCGATCGCGCCGAGAGGCCGCCACTCCGGCCTGTGCTCGGCGATCGTCCGTGGCAGCACCAGGCCGGACGAGAATCCGGCGAGGAACGCCGCGAGCTCCGCCTTCATTTCGATGCCGCCGTCCCCCGCGTTGTAAAGGAGGAAGAGCGCTGCCGACGGCGCAAGGCGTTTCCAGACGGCGAGAGGAATCGCGGTCTCGGACGGCCGGTACCGATCCCATGCGCCGCACGCGAACAGCATGCCGTAGAGGCCGGCGATGGCAGCGGACGCGCCCGCACTGACAGTCACCGGATGCGACGCGACGCCCACCAGGCTGGCGAGGATCCCCACGAGAAAGTAGATCGCGGCGAAGGCGACACGTCCGACGATGCGTTCGAGCACGAGCCCGAGCTGCGCGAGCGCGGCGATGTTTACGACGAGCGGAATCAGTCCCGAGTGGATGAACAGCGAGGCGACGAGACGCCACCATTCACCGTTCGTCGTCCGCGGGCCGAAGTTTGCTCCCCATGCGACCAGTGTCTCGGGATTTCCAGTCGATCCCGGGCCGAAGAGGATCAACGCGAACACGATCACGTTCAGCGCGACGATGGCCGTCGTGCCAGGCGCGAACCGCGAGCGCGCGCGAAGCGTGTCGAGAAACGGCTCACATTCGCGGCGATTGCGCGCGACGACCTCGATCGCGCGTGCCGCCGCCGTCCGAAGCAGTTGATGCAGTAGCGCGCGCTGCTCTTCAGTGGCGCGGGAGTACGCGACTCCGGCAACGATCAGAAGGCCGAACATCAAGAGCACGCTGCCACGCTCTCAAGACGTGTGCCACGCGGCAGACGACGTTCAAGGCAGATTCACAGCCCGGTGACGGTTCTGGCGATTTCAAAGGTGGTCGCGCGCGACGATGTTTGTAAACTGGGCCACGTGCAGCCGTCCGTCAATTCCTCGCCCGAAAGTGCTGCCGCACGCGATCTACCGCGCGAGCTGGGACTCACCGACCTCGCGCTCACGCAGATCCTCTTCGTGGTCGGACTGCCGTGGGTCGGCGTCGCCGCCAAGATGGGCCCGGCGCACGTCGCGTTCTGGCTGCTCGCGATGGTGCTGTTCTACGTGCCGTCCGCGGTCGTCGTCATCCATCTCAATCGGCGGATGCCGCTCGAAGGCGGCCTCTACCAGTGGGCGAAGCTCGGATTCAACGAGCTCACGGGCTTCCTCGTGGCGTGGAACCTGTGGCTGTTCGCGATCCTCAACACCTCCGAAACCGGACTGCAGGCGACGCAATATCTTGCCTACGTCATCGGACCACGTGCCGAGACACTGGCCGCGAGCAAGCCGCTCATCGCGCTGGTCAGCGCCGGCCTGTTCGCCGCGCTCGTGTGGCTGGCGATTCTCGGGCTCGGCGTCGGCAAATGGGTCCACAAGGCGGGCGGCGCGCTGATGCTGGTCACGTTCGCGGCGCTGCTCGTCGTGCCGTGGCTGAATCTCGCCAACGGATCGCTCGCGGAATTTCACCCGCTCGCGACCGCGACGCCGGTCGTGTCCATCCTCAGCCTCAATCTGCTCGGAAAGATGGGCTTCGGCGCGTTCGGGGGGTTCGAATACGTGGCCATCCACGCCGGTGAATGCCGCAATCCGGTCAGAACCATCGGACGCTCGGTGATGGTCGCGGCGCCGATCATCGCCGTGATGTTCATCCTCGGCACGAGCTCGGTGCTGGCGCTGATTCCGATCGAACAGATCGATCTCATCGCGCCGATCCCGCAGGTGCTCACCGCCGGATTCCGGCCGCTGGGCTATGCGGCGGCGATTGCACCGATCACGATCGTCGTTCTTCTGATCGTCCGCATTGCCCAGGCAAGCGTGATGTTCACCGGCAACACGCGGATGCCGATGGTCGCCGGGTGGGACGGCCTGCTGCCGGAGTGGTTCACGCGCATCGATCCGCGCCGGCGCACGCCGGTCAATTCGATCGTCTTCGTGGGCGCGGCGACGTTCGCGTTCAGCGTCATCGGCCTGGTCGGCGTCGGCAAGCAGGAGGCGTTTCAGCTGCTCTGGAACGCGTCGGCGATCTTCTACGCGCTCACCTACCTGGTGATGTTCGCGATTCCGATCGCCGGCCTGCGCAGTGCCGCCGCGCGCCGCCCGCTGTGGCTCACCGCGTCCGCGCTCTCGGGATTTCTGATGACGCTGCTCTTCGTGGTGCTGTCGATCCTGCCGATCATCCAGGTGGAGAGCCGCCTGACCTTCGCGCTGAAGATCTCGTCGTTGATCGTCGTTGCGAACCTGATCGGCGTCGCGATCTTTCGTCAGGCGGTTAGGAAGGGCAGTATTTCCGCGAGCGTCGCGTCGGGGACTTCTTCGGGGAGGAAGTGACCGCCCGGCAGCGCTTTGCCGCGGACATCGGTGGCGTGCTCGCGCCAGATCTTCATCACGTCGTAAAGCCGGCCGACGGTGCCGCGATCGCCCCACAACACCAGCAGCGGACACTTGATCTTCTTGTCGCGCGTCTCGTCGACGTGCGTGAGATCGATCGTCGCGCCGGCGCGATAGTCCTCGCAGGTGGCGTGGATCGTCGCCGGATCCTTGAAGCAGCGCACGTACTCGGCAATCGCTTCCGGCGTCATCGAGCCGGTGCCGCCGGTCGGCCGCAGAAAACGCGACTTGAGATAGAACTCCGCGCTGTTGCCGATGAGCGTCTCCGGAAACGGCGCCGGCTGGATCAGGAAGAACCAGTGGAAGTACTGCGTGGCGAACTCCCGCGTCACGTTCGAGTAGGGCAGCGGCACGATGTCGAGGATGACGGCGCGCGAGACGCATTGAGGATGCTCGACGGCGAGGCGCCACGTCACCCGCGCGCCGCGATCGTGGCCGACCACCGCGAACCGGTCGTAGCCGAGGGCGCGCATCACCTCCACCTGATCCAGCGCCATGGCGCGTTTCGAGTAGTTCGCGTGATTCTCGCCGTCGGGCGGCTTGCTGCTGTCGCCGTAGCCGCGCAGATCGACGAGCACGACGGTGAAGTGTTTGGTCAGCTCGGGGACGATCTTGTGCCATTCGGCATGGGTCTGCGGGTAGCCATGAATCAGGAGCAGGGGCGGACCGCTGCCGCCGCGGCGCACGTTGATGGTGGCGCCGGTCGTCGGGATCTTCCGCGATTCGAATCCGGGGAAGAGCGACGACGCTTGTGGGGTCGGCGATGGATCGGGACCATCCTGCTTGCACGGCGCGGTGTCAGCCGAGCCGACGCCGCTCCACGCGCCGGCCGCCAACGTCGTCGTCAGAAAATCTCGGCGTTTCATCTGGTGCCCGACGTCGTCCTCCGCACGCCGCTCAATGGCGCCTCGGTGACGCACATGAAATTCGCTGCTTCGTCCGTGCTGCCGGTGCCTTTCCACCGCGCGACCTGCGGATAGAGACAGAGCGGACGCGTGCGATCGATCTTGCCATTGGTGCCGTGCGTGGCGACGAGCTTCTCCGGCGCGACCCCTTTTTCCACCCACTGCTCGAGCGCGGCGAGCGCATCGAACTGGTTCGGTCCCGGTCCGCCGCTGCAGTGTCCCATGCCGGGAGCGAGGAAGAAGCGGTAGAACTCGCGCGTCTTCTCGAGCCCGCCCATCGTCTTCACGACCGCGTCGTAGTAGGCCACCGTGTCCTGGGGCGGCACGACCGGATCCGCCCAGCCTGTGTACATGATCAGTTTGCCGCCGCGCTTCTTGAACGGACCGAGGTCGCGCTCCACCGCCTGCATGAACGGCAACTTCTGCTCCGCGTACGCGAGATCGCGATCCCAATCGATCGTGCGCCAGTCCCAGTTCGGATCGTGGAAGAGGAAGTAGCGGAAGAAGCCGACGCGCATCGGCTCGGCCGGATCGAGCACGTACTGCCGCCAGCTCTGGATCGGGTTGTCGCCGAAGCCTTCGCTGCCGCGCGGCCAGCCGGCGAAGATCTGCTCGCCGGTGCGCGGGTTCTTCAGTCCCTCGTACATCTTCCGCGTCGCCTCGACCTGCGCCGCGGTCAGGCACGACGCGTCGTCGTTGCCGTTGCGGCACAGCAACCGGCCCGGATCGAAGTGACACCGCCGCGGATCGTCGATGATGCCGTCCCGCAGTCCGTCGAGGCCGTCGCAGGCCTCGACCACCGCTTTGGTGAGCGTCGTCAGTTTGGCGGCCGGCACGATCGGCGTGCCGTCCTTGTGGTGCGTGACGATCCACGAGTGGAGGAAGCCGAAGGTCTGACGGATGCGGTTGTGCGCCGGATCGCCGGCGATGATGCCGTCGTAATCGTCGGGATAGCGCTGCGCTTCGGAGAGCGCCTGATGCCCGCCGCTCGAGCACCCGTTGAAGTACGAGTGGTCGGGGAAGCGGCCTGCGTGATCGCGCACGATCACTTTTGCCGCCTCGGTCATCACGTGGATCGAACGGTGCGCCCAGTCGACGATCTTCTCGGGATGCCCCTGGCCGAACTTCATGTCGTCGCCGGCGTGGCCGGTGTCGGTGCTCGCGGTCGCATAGCCGCGGCGCAGCGCGGTGGCCATCGCGGCGTAGCCGATGGCGCCTGAGTAGCCGCCGTTGCCGACGCCTTCGAACTTGCCGTTCCACGCATCGGCCGGCGGAATCCACACTTCGAACTTGATCTCGGAGTCGCTGGTCGGCCGCGCGACCGCCTCGATGCGGCAGAAGGCGGGCACCGTGATCTCCTGGCGCGCGCCGGGCGGCGTGAATCCGCCGGCCGCGACCTGCGTCGCCGAGCGCACGCTGATCCCCGGCATCGTCAGTGCTGCCAGATTCGTGCACGCCGTGCCTGCGGCCTGAATCGGCGAACGCGCGGCGTCGACGAGCGTCGGGCCGAGGGCGACAGCGAGAGCGAGCAGGACGCGACGGGTCATGGACGGGCCTCCGGTGGCGGAGATTATACGCAGCCGCGGAGCGCCCGGCGACGCGACTTTCAGCCGACGCTGAGGACGACTTTGCCGGTCACTTTGCGGTCCGCCATCAGCGTCAGCGCATCGGCGGCGCGCTCGAGCGGGAACGTCGCGGAGATATGCGGCTTGATCTTGCCCTCGACGAACCACTCGCCGAGCTGCCGCATCGCGGCGGCGAAGCGCTGCGGCTCGCGGCGCGTGAACTCGCCCCAGTAGACGCCGACGATCGAGCAGCCCTTGAGGAGCGTCAGGTTCAGCGGGATCTTCGGAATCTCGCCGGCGGCGAAGCCGACCACGAGGAGACGGCCGCGCCAGGCCAGCGATCGCAGCGCCGCCTCGGTATACGGACCGCCGACCGGATCGTAGACGACATCGACGCCCTTGCCGTCGGTCAGCTGCTTGATCCGCTCGCGCAGATCTTCGGTCGCGTAGTTGATCGTGTCGTCGGCGCCGTGCTCGCGACAGACGGCGAGCTTCTCGTCGGTCGACGCGCAGGCGATCACGCGCGCGCCGAGCGCCTTGCCGATCTCGATCGCCGCGATGCCGACGCCGCCCGCCGCGCCGAGGACGAGCAGCGTCTCGCCGGCTTTCAGGTCGCCGCGATCGCGCAGCCCGAAGTCGGATGTGGCATAGGTCAAGCCGAACGCGGCCGCCTGGGCGAAGGTCATCCCGGTTGGCAGCGGCAGCAGTTTCCGCGCGTCGGTTTTGACTTCTTCGGCGAAGCCGCCGTACGTCGTAAACGCCATCACCGGATCGCCCGGTTTGAATCCGTTCACGCCTTCACCGGTCGCCTTGACGACGCCCGCGACTTCGCTCCCGGGCGAGAAGGGCAGCGGTGGCTTCACCTGGTATTTGTTCTGGATGATCAAGACGTCCGGAAAATTCACGCTCGCCGCTCTCACGGCGACCACCGCCTCGCCGGGCCCCGGCGACGGCGACTCGAGCTCTTCGACGACCAGCGATTCCGGTGGACCGTACGCTTTGCAGAGAACAGCTTTCATGCGCTCGCCATTCATTTCGCCGCGAGATTCGCCTTTCGCTTCCACAGTTCCCACGCGCGGAGATAGCCGCCATTCTCGCCGCTCGCCATGATCTGGCGCGCCTCCGCGGGATCCAGATACGTGATGCTGCCGCCGAGCGCGATCGCCTGCGCCTGGAGCGTCGCGTTTCGCTCGAGGTAGATGCTGCGGCCGACGGCGATCGGAAGCGTCGAGCCGACGATCGTGACGCCATGGCCGCGCATCAGCACGGCCGCGCCGGATCCCAGCGTCGTCGCCAGCGCGCGCCCGCGCTCGCCGTTGCTCACCAGCATGTCGGTCATGCCGGCGGCGGTGCGGATGTCGAAGATCGGTACGCCGTCGGGGATGAATCCGGCCGTGTGCGACACCGCGCGCAATGGAACCGAGCTGACGCTGAAGGGAATGAGCGCCGGTGAATGATCGTGGACGATGGCTTTTACATCGGGTCGAGCTTTGTAGATCTCGCCGTGAATGAATCGTTCCGAGTACAACGCCGCCGTCGAACCGATGGCACGGCTGTCGAGATCGAGCTCGACGATGTCGGCGGCGGTGACCAGACCTGGCGCGAGCGAACGCGACAGGTAGTAGCGGTTGGCGTCGCGATCGCTGCGCACGCTCACGTGGCCGAACCCGTCGAAGATCCCTTCCTGCGCGAGGATGCGATTCGCGGCCACGAGATCGGCCGTCAGCACGGGTTCGGCGCGAGCCGTGGACGGCGTCGCTGTCTTCTGCGGCGCCGCGCCGGGCAGCGCGAGCGATGCGCAGATCACGACGGCGGCGGCGCGATGGAGGCGTTGCGGCTCGATCACGGAAGCTCCTTCCCGCGACGAGGAGCTTATCATTGCCGCCATGGCCGACATCATCCGGGAAACCGGCAGGCGGTGCCGCAACTGGGGCAAGTGGGGCGCAGACGACGAGCGCGGGACGCTGAACTACATCAGACCGGAAGACATCGTGCGCGCCGCCGGACTCGTGAAGCGCGGCGCCGTGTTCTCGCTCGCGATTCCGTTCGACGCCAAGGGACCGCAGACGAACCAGCCGCGGCGATTCAATCCGATCCACCGGATGATGATCACCGGCCCCGACTGCACGACCGGCGCGATCAAGTTCCCGGGCGGCGTCGGGTTCAGCGACGACATGATCATCATGCCGCTGCAGTGCGGCACGCAGTGGGACGCCCTCAGCCACTGCTTCGAGGACGGCCGGATGTACAACGACCGCGACGCCAACGAAGTGTCGAGCCGCGGCGCGAAGCGCAATGGCATCGACAAGATCGCGCGCCGCCCCGGAGGCGTCGTGGCGCGCGGCGTGCTGCTCGACGTCCCACGCGTCAAGGGCGCGCCGTGGCTCGAGCCGGGCTACGCCATCACCGTGGACGATCTCGACGCCGCGATCGCGAGTCAGCGCGTCGACGTGAGAGCGGGCGACGCGCTGCTCGTGCGCACCGGTCACATGGCGCTTTGCCGGGAGCGCGGCGGCTGGGGCGACTACGCGGGCGGGGACGCGCCCGGCCTGTCATTCCACACCGCCGACTGGGTGCATCGCCGCGAGATCGCCGCGGTGGCCACCGACACGTGGGGGATGGAGGTCCGGCCCAACGAGATCTCCGAATCGTTCCAGCCGCTGCACCAGGTGTTCATCCCGAACATGGGGTTGACGATCGGCGAGATCTTCTTTCTCGACGAGCTCGCCGACGATTGCGCGCGTGACGGCGTCTACGAATTCTTCTTCGTCGCACCGCCGCTGCCGATCACGGGTGCGGTCGGATCGCCGATCAATCCACTGGCGATCAAATAAGTCGAACCACGAAAACGAACCACGAAACACGAAATCACGAAACCACGAAACCACGAAACCACGAAACCACGAAACCACGAAACCACGAAACACGAAACCGCGAAACCACGAAACACGAAACCGCGAAACGACGAAAGCCGCGAAACCCGGAGAATGTGGTTGACGTTTCTTTTCGTGGTTTCGTATTTTCGTGGTTTCGTAGCTTCGCGATTCGTGTGAGTCGTTTCGTGGTTCTGCTATGCCGGCTCGCCGGCGGTGACCGGGATGCACTGGCCCGAGATGTTCCGCGCATGATCGCTGCACAGGAACACGGCGAGCGCGGCGATATCGTCGGCGGTTGACATGCGGCCGAGCGGCGAGCGCTCGACGAACGTCTGCCGCATCCGCTCGATGTCCACCCCGCGGAGGTCTGCCTGACCCTTGATCATGCGATCGATGCGATCGCCTTCGACCGCGCCCGGCGCGATCGCGTTGACGGTGATGTCGTGCCGCCCGAGCTCCAGCGCGAGGCCGTAGGTCATCCCGATCTGGCCCGCCTTCGCGGAACAGTAGCCGACGCGATAGGCGAGGCCTCGGCGCCCTGCCATCGACGCGATGTTGACGATCGCGCCGCGCCCGGAGGCGATCATCGCCGGCACCGCGAAGCGCGAGCACAGATAGGCGCTCGTCAGACACGAATTGACGGTGTAGTACCAGTCGTCGATCGTATAGTCCTGCACCGCCCTGGTCGGACCGCCGTCGCCGGCGTTGTTGATCAGCGTATCGACGCGCCCGAACGCTCGCACGCCGGCGTCGACGACGGCGCGCGCGCCGTTTTCCGTCGCCGCGTCCGCGGAAATCGCCACCGCATCGCCGCCGGCGCTCGTGATCAATGCCGCCGTTTCGTTGACGAGCGCCTCCGATCGCGCCGCGCACACGACCTTCGCGCCCTCGCGCGCGAACATCTGGCTCATCACGCGGCCGATCCCTTTGCTCGCGCCGGTGATGATGGCGACACGATCGTTCAACAGTCTCACGTGGCTCTCCTTGGTTGTCATCGCGAATCGGGATTCGCACGCGGATCATCAAATCCCAAATCCCAAATCCCGAATCCCGCCCAGCGACGCTACGAACGCGCTCCTGCCACACCGCGACGACCAAGCGCGCCCGCCGCCCGGAGGCGCTCGATCTCTTCGTCGCGCATCCCGAGGCGCTCGCGCAGCACGTCATCGGTGTGCTCGCCGAGCAGTGGCGCGGGCAGACGCACCGACCCCGGCGTCTCCGACATCCGCACCGGCGGTCCGACCACGCGTATCGTGCCGGCCACCGGATGCGTGCTCTCCACCAGCGCGCCGCGTGCGGCGACCTGCGGGTGCTCGACGACCTTGTCGATGGTGTTGATCGCACCGATCGGAATGCCGGCCGGCATCAGGATCGCTTCCCACTCCTCGTAGCTCTTCGTGAGGAACGCCGCCTGCACGTCCGCGATGAGCGATGGCCGATTCGCTTTGCGCGCGGCGTTGGTCACGTAGCGCGGGTCGTCGGCGAGGTGCGCGAGCCCGACGAGCGGACAGAACGTGCGCCACAGCTTGTCGCTGCCGATGCCGATGGCAATGTCGCGCGTGCGGGTCCGAAACGTCTGATACGGCAGCAGCGCGCCGTATGCGGTGCCCATCGGCTCCGGCACCATCCCGTCCGCGAGATAGGCGCCGACCATTCCGGAGAGAATCCCGAGCTGCCCTTCGAGCATCGAGACGTCGAGAAACTGGCCGCGGCCGGTCGTCTGCCGCGCATGGAGCGCCGCGAGGATCCCGAATGCGGCGTACATGCCGGCGGTGATGTCGGCGATCGAGACGCCGCAGCGGACGCCGTGGCTGCCCGGCTCGCCGGTGATGCTGATCAGCCCGCTCTCGGCCTGCACGACGAGGTCGAGCGCGGCGCGGTCGCGATACGGGCCGTCCTGGCCGAAGCCTGAAATCGAACAGTAGACGACGCGCGGCTGGCGCGCCCGCACGCGCTCGTAGTCGATGCCGAGCCTGACGACCGTTCCGACGCGCAGGTTCTCCACGACGACGTCGGCCGTGTCGAGGAGACGAAAGAACACGTCCTTCCCGTCGGCGTGCTTGAGATCGATCGTGACGCTTTTCTTGTTGCGATTGAGGTTGACGAAGTACGCGGTCTCGTCGCCGTAGAACGGCGGACCCCAGGCGCGCGACATCTCGCCTTCCGGCGGCTCGATCTTGATCACGGTCGCCCCGTAGTCAGCGAGCATCGTCGTCGCAAACGGGCCGGCGAGGGCGTGCGAGAGGTCGAGGACCGTGACATCCTGCAGCGCGAGAGTCACTCGGCGCCCGCCTCGACGAGACCGAAGAGTCGATCCTGATCGATTGGCTTGGACAGATAGTCGTCCATGCCGGCCGCGAGGCATCGCTCGCGATCGCCTTGCATGGCATGGGCGGTCATCGCGACGATGCGGACGCGAGAGCCGGTGCCGCGCTCGCGCTCGCGGATAGCGGCGGTCGCCTCGAAGCCGTCCATGTCGGGCATCTGCACGTCCATCAACACGACGTCGAACGGCTCGCGCTCGAGCGCATCGAGCGCTTCGCGGCCGTTGTTGACGACTTTCACCGTGTGGCCACGCTTGGTCAACAGCGTCTCCGCGATCCGCTGATTGATGATGTTGTCCTCCGCGACGAGCACGCGCGCGCTCGATGTGGTCGTCGGCGCCACCGGCGGCCGCGGCTGCCGGCGGCGTTCCGGTTCCAGGCGCGGCGCGGCGATCGAGAAGGCGGCGGTGAAGTGAAAGATGCTCCCGGAACCCGGCTCGCTCTCCACCCAGATGCGCCCGCCCATCAACCTGACCAGCGTCGCCGAGATGGTGAGGCCGAGTCCCGTTCCGCCGAAGCGCCGCGTCGTGGAACCGTCGGCCTGCTGGAACGGGTGAAAGATCGCCTCCAGCTTGTCGGCCGGAATGCCAATGCCGGTGTCGCTGACCGTGAAGTGCAGGATCGCCGCATCGCCGTTCGAGGACTCCATCCGCACATCGAGCGTGACCGTGCCGTGCTCGGTGAACTTGATCGCATTGGCGAGGAGATTGGTCAGCACCTGCTCGAGCCGCACGGCATCGCCGAGCAGGCGTGCCGGCACGCTCTCCGCGATCCGGTGCGTGAATTCGAGGCCCTTCTCGCGGGCCGCGACGGTCAGCGGCTTGATCGCGGCGTCCACGACCTCGGACAGCGTGAACGCCGCCGACTCGAGGTCCATCTTGCGCGACTCGATCTTCGAGAAGTCGAGCACGTCGTTGATGATGCGCAGGAGCGTGTCGGCCTGCCGGCTGATGGTGTTGAGGCAATCGGCCTGAAAGGGCGTCAACTCCGTGTCGAGCGCCAGCGCGGTCATGCCGATGATGCCGTTCATCGGCGTCCGGATTTCGTGGCTCATGTTGGCGAGGAACTCGCTTTTGGCGCGGTTCGCCGCCTCGGCCGCGTCCTTCGCCTGCTCGAGCTCGTGTGCGGCGAGCTTCCGCGCCGTGCTGTCCCGGATGATGCCGAGAAATCCGATCGGCCGGCCCTGCGCGTCGCGCTCGAGTGACACCGATTGTTCGACGAATTTGACCGCGGGGTTGTTGAGCGTCACCTCGTATTCGTACGACCTCAGCGGCTGGCCCGTGCGCAGCACATCGCGGTAGAACTTGATCGTTTCGGCGCGGCGCGCCTTGTTGGTCGTCGTCACGCTGAAGTGCTCGCCGAGCACCTCGTCCCGCTGCACGCCGAAGATGCGGCAGAACGCGTCGTTGACGAACAGGTAGTGGCCGCGGATGTCGACGACGAAGCAGCCGTCTTCGATCTGATCGAGGATCCCGCGGAAGCGCTCGGCATCCCAGCCGACGGCGTCGAGCGCGCGCTGGCGCGGCGACATCTCGCGCACGAAGGCGACGAACGATTGCCGGCCGTCGCGGTTCTGCGCGGCGACGGTCAGCTCGATCTTGAACTCGTGGCCGTCGCGATGGACGGCGGTGATCTCGCGTTTGTCGGTCCGCGCCGTCTCGGCAATGTGGATCAGTCCCTGATCGTAGGCGTCGCGGTTGCGTTCGGGCACGAGGCGGTTGGACGGCATCCCGACCGCCTCCGCATTGGTCCACCCGAACATCTGCTGCGCCTCAGCGTTCCAGTCGGCAATCGCGCGCGCGGCATCGATCTCGAACAGCGCTTCCATGCAGGTCTGGTAAATTATCACCCATGACCGAGGCTGTGATTGTGTCCACCGCGCGCACACCGCTCGCCAAGAGCTGGCGCGGCGCGTTCAACATGACCCATGGCGCGACGATGGGCGGCCGCGTGCTGTGCGCCGCGATCGAGCGCGCCCATCTCGATCCCGCCGAGATCGAGGACGTCATCATCGGCTGCGCCAACCCGGAAGGGGCGACCGGCCGCAACATCGCGCGCCAGATCGCGCTGCGCGCCGGTTGTCCGGTGACGACCTCGGGGATGACCGTGAACCGCTTCTGCTCGTCCGGTCTCCAGACCATCGCCATCGCCGCGCAGCGCGTGCAGAGCGGCGAAGGCGACGTGTTCGCCGCCGGCGGCGTCGAATCGATCTCCTGCGTGCAGAACGAGATCAACACGCACATGCTCAACGAGGACTGGATCGTCGAGCACAAGCCCGAGCTGTACTGGCCGATGCTGCAGACCGCGGAATACGTGTCGAAGAAGTACGGCATCTCGCGCGAGCGGCAGGACCGCTACGGCGTGGAGAGTCAGCGGCGCGCCGCGGCGGCGCGCGACGCGGGAAAGTTCGACGACGAGATCGTGCCGGTGGCGACCAAGATGAAGGTCGTCGACAAGGAGACGGGCGCGGAGTCGATCAAAGACGTCACGATTACGCAGGACGAAGGCATCCGGCCCGATACGACCTACGACGGCGTCGCGAAGATCAAGCCCGCCATCGAAGGCGGAGTGATTGCCGCCGGCAACGCCAGCCAGTTCTCGGATGGTGCGTCGGTCGCGATGGTCATGAACGGGAAGACCGCCGCGAAGAAAGGACTGAAGCCGCTCGGCATCTTCCGCGGCTTCGCCGTCGCCGGCTGCGAACCGAACGAGATGGGCATCGGTCCGGTGTTCGCCGTGCCGAAGCTGCTGAAGCAGACCGGCAAGACGATCGACGACATCGACCTCTGGGAGCTGAACGAAGCGTTCGCGGTGCAGGTGATTTATTGCCGCGATCGTCTCGGCATCCCCGACGATCGGTTGAACGTCAACGGCGGCGCGATCGCGGTTGGCCATCCCTACGGGATGTCGGGCGCGCGCCTCGTCGGCCACGCGTTGATCGAAGGCAAGCGCCGCGGTGCGAAGAACGTCGTCGTCACGATGTGCATCGGCGGCGGCATGGGCGCCGCGGGACTCTTCGAGGTCGCCTAGCCGCCGCCCGAGACCGGGTGACGCCTCACCATGCGCATCTGAAGTTCCGGCGCCCCGAGCCGATATGGATCGAGGGGCCAGGAAGTCTCGATGCGCCGATTACCCAGCACGCTCGTTCTTACAATCTTTGTGCTTTCAGGGCTGTGTTCCGGCGCCACCGCCGCGGATACGGTCCAGGGCGCGATTCGCGGCTCGATCACCGACAGCTCGAATGGCGTGCTCCCCGGCGTCACGGTGGTGGCGGCCTCTGTCGAGGGACGCGTCCTCGCGACCGCGGTGACGGATGCGGCCGGCACATACGAGCTCGCGGCGCTGCCGGCGGGAGAGGTGCGTCTGACGTGTCAGCTGGATGGGTTCGCCACGGCGGTCGAATCAATCGTGGTTCGACCGGGCACCGTTTCGATGGTCGAGACGCGTCTGGAGCTGGCGCGCGTGACTGAAACGGTCGTGGTCGTCGGCGACGCGCCGGCCCTCGCGCGGCGATTCGTCCCGCCACCGCCTCCCGTGGTGATACCAGTGCCGGTCCACGACCGCGACTCGATTTGCGGCCCCTCCAAGCCCGGTGCGACGTCGGAATCCTTGGGCACGATCCGCGCGCGCCGGAGTGAAACGGAGCGGGACCTCTACGCGAAAGACGACGAGCTCATCATCGATGGCGGCACGCTCGACGGTCTCGAGGTCGGGCAGAACGTCGTCGTGCGCCGCCGCTTCCGCGCTGACTGGGCGGACGCGGCAGTCATGGGCGAGCACACCGCCGGCCTCCTCCAGATTGTCGCGGCAGACGAGCGCGTCTCGAGCGCCGTCGTCGTGTATGCGTGCGACGAGGTGATGAAGGGTGATTTTCTGGCGTCGTTTACACCGGAACCGATCCGAACGCCTGACCCTGTCGGAATCCCCGCATTCGGCGACGCGGCGCGTATTCTGTTTGCCGATGCCGGGCACATGCTGGGCGCGCCGCGGCGCCTGATGGTGATCGATCGCGGCAGCGAGCGCGGTATCTACGTGGGGCAACGCCTGACGCTCTTTCGCCGCCGCAGCCACGCCGACGCGAAGCGATCGGTCGTGGGCGACGCGGTCGTCGTTGCACTCCGTGCCGATTCAGCGACCATCCGCGTGGAGAGCGCGACCGACTTCATTTCGTCTGGAGACTGGGCGGCTCCTCAGCACCCATTCGCTGGTGGTCAGTGACGTCACGACGAATGATCGGCGTACGCGAGCGCTGACCAGATCCATGCGCGACATTGCCTGACGATCACTCGGATCGGCGCGAAAAGTAGACGTCGATCATCAGAACGGCGAGGAACAGCACGATCAGCTGCGGGAGACCGATGCTTCCCATCGGCCGATTCAGGGCGCTGCACTCACGGTGACGCCGACCGTGGCGCGTGCGGTCCTTTCGCCATCAGACGCTGACAGCTCGATCTCGTACTTGCCCGCGGCGCTGAACTTCGCGCGTGTCGTCGCGGCCGCGGCGTCGGAGAAGGTGACGTCGCCGGGCCCGCTGACTTTTTTCCACGCGATGGTGAGCGATCCGTTTCGCGGCAGCCCATCGTCCTCGACCTGACTGACAATCGTCAGCTCCTGATTCACGCGGCCGGTCATCGTGCCGCCGGGACCCGTCGGCGGCGGCGCGAACGGGTTGCCGATGCGGACGCTCGGCGGCCGGTTCACACACACGTTCCTCGCTGCGCCCTTGACATCAAGACCTGCGGTCGCGTGCTCCTCGCTGTTGTGCTCGAGCTCGTACAACGGATCGAGCACCTTTGCGGTCGTCGTGCTCGTCTTGCCGGCGAACTTCACCGTCCACTGAAGCTTTCCGTCGAATCCCTTGTCGATCACCATGCTGCACGCGAAGCGGTGCCGCCCCTTGACGAACCTCAACGGTTGATTGCGATCCGCGGGTGACGGCGTGAAGCCGTTGGCGTCGCCCGGCGGCACGGTGACGTCGACGTTGTTCATGTTGAAGTAGCCGAACGACAACGTGTAGGTGCCGTCGGGGTTGTGGACGTACCCGTCGTACTGCAAATAGATCGGTTGCGTCGGCTGCGCGAAGGCCGGCCGGCTGACGACCACCAGCGCGAACACACACGCTCTCGAAAAAACGGTCAGGAAACGCATCGCGCAAAAGATATTAATGCTTGACCGAAAAATTTCATAAGCGTAGCCTCACCGCCATGTAAGTTTTGCGTCATGGAGGATGGGTGATGAGTCGACGCCTTCGATGCTTGCTCTTCACGGCCGTCACCTCGTTCGTGCTCCTGCCGACTGTCGCGCACGCGCAAAGTGCGATTGCCGGCGTCGTGAAGGACACATCCGGCGCCGTCCTGCCCGGCGTGAATGTCGAAGCGGCCAGCGACGTCCTGATCGAAAAAGCCCGAGCGGCGGTGACCGACGGCGCCGGCCAGTACAAGATCGTCGACCTTCGTCCCGGGACCTACGTCGTCACCTTCACGCTGCAAGGGTTCCAGTCCATCAAACGCGAGAACGTCCAGCTCCCCGCTGAATTCACCGCGACGATCAACGCCGACATGAAAGTCGGCGCGATCGAAGAATCGGTGACCGTCTCGGCCGAGTCGCCCGTCGTCGACGTCACGACCGCCGTGCACACGCAAGTCCTGAATCGCGAAACCATCGACTCGATCCCGACCGGCCGGACGATTCAAGGCATGGGGCAGCTGATCGTCGGCGTCAACCTGAACCTGCCGGACACCGGCGGCGCCCGCGGCATGCAGCAGACCTACATGTCGACGCACGGCATGACGACGGCGAACAACACCGTGCTGGTGGACGGGATGATCGTCAACGGTCTGCAGTCGGACGGCGCCGTGCAGAGCTACTTCAACGATGCGATGAACCAGGAGGTCAGTTACCAGACGTCGGGCATCGGCGCTGACACGTCGTCGGGCGGCGTGCGCTTGAACATGATTCCGCGCGAAGGCGGCAACCGCTTCAGCGGCGACTTCAAGACCGCGTATCGTCCGGGGATGTGGCAGGCCAGCAACCTGACCGAGCGGCACAAGGCGTCCGGCCTCGACGCCGGCACCCACACCGATCGCATCATCGATTTCACCGCCGCGCAGGGCGGACCGATCAGGCGAGACCGGCTCTGGTTCTTCGCCTCGGCGCGGTACTTCTCGGTCAACAACTTTATCGCCAACACCGTGACCGACGATGGCAGCCAGGGCATCGACGACCAGTACATCAAGAGCGCGCTGGCCCGCCTCACGTGGCAGGTGAGCCCGCGCCACAAGTTGTCGGCGTACTTCGACGAGATCGACAAGTACCGCGGCCACGACATGCAGAGCCTCGAGGATCCCGAGACGGCGGCGGTCCGTTGGTTCTCGCCCGCGTATCACACGACGCAGGCGAAGTGGACATCGACCGTCAGCAACAGGTTGATGATCGACGGCGGATTCTCGAGCAACCTCGAGTACTACACGAACGAATATCAGGAAGGCATCGGCAAGGCGCGCGGGACGCCCGAGTGGTTCGCGGGCGCGTCTCGGCTCGAGAGCGATCTCGGCGGCCGCAAGACGGCGGCGACCTCGGAGACCACGCAGAGCCCGGCACGCTACAACGTGCAAGGCGCAGCCTCGTACGTGACCGGATCGCACAACGTCAAGGCGGGCTTCCAGTACCAATGGGGCACGTTCCGGCACACCCTCTTCGCCAACGCGGACCTCACGCAGGTGTATCGCAGCAACAGCACCGGCAAAGTGTTCACCGTGCCCGACTCGGTGACCCTTCGCAACACGCCGCTCACGACCTACGGCGAGCGCCTCAATCACGACGTGGCGCTCTACGCGCAGGACTCGTGGACGATGAAGCGGTTGACCGTCAACATGGGTCTCCGCTGGGAAGCGCTCGACGCGATGGTCGAGGCGGTCGACGCGCCCGCTGGACGGTTCGTGCCGGCCCGCCACTTCGACGCGATCGAGAACCTGCCCGATTGGCACGACTGGGCGCCGCGATTCGCCGCCGTCTTCGACCTCTTTGGCAATGCCAAGTCGGCGCTGAAGTATTCGCTGAACCGCTACAACCGCGCGCGCACGACCGGCATCGCGAGCAACTACAATCCGCTGCTCTCGCAGACGGCGAGCGTCCAGTGGCGCGATCTGAACGGCGACGACATCGCGCAGGGATCGGTGACCTACCTGCCGGACGGGACGCGTGTGCCGTGCGCCTATCAAACGCCGGGCTGCGAAATCAACGTCGCGGCGCTGCCGTCGAACTTTGGCGTCGCCGCGCTGAACACCTACGGCGACTATCCGCGCACCTGGAATCTGGAACACGGTCTCGAATTGCAGCACGAATTGATGCCGCGGTTGTCGGTCACGGCGGCGTGGTTCCACGGCGCCTTTCACAACCTGACGACGACGATCAATCAGAGCCTGGCGGCCGCGGGCGATCCGCTGCACAACCCGAACTACGTCCCGCTGACGATCTACAACCCGATGAACGGCGATCCGATCACCGTCTACAGCCGCACCGTCGCCGCCGGGACGCTGCCGGTTCAGAACCTCGACACGTTCGATCCCGAGCGGGAACAGGTCTACAACTCGTACAACTTCGAGTTCCGGTTCCGCCCCGGACGCGGTGCGCTGCTGTTCGGCGGCATCGCGATCGAGCGTCAGCTCGAGGTGAACTGCACGACGCCGGACAATCCGAACGCGATCCGCTTCTGCAACGATCGCGAGAACGACATTCCGTACAGCAGGAATCTCAAGCTCGCCGGCTCGTATCCGCTGCCGTGGGGCATTCAACTGAGCGGCGCGTTCCAGAGCAATCAGGGTCCGTCAGCGACCAGTACCGCGACGACGCGGAATATGGTGGCGACGCGAGGCACGACGCGGTATCCGGCGAATTGCGCGTCGCCCTGTCCCGCAGGCGCGGTGATCCTGCCGGCGACGTTCATCGGATCTCCGACCGCGCCGACGCAGCTCACCGTTGCCCTCGTTCCGTTCAACGCCGCGTTCGTCGAGCGGATCACGCAGCTCGACTTCAAGCTGTCGAGGAATTTCAAGGCAGGCCGCTACACGGTGGCGCCGACGCTCGAAGTCTTCAACGTCAACAACTCGGACGCGATCATCAGCTACGTGTCGACGAATTTCCTCAGCGCATCGTACGAGAAGCCGAACAGCATCATGCAGCCGCGGATGATCGGCGTCGGGGCGGTGGTGCGGTGGTGAGATGACAACGCATCGGTAGCGCAGGCCTTCAGGCCTGCCCTCGGCGCGGATGCAGCCCGAAAGGGCTGCGCTACCGGCGCCGCGCAGCGAGGGCCGTCGCCAGGTTGCGCTGCGCGTCGGCGGAATGTGGGTCGATCTTCAGTGCGGCCTGAAACTCGCCGATCGCCGCATCGAGCTTTCCTTGCGAGCCCAGCGCGATCCCGAGGTTGTTGTGCGCCTCGACCGACTTCGGATCGAGGCGAACGGCGGCGCGCAGCTCGGTGACGGCCTCGTCCAGCGACCCGGCCTCGAGGAGCGCGCTGCCGAGATCGTAGTGAAGCGACGCATCGTTCGCCGCGAGCGCGACCGCGCGGCGCAGGTGCTCGATGCCCTCCGCGCGGGCGCCTGCCGTGGCCAGCGCGTCGCCGAGGTTGCGATGCGCCTTGGCGGAATCGGGCTCCAGTTGAATCGCTTTCCGGAACTCGCCGATCGCGTCGGTCACTTTGCCCTCCGCCATCAACGCGATGCCAAGGTTGTTGTGCACGTCAGCCGAGCCGGCCATCGAGTGCAGCGCGCGCTCGAAATGCGCGACCGCCTCCTCGCGCCTGCCTGCGGCGAGCAGCGCGTTGCCGAGGTTGTAATGCGCTTCGGGATAGTCGGGTTGGAGTTGCAGCGCATGCTCGTAGGCGGCGATGGCGTCAGCGGATCGGCCGGTGGAGTTCAACGATGACGCGAGGTTGTTGTAGGCGGGCGCGTAATCGGGCCGAAGCTCGATCGCCCGGCGATAGTGCGCGATCGCCTCGTCGTAGCGGCCGTCGCTCTGCAGTGCCGCGCCGAGGTTGTGCTCGGTGACGGCGCGATTCATGTCGGCCGACAGAATCGGCCAGTTGGCGAGAACGGCGACGATCGCGACAACGCCGGCAACAATGGCAACCGCGGTGGCGTCCCGCTTCAGCCGCACCCATGGTCGCTCGTCCGGCTGAAGCCGGACGCCACCGATCAGACGATCGAGTCCCGCAGCGGCAAAGAGGATCAGGAACGGAACCAGCGGGTAGCGATAGCGCGCGAACACATAGAAGAGGATGACGCTCGCGGCGTAGGCCGCGAGCATCGCGTACAGCACCTCGAGGCGCGAGCGATCCGGCCACGACACGATCAGGCCGAGGACCGCGAGCGGCACGAGAACGCCGAAATGACCGACGATCGCCGCGATCCGCAGCGGCAGCGACCACTCCGCGTGCGACTCCTGACTTTCCGTGTCGAGCATCTCCGTCCTGTTGACGAGCAGCGCGGTCTTGCGGGCGACGAGTTTCAACCAGTCCGCCGGCCGGCCGGCGATGAAGTCGAGCGCCTGATCGGTCCAGTAGCTCGAGACTTCGGATGGCGTCAGCGTCCGGCCAGTCGCGCGCTCCGCAATTTCGGTCGCGTCCTGCCGCTCGTATTCCGGCGCGCCGCGTCCGTAGCGCAGCGACTGATAGGTGCCGTCGGATCGCGGGTTGTTCCCGATGTAGAAGTTCGGACCGAACTGCGACGTCGTCACGTAGAAGCCGCCGCCGACGAGGCTGTTCCGGATCGCCACCGGCACGACCACGATCGCGGCGCCGAGGACGAAGACGGCCGCAGCGCGCAGGCCGTAGCGAATGAGTGCCCAGCCGCCGATGACCGCCGTGAAGACGATCGCGTTTTCACGGGTGAGGGTCAGCAAACCGATCGCGAGGCCCAACGACAGCCACAGAAGATCCGGCTGAAGCCGGACCCCACCGGTTCGCGTCTTCGCCTCGGTGGTGTCCGGCTTCAGCCGGACCGTGACCATCCGCGCCATCAACCACAACGCCAGACAGACAAGGAACACGTCGAGCGTTGATTTCTGGATCAGACTGTCGAAGAAGATCGCCGGCGCATAAAGCGCGAGGATCAGGCCGGCGACGAAGCCCACTCGCCGGGAAAAGAAACGCTCGCCGGCCCACGCCAGAAACACGCACGCGATCGACCCGAGGATCGCCTGCACGATACGGACGAGCAGCAGATGATGTCCGCCGATCGCGTAGAGCACGCCAAGGAAGTAGGGGTAGAGCGGCGCTTGATAGAAGACGTCGTGGCCGATCCACTCGCCGCCCGCGATTCGCCGCGCCCACTCATCGTACGAGCGCGAGTCGCCCATCAGCAGGGCGAAGAACGGCGAGTCGCGCATCTGCCACAGGTGCGCGAGACGCACAGCCAGCGCGATCGCAAACACAAGCGCAGGGACGGACCCAAATGTCCGCCCGCTCATGGGGCCGACCCTTCGACGCTCGTCCTGAGCCCTGTCGAAGGACGAGCGCTCAGGGCGGGCAGGTGCGGCCCCTGCGTCCGTCATGTTCGGTTGTCGCAAGGGCGGTATGCTAGCGGATATCGAAGGGTCGAGCACTTGACCGCGTCACGCGAATGATCACGAAACCGCGAAACGACGAAACCACGAAGCCAAAGGATTGTTTTTCGTGTCTTCGTGTGTGCGTCGTTTCGTGTGTGTTGTCGATGGCGGCATGGGCGGTGCCGGCGCTCGCGCTGGCGCAGCCGCAGCTCACCTTTTCCAGGGACATCGCGCCGATCGTCTGGACGCGTTGTGCCACGTGCCATCGGCCCGGCGAGATTGGCCCCTTCAGCCTGGTCACCTACGACGACGTCAGGCGACACGCGACGCAGATCGCGGACGTCACGGCGCGGCGAGTGATGCCGCCGTGGAAGCCGGAGCCCGGGAAAGGCGATTTCGAAGGCGAGCGCCGGCTCACCGATCTCGAGCTGCTGAAGATTCAGCAGTGGGTGCGCAGCGGAGCGATCGAAGGCGATCCGTCGGACCTGCCGCCGCGGCCAGCCGCGATGACGACAGCGGACGGCTGGCGCCTCGGCACGCCCGATCTCATCGCGGCGATGCCGGAACCGTACACCGTGAAGGCGGACGGCGGCGACGTCTTCCGGACCTTCGTGATCCCGATTGCGACGGACACGCCTCGATACGTGCGCGCGATGGAGTTCAAGGCGGGCAACGCGCGTGTCGTGCATCACGCGAACTTCGGCATCGATCGGACGCGCTCGTCGCGCGTGCTCGACCAGCGCGATCCCGAGCCGGGCTACACCGGCGGCATGGTGCCCGATGCGCGCTACCCGGAGGGACACCTGCTCGGCTGGACGCCGGGGCAGGCACCGCATCCCGTGTCGCCCGGAACGCAGTGGCGCCTCGAGCCGGGCAGCGATCTCGTGCTTCAGCTTCATCTGCAGCCGACTGGAAAGCCCGAGGCGCTCCAGGTCAGCGTCGGACTGTTCTTCACGGCCGACCCGCCGACGCGCACGCCGGTCGGACTCCGCCTCGGCAGCGAGACCATCGACATCCCGCCCGGCCAGCGGCAGTACGCCGTCACCGATCAATACGTCGTGCCTGTCGACGTCGACGTGCTGGCCATTCAGCCGCACGCGCACAACCTCGCGCGCCAGATGGAAGCCGTCGCGACGCTGCCCGACGGCCGCAAGCAGTGGCTGATCGCGATCAACGACTGGGATTTCCGCTGGCAGGACGTCTATCACTACGCGCAGCCGATCGCGCTGCCGAAGGGGAGCGCGATCGCGATGCGCTACATCTACGACAACTCGACCGCGAACGTCCGCAATCCGCATCGTCCGCCGGTGCGCGTCGTCTGGGGACAGAACACCACCGACGAGATGGGCGACCTCTGGATCCAGATGGTGCCGCGCGCGAGCGCCGACGTCGCCACGTTGAGCGCCGACGTGCAGCGCAAACGCAGCGCCGAGGACCTCGCCGCGTACACGAAGCTCCTCGCCGCCGATCCGGACAACCCGCTGCGCCATGACGCGGTCGCGAACCTGTATCTGGAAGCCGGCCGCTGGGACGACGCGTTCGCGCACCTGCGACGATCGATCGAGCTGAACCCGCAGTCGGCGCCGGCGCACTACAACCTTGGCTATGTGATGGCGCGGCGTGGTCAGGTGAACGAGTCGGTGGCGGAGTTCCGCGAAGCGCTGCGGATCGATCCCGACTACGCGCAGGCGCACAACAATCTCGGCGCCGTGCTGCAGCTGTTCGGCAAGAGCGCCGAAGCGAGAGATCATTACCGGCGCGCCGTCGCGCTGCGGCCCGACAACGCCGAAGCGCACGCGAACCTCGCCGGCCTGTTGTCTCAGGAGGGCCACGCCGCCGAGGCGGCTGCCGAGTTCATGCAGGCGTTGAAGTTGAAGGCCGACGATCCGCAGTCGCTCGGCGGTCTTGCCTGGATCCGCGCGACCGCCGCCGACAAGGCGCTGCGCAATACGCCGGAGGCGATCGCGCTCGCCGAGCGCGCGGCCGCACTCACCGGTCACCGCGATCTTTCAGTGCTGGACGCGCTCGCGGCCGCGTACGCCTCGGCAGGCCGGTACGACGAGGCGGTGACCATCGCGCGAAACGCGATCGCCCAGGCCACGCTGCTGGAGCAGACTGCGATCGCGTCGCGGTTCAAGGAAAGGCTGGCGTTCTATCAGAAGCGCCAGCCCTATCGGAGTCGCCCGTAGGGATTCGGGATTCGGGACTCGGGACGTGATCCCGCGGATCATCAAATCCAAATCCCGAACCGCGAATCCCGCCCAGCGTCACCACCTCATATTCAGCCCAACCTGCACGATCCGTCCCTGAATCACCGTCGCCGGCTGGAAGTACGACGTGGTGCCATAGTTCAACGATCGCACGAGCACGACGTCGCTGCGGTTGAGCGTGTTGAACAGGTCGAGCCGCGGCTGGACCTGCAGGTTCTGAAACTTGATCCATTTGCCGACATTCAGGTCGAGCTGATTGACGCGGTCGGAGAGTTCCGTCGCCGGCGGGACGAGCGGCACCGACATCGACGCGACGGTCATGCCCGGATTGACGATCGCGCCCGGTGTGCACGGCCCCGTGCAGTTCGCCGCGTAGCGCGTCGTCGGCGTGATCAACCACACGGTGCCGGCACCGTTCGGCGCCGCGCTGCTGACGTTGGAGCTCGTCGCGCCGAAGAAGCCGTACAGCGGCAGCGTGCCGGCTCCGGCGTTGATGTACCCCGGCAGACTCTGGAACGACGCCCCGACCTGGACGCCATATTTGATCTGGTAGGTGCCGGCGAGCTTGAACTGGCCGCGCCACGGAATGCCGCTGTCGCGCTGATCGCAGTAGAGCAGGTAGTTCGGGTTCGACGGCTCGTCGCAGAGCACCTCGAGCATCCGTTCCGTCGTGTACCCGCCGAACAGCGTCCCGCCGCGCGGCAGCCGCGCGTTGAACGTCGCCTCGAACCCGTTGTACCAGGC
>DAIUKO010000023.1:0-38722 GCA_036848175.1 Vicinamibacterales bacterium | reverse complement strand
TTTCGCGAGGTCACCGCTTCGTGGTTTCGCGGGGTCACCGTTTCGTGGTTTCGCGTTCGTGGCTAGGGTGATCGATCGTGATCTGCGGCGCGCGCTTGGCTTCATCGTCCCCTACTGGCGGCGGCTCGCGCTCGTGCTGGGGCTCAGCATTCTCAGCACGGCGCTCTCGCTCTACCTGCCGCTCCTCACACGCGACTTCATCGACGGCGCGCTGATCGGCAGGAGCGTCTCGACGCTGCTGCGTGTCGTCGCGCTGTTTGCGGGGGTCACGCTCGCGAGCTTCTTCGTCAACGTCATCAGCGGTCTTCGCTATACGCGCGTGTCGGCCGACATCCTGTTCGACATGCGGCTCGAGCTGTACCGGCACCTGCAGCGGCTGTCACCGCGCTACTACGCGCGGACGCGCATCGGCGACGTGATGTCGCGGATCAACAACGACGTCGGCGAGATTCAGCGGATTGCCGCCGAAACCGCGTTGGCGTGGGTCGGGAACGTGTTGTTCCTCGCCGGCACCGTGGCGATGCTCGCCTGGCTCGACGTCCGTCTGTTTCTCGTGACCGCGGCGTCCACGCCGCTGGGTCTCTGGGCGCTCGTCCACTATCGCACGCGGCTCGAGCGCGAGATCACGACGCTGCGGCAGCGAAGCGCCGATATCGGCAGCTTTCTCATCGAAACCCTCCAGGCGGTGAAGCTCGTCGTCACGTCGAACGCCCAGGAACGCGAGGTCGGGCGCTTCGCTGCGCGCAACACGGCATTCGTCGACGCGTTGATGTCGATGCAGCTGCTGACCTACTTGTCGGGCGGTCTGCCCGGGCTGATTCTCTCGGCCGGCACGGGGTTGGTCTTCGTCTACGGCGGCCTGCGCGTGATCAACGGCAGCATCTCGGTCGGGACGTTCGTGGCGTTCATGGCGTATCAGATGCAGTTTCTGCCGCCGCTGCAGGCGCTGATGGCGATGTACGCGAATCTCGCCACGGTGCGCGTGTCGCTGCGGCGCGTCGCGGAGCTGCTCGACGAGCCGATCGAGATTCAGGAGCCCGACGCGGCAGTGCCGCTGCCGACCGTTCGCGGCGACGTCGCGTTCGAGGACGTGACGCTGTCGTTCGATCGCGGCGGTCCGGTGCTCGAGCACCTGTCGTTCGCGGTGGACGCGGGCGAAGTGCTCGCCATCGTCGGACCGAGCGGGAGCGGCAAGTCGACGATTGCCGATCTCCTGCTGCGCCTCCTCGATCCGGATTCGGGCGTCGTGCGCATCGACGGCCGCGATCTCCGAACGGTGCGGCTCGAAGATCTGCGGCAGCGCGTCGCGCTCGTCGATCAGGAGCCGACGATGCTGCACGCGACGATCGGCGAGAACATCCGCTATGCGCGGCCGGAGGCGCTGGACGCCGAGGTCAAGGACGCGGCGCGGCGCGCGGCGATCGATCGGTTCATCGAACGTCTGCCGCAGAAGTACAACACGGTCGTCGGCGAGCGGGGGATGGCGCTGTCGGCGGGTGAGCGTCAACGCATCGCGATGGCGCGCGCGTTCCTGACCAACCCGTCGATCCTCATCCTCGACGAGCCGACCGCCGCGCTCGATCCGGCGACCGAGGGTCAGGTGGCGGAAGGGTATGAAGCCGTCATGCGCGGCCGCACCGTCATTGTCATCACGCACCGCACGGAGTTGGCCCGCCGCGCCAACCGAGTTGTCTCCATTTCTCTCAAGCCCGACTTCAGCCTCACCTAAGCCTTTACTCCAGCCCCACTCGAACCATTCTTGCGCGTCACTTCAGTGACTGCTTGAGCCTCACGTCACTGACTACTTGAGCCTCACTTCAGTCACTACTTGAGCGACACTTGAGCCTCCTCTATGTGTGGGCTCGTGCGAGGCTCTTGAAGTGGTGGTGGTGCGGGTCGCGGTGATCGATAGCGGCGTGCATGTCGGGCATCCGCATGTTGGGGCGATCGCCGGAGGTGTCGCCTTCGACGAGGACGGCCGGAAGCACGACGACTACCTGGATCGGCTCGGTCACGGGACGGCAGTGACCGCCGCAATCCAGGAGAAGGCCCCGGATGCCGAGCTCTATGCGGTGAAGGTGTTCGATCGAACGCTGGGGACCCGAATTGCGACGCTCGTCAAAGCGATCGACTGGGCCGCGGCCGAGGGGATGCACGTCGCAAACCTCAGCCTGGGGACCTCGAAACCCGAACACGAAGCGGCGCTGCGCGACGCCGTCGAGCGTGCGACGGCACGCGGCCTGTTGATCGTCTCCGCTCGAGACGACGAAGGGGTACGCTGGCTGCCCGGAAGTCTTCCCGGCGTCATCCCCGTGCAGTTGGACTGGACGTGTCCGCGCGAGGAGTACCGCGTCGCCGACATCGATGGCCTCACCATCTTCCGCGCGTCCGGATTTCCACGGCCGATTCCGGGCGTCGCACCCGAGCGCAACCTCAACGGCATCAGCTTCGCGGTGGCGAACATGACCGGGTTCGTCGCGCGCGTGCTGAAGACCTCGAGCGAGCGAGCGAGCGAGCGTGTCGTCAGAGATCTCCGAGCGTTCGCGCCGGATCGACCTTCGAGGCGCGCCTCGCCGGCAGATAGCACGCCGCCATCGTCGTCGTGATGAGGCTCGGATCCCTGATCGCTTTGCGGAAACTCGCGTGCCATCTGCTGCGAGAGCGGTACGGCAGCGGGCGCAGCAGCACAGCCTCGACAACAGCGAATACCGCGGCGTTGGCGCCGACGCCAAGCGCCAGTGTCAGAGGGGCCGCGACGGCGAAGCCTGGTTCGCGGCCGAGCAGACGACATGCGTGGCGGAGATGATAGAGGAGCGCGCGGGGTTAGACGAACCGACGGACGAGGCGGTTGTCTGCGTGATAATGACGGGACATGCGCCGCGTCGTCATCACCCTCGCCGCCGTCGCGGCCGCCACGCTGGCCGGCGCGCAGGAGCCCGCCCAGTTCTCCGCGGCGACCGATCTCGTGGTGCTGCACGTCAACGTCAAGGACAAGCACGGCGCCTACGTCACCGATCTCCGGCAGGAATCGTTCACGGTGTTCGAAGACGGACGGCCGCAGACGATCCGGTTCTTCGCCAGGGAAGACGCGCCGGTGACGATGGGACTGCTCGTCGACAGCAGCGCGAGCATGTTCGACCATCGCGACGATGTCCTCGCCGCCGCGACCGCGTTCACCGCCGCGAGCAATCCCCGGGACGAATTGTTCGCACTCCTCTTCAACGAGCGCGTCCGGCCGGCGTTGTCGGCGTCCGCCGCGTTCACGAACGACCGCGACTTCTTCCGCGAGGCGCTCGGCCGCATCTTCGTGCCGTCGGGACGGACGGCGCTGTTCGATGCCGTCGCTGCCGGGCTCGACTACCTGCGCCGCGGCCGCTACGAGCGCAGAGATCTCGTCCTCATCAGCGACGGCGGCGACAACGCGAGCCGCATCACCTTCGAAGAGGTCATCGCGAGAACGCAGGCCTCGAGCGCGCTCGTCTACACCGTGGCGCTGCGCGATCGAGGTGGACGCCGCGGCAATCCGAAACTCCTCGAACGTCTCGCGCACGCCACCGGCGGCGAAGCCTTCGGGCCGAAGGACGAGCGGCGGATCAGGCAGACGCTGATCCAGATTGCCCAGGACGTGCGCCAGACCTATACGCTCGGCTACATCTCGACGAACACGGAGCGCGACGGCACGTTCCGCCAGGTGCGCGTCGCCGTCGAGACGCCGAATCGCCGGCCGCTCGTGATCCGGACGCGCGACGGCTATCGCGCCGGCGGCACGCCGGTCACCGCCCCCGCGCCGCCCAAATTCGAGGTGACGAGTGCGTCGCGTGCGATCGACGTGCGCGTCGAGACGGTTGCACCGGCGGTGCCGACCTACCGGATCGTCGTGACCAACCGCTCGACGCGTGCGCTCGTCGCCATCCAGTACGACGCGCTGCGCGGCGCGGCGAAGGTCACCGGCGGCCGGCGCAAAAACGAGCGCAACGAACCGATCGCGGCGGCCGGCCGATCGTATGCGTTCGAAATCCAGCCCGGCTCGTCGATCGATCGTCTTGCGATGACGGCATTGTTGTGGGACGACGGGACGATCGAAGGTGACGGCATCCTTGCCGCCGACGAACGGATGCTCGACATCGGGAAGGCCGTCCAGTTGCGGCGTGTTCTCAAGCTGCTGCACGAGTTCGAGGAGCGGAATGGCGAGGCAGCCATCCATGCGCTTCGCACGCGCGCGGCGGCGCTCACGTTGACGGGCGACACGCCGTTGACCGACACGTCACGCACGGGGATGCAGCAGGTGAAGGATGCGTTGATGAAGGACCTCGATCTGTTCGAGCACGCGCCCGGCGCGCGCGCGTCGGTCAGCTTCGCGACCTGGATCAGCGATACGACGGCAGCCTATGAGGAGTGGCTCGCGCGCATCGCCGCGCGATGACTCCGCATCGCTCATGGTTCGACAGGCTCACCATGAGCGTTTTCCCGTGCCCTTTCTCGGATCACCCAGGCTCACCACGAGCGTTTTCCCGTGCGCTTCTCGGATCACCCAGGCTCACCATGAGCGTTATCCTTGCCCCTCTCGATCACCGCTCATCCTGAGCTTGTCGAAGGATGAGCACAGAGTTGCTCCTGGCGTTAGATTCCCGAGAGCGCCTGCTTCTGGCGCCCCTCCGCGTCAAAGTTGTCTGGAGCGAGCCACGCTTCGAACCGCGCCTTGCGCGCCGGCCACTCGGCGTCGATCATCGAGTACCACGCCGTGTCGCGGCTCTTGCCCTTGATGATCATGTGCTGACGGAAGATCCCTTCGAAGGTGAATCCGAGCCGGACCGCGGCGACCCGCGACGGCTCGTTCAACGCATTGCACTTCCATTCGTAGCGCCGGTAGCCGAGATCGTCGAACACGTACCGCGCCATCAAATACATCGCTTCAGTCGCGCCGCGCGTGCGCTGCAGCCGCGGCGTGAACAGGATGCTGCCGACTTCGATGACGCGGTGCGCCGGCTCGATCCGCATCAGCGCCGCGCGTCCGACGGCAGTCCCTGACGCACGATCGACGATCGCGTAATGCAGAGGATCCTGCGATGCGGCCATTTTGTGCAGCGACGCATCGAACGAGGCGCGATCGGCGAAAGGACCCTCGAAGAGGTACGTCCACAGCTGATCGTGGCCCCGGGTGAGGTCGAACAACGCCTGGCCGTGGCGACCGGGATCGAGCGGCACCACGTCGACCGACTGACCGCTGAGCGTGACGCGCGCCGGACGCGGCGCCGGCCCACTGACCATTTAGTGGTATCTCTCCTCGGGATGGTTGCCGGGCCGCTCGGTTGTCGCGGCCCGAACACGTGGATGCGCTCCGCTAGTATGCTACCCTCGTCGGTCATGAAAGCCATTTCCTCGCGTCTCGGCGTCGCGCTCGCGGCGAGTGTCATCGTCAGTGCGGCAACCGTCCGCGGATCGGGACCGGCGGCAGCCGGCGAGGTGCCGGCGAAGCCGACCTTCACCAAAGACGTGCTCCCGATTTTTCAGAAATCGTGTCAGTCGTGCCACCGGCCGGGGCAGATGGCGCCGTTCTCGCTCCTCACGTATGAGGAGGCGCGGCCGTGGGCGCGGTCGATCAAGCAGAAGGTCGAGACCCGATACATGCCGCCGTGGCATCTGGACAGAACGATCGGCGAATACGATCCCGATCCGTCCTTGAGCGACGATCAGATCGCGACCATCACCAGGTGGGTCGACACAGGTGCGCCGAAAGGGGATCCGAAGGACGCACCGCCGGCAGTGCAGTGGCCGGCCGACAACACGTGGCAGTTCGGCGAAGAGCCCGACCTGATCGTCAAGAGTCCTGCGTTCGACGTGCCGGCGCAGGCGCCCGACGCGTATCCCGAGCCGGAGATCGCCTCGGGGATGACCGAGGATCGCTACATCAAGTGGATTCAGGTGCTGCCGCCGTCGCCGACGGTGACGCACCACGTGCTCGTGTTTTCGGTGGCCGGGCCGCCGTCGAACGCGAATGCGCGCGGCGCCAGCGATACGACCAGCATCTTCATTCGCGGATTCCCGACCATGCTCACGGAATTCGCGCGCGGCAACGACGGCGACATCTTCACCGAGAACGAGTCGAAGCTGCTGAAGAAGGACTCGACGATCCGCTTCCAGATCCACTATCACCCGAACGGCAAGAGCGCCGTGAACGGCGATCAGGTCAGGGTCGGCATCAAGTTCTTCCCGAAGGGTTATCAGCCGAAGCACGTCGTCCAGACGATGGCGTTGGCGTCGCCGACGACGCTCGCGATCGCGCCCGGCGATGCGAATTCACGCAGCGACGCGTACTTCTCGCTGACACAGCCGTCGCGGCTCGTCAGCTATCAGCCGCATATGCACTACCGCGGCAAACGGATGATCCTCGAAGCGATTCTGCCGACCGGCCAGGTCGAAACGCTCACCGACGTGAATCGCTTCGTCTGGACCTGGCAGATCACTTATCCGTACAAGAATCAACCGGCGTTCCCCAAAGGCACGGTGCTGCATTCGATCGCCTACCACGACAACTCGGCCGCCAACAAAGAGAATCCGGATCCGACCGCGTTCATCGGCTGGGGCGATCGAACGGTTGACGAGATGAACATCGGCTGGCTGGACTTCTACACGATCAGCGATCAGGAGTACGCGGACCTGCAGAAGTCACAGCCGCGCCGCAGCGCACAGCCATAGACGGCATCGGTAGCGCGGGCGCTACCGGAGTCAGCCGATCAACACGGACCGGGTCACAACAATCGCTCGACGATGACGGTGTCGCGCCAGACGCCGTCGAGCTGTCCGTGCTTCTCGTAGGTGCCGACTTCGCGGAAGCCGACCGCCTTCAACAACCCGCGGCTCGCGGTGTTCTCGACGAAGACGCGCGAGACGAGCTTCCAGAATCCCGCGGTTCGCGCCGCGTCGAAGAGCGCGTGCATCGCCACCCGTCCGGCGCCGCGCCGGCGCGCCTCGCGGCACACGTAGACGGAGAACTCGGCAACCCCGCGGTAGCACTCGCGCGGCCGGTACACCGACGTCGACGCGAACGCGATGATCCGTCCGCCGGCGTCGCCATCCGCGTCCTCGACGACGACGATGGGATGCGTGCCGGTGAACCAGGCGCGTACGTCATCGGCGGATCGATGCGTCGTCTCGAACGTGGCGAGGCGATCGTCGATGCCCTGGTTGTAGATGCAGGCGATCGCACCCGCGTCAGCAGGCTTCGCGGGTCTGACGCTCATCATTGCGGATTGAGGATTGCGGATTGCGGATTTATTGTAGATTGAATCGTCAATGAATTCGCGGATTGCGGATTTATTCTAGATTGAATCGTAAATGAATCCGTAATCCCGCAATCCTCAATCGTCAATAAATCCGCAATCCCGCAATCTTCAATCGTCAATAAATCCGCAATCCCGCAATCCTCAATCGTCAATAAATCCGCAATCCGCAATCCTCAATCCGCAATGATGAGCAGCTGCCGAAGCCGATTGAGGTGATAGCGATCGTGGAAGCACTTCATCAGCATGAGATCGGCGAGGCGGGTTTTCCACCGATGTTCCGGCCGGCCGTCGGGCGTTTGCGGCAGCTCCGCCGTCATGAACAGGGCATCGTCGGGCAGCGTGAGCGCGAGCTCCTGAATTCGCGCGGTCGCCGTATCGAGCTCGCGGAAGCGATCGTCGAGCGACATCGCACGCCGGCGTTCGACCTCGCGCGCGTTCCACTCGGTGGGTCCCACGCGCGGCGTGAACGTGATCACGTAGTCGAAGGCCGTGCCGGCCGCGGCCGTCTCAATCTGACGTCTGAACTCCGTCGCCCACGATGCCAGGTGCGCGACGAGGTCTTTCAGGCTCCAATGCGTCGTCGCGAGCACGTCGGCTTTCGATTCCTCATCGAGCGCGGCGTGCACTTCGGCGAAGGCCAGCCGGACGTCTTCGAGCTCGGCCCACAACATCCGCCGCGTCAGGCGCGTGCCGCGGGCCTCGACCGTCGCGGCGCCGAGGCCGGGATTCGTGCGGGCAGCCCCCACAAACGCCTCCCACTCGCCGTTCAGCGTGCGCTCGACGTCGAGCTCGTTCATTGTGGAGCTCCGGGATTCACCAGCACCGCTCGGGTCTTCGCAAGCGCGCGTCGATACCCGTGATCCACGGCCGATTCGGTGAGGCCAAGCGTGCGCGCGATGGCGCGCGCGGATACGCCGGTCATTTTGCCGAGAAGAATCTCCAGTTCATCAGATGAGCACGCCTCTCTGGCGGCCGCGAGACACTGCCGCACCTCGAGGTCGCGCTGCCAGCTTCCAATCGGCGCCGCCACAGGTCCGGCTTGTTCGAGATCGCTGGCGCGATCGCGCTCCTGCATCCGGCGGAACGCCGCGAGCGTCAGATGGCAGGTGCGGTAGAGAAAGCTCAGCACCGGCTTCGCCTCGGGCACAAGCTCGGCAGGGAAGCGCCACGACTGCCACCGCCGGTAAAAGATCGTCCACACGTCCTGCGCCAAATCGTCCGCGTCGGACGCGGGCAATCGCAGCGACAGCCACGCATAGACCGGGCGCTGATACAGGGCGTACAACTGTTCGAACGACACGTCCGCCGACACCTCACCTGAGGCGCGCGCCTGCAGAATCGAATGTTCCGACGCCAGGGGAACGGTCATTGAGCGGCGACATCTATACAATGCCTCGCAGCGGGTTTTTTCGCCGCATGTAAGAATTGGTCATGACCGAGACCGCTGCGTATCCGGCGGCGCGCGCCGTCGCGCCGAAAGTGCACGCGCATTTCGCGCGACACGTCGGCGAGGCACGGCAGCGCGGCGAGGACAACCTGGCGGCAGTGCCCGACGTCGCCACCGTCGAGACGCTCATCGAGGCCGCGTTCTGGGCGAGCCTGCGGCGCGAAGAGAACTACATGCCGCGCATCTCGCTGGCGTTTGTGTCACCGGCGCAGTCGTCCAATCCGATGCTGTTCGAGAAGAGCCTGCCGCTCGAACCCGCGAAACTGACGAAGGTCTCACCGGCGGTCGAGCGCGCCGGCATTCACCTCGGGGTCTGGCGGAACGGCGACGGCTTGTCGGTATGGGGCACCACCCGCTCCATTCCCACCTTCTGCATCGTCGTCGAAGTCGCCGCGCCGGGACTGCTGGTCGTCAAGCATCACCGCGGGGAAGAGAGCGGCAAGTTCGTCAACGTCGCGGTGATCGAAGGCGATCAGGTGAAGATCGTCAACGAGGGCGCGTCGAGGCTGCCGGATTGCCCTGCGCTGCTGACCTCGCTGCTCGGATTCGACGCGCCGGGCTCCTGGCCTGATTCGGTCAACGTGCTCATTCAGCTCGCCGTCTCGATGCGCGCGCATGGCCGTGGCGGCTTGCTCCTGCTGGTGCCCACGTCGAACGACACGTGGCGCGAGTCGATCGTGCGCCCGATCCCCTATGCGATCGTCCCGCCGTTTTCCGAGCTCGCCGATCTGCGCGGTGTCGAGGCTGCCGAGAAGCACCACCGTGCGTGGCAGGACGCGGTGGAGCGGGCCGTCGAAGCGATTGCCGGCCTCACGGCGGTCGATGGCGCGACGATACTGAACAACGACTATCAGCTCCTGGCGTTCGGCGCGAAGATCGCGCGGCGCAAAGGGTGGGCGCAGATCGACGAGGTCACCTTGACCGAGCCGATTGAAGGCGACGTGCCGCAGCAGGTCCACCCGTCGATGCTGGGTGGGACGCGTCATCTCTCGGCGGCGCAATTCGTCCACGACCAGCGCGACGCGATCGCGCTGGTGGCATCGCAGGACGGACGGTTCACCGTGTTCGCGTGGTCACCGTGCGCGGAAACCGTCCACGCCCACCGCGTCGAGACGCTGCTGCTGTGACGCAAACATGCCGGCGATGAGCTCGTACGATCGCCGGCGCGCGGCGTGATCGTGGGTGATGGTGACGATCATCAACTCGTCGGCCTGATATTCCTCGACCAGCGACACGAGATCGCGGCGGACGGTGTCGGGTGATCCGAGAATCCAGCGGCGGCGCCGCGTGATCGGCGACGTCGCCTGACCTGGCTCCTCGAAGAACCGCAGCGCGACCTCCACTGGCGGAATCGGAATCAACTGACCCTGCAGCATCATCGTGAACGCCATGCGAGCGCTCGACGCGAGCCGCCGCGCCTCCTCGTCGGTGTCCGCGCAAAGCGCCCACGCGGCGACGACGACATACGGCGACGGCTGTAACGATGAGGGCTGAAACCGCTCGCGATATCGCGCGACGATCTCGGCGCCGGTCGGGCTGATGAAATCGGCGAAGGCGTAGGGAAGCCCGACCTCGGCGGCCCAGACGCCGCTCTGCGGCGACGACCCGAGGAGCCACGGCACCGGACGTTCAGGCAGGCCGGGCAGCGCGGTCAGCCGCGCGAACGCATGCCCGGACGGCATGCCGTCTCGCACGTAGGCGAGCAGCTCCGACAGCTGCTCGGGGAAATCGTCGGGCGCGGTGTGCCGCTTGTCCCGCTGCAGCGCAAACATCGTCAGCGGATCGGTGCCGGGTGCGCGGCCGACGCCGAGATCGATTCGGCCTGGAAAAATTCCGCTCAGCATGCTGAACGTCTCGGCGACTTTCAGCGGGCTGTAGTGGGGCAGCATGACGCCGCCGCTGCCGATGCGAATGCGCGACGTGCGCGCGCCGATCGGTCCGATCAGCGCTTCAGGGCTCGCGCAGGCGAGCATCGGCGTGCCGTGATGTTCGGCAACCCAGTAGCGGTGATAGCCGAGATCGTCGGCGAGGCGGGCGAGATCGATCGACCGGTGAAGCGACTCGGCGCCGGTCGATCCCGCCGGAATTGGAGATTGGTCGAGCACGCTCACGCGCATGCTCGATCATCTTACTGTTTGATGGTATCGGTTGTGTCCCGCCCTGCTTCGGCGACCGCGCGGCGGGCATCGTCGACGAGCCTGACCGTGTCCTGCACCTGACGCTCGTTCGGCAGCTTGGCCTCCGCGATATGCGCCAGGCGGACCGCGGCGTCGAGATTCGATCGATCGGCCGCGTACAACCGGGCCAGGTTGTTCGCGGCGATCGGCTGACGGGGATCCAGCGTGAGCGCCTGCTCGTACCAGGCGCGCGCGTCGCGGTCGCGTCCTTCCGCCTGCAACAGGATGCCGACGGCCGTGCGGGCATCCGCCGATTGCGGAGCGCGCTTGGCGAACGACTCGAACGTCTCGCGTGCGTGCACAGGATCGCCGTTGATCACGTACAGCTGCGCCAGCAGGGCGTGCGCATCGAACGACGATGGGTCGCGCGCCACGGCGCGCGTCAGGTACTGCTCGGCGCTTGCGGTGTCCTGCGCGGAGAGCGCCGCCTGCGCCATCAGGAGCAGCGCGTCGAGCGAGTCAGGCGCGATCGCGAGCGCGCGCGTCGCGTGGTCGCGCGCGGACTGGACGTTGCCGTTCTCGAGCTCGATCGATCCGAGGAGCACCGACGGGTCGGCGGACTTCGCGCCGGAAAGCTCCAGCGCCAGCAGTTCGTTGCGCGCCCTGGCCAACTGACCGTCGGCAAGCAGCGCCCTTGCGAAAGTCAGCCGCGCGCCGAGCGCCGGACCGGCGGACTGCGCGAGCTGAACGGCGTCCGCGGTCTTCCCGGCGGCGAGCTTCGTTCGCGCCAGCTGCAGCGTCGCTTCGGCTGTGGTGCGGTTCAGCCGCATCACTTCGCGAAATGCGTGCTCGGCCTCGTCGAAGTTGCCCCGCTCCAGCTCGATGCTGCCGATGATGTAGTGGGCAGGCGCCATCCGGCGATCGAGATCGACCGCCGCGTGCGCCGCCTGTAGCGCGTCGTCGAGCTTGTGCTCGCTCGCCAGGAACCGCGCCTTCATGGTCCAGGCTTCGCCGGTCGGTGTCTTCTTCAAGATCTTGTCGATGCGCTGATGCGCAGCGTCGGTCGATCCCGCCTGGTAATCGAGCGCGGCCAATCGTACCTTCGCACCAACCGCCTGTGCGTTTTCGCCGGTCACGCCCGACAACAGCGTGCGCGCTTCATCGGATCGTCCGGCGGTCATGTAGAAGTCCGCGAGCGCCAGCGTCGATCGCAGCTTCTGACTCGGCTGAGCGGCGGCGGCCCTGAGGAACGGCTCGGCCTCGGGGCGGCGTTCGGCGTTGACGTAGAACGACGCGATGGCACGGTTGGCGAGCTCGTCGGCTGGATTCGCGTGCACGGCCTTCAACAGGTTCTGCTCCGCTTCCGCCGGACGGTCGGTCATCAGAAACTGCGCGAGCGCGACGTGCGCCTCGACCGAGTTTGGGTGCTGCGACACGCCCTGCCGGTAGGCATTCTCGGCGCCCGCACGATCGCCGCTGGCGAGCTTCACGTCGCCAAGTCCGATGAAGGCCGCGGGCTGTGGAGCATTCGCGATCGCCGTCTGGAACGCCCCGATCGCCTCCTGCCTGCGGTCCTTCTTCGCCAGCGCGCGTCCCGCAAGAACAATCGCGTCGCCGTTTTTCGGCTCGTGGTCGAGCGCCTGCTCGGCGCGCACATACGCCTCGTCGTACAAGCCGGCGGCGAGCAGCAGCTTGCCTGCGCCGATATACGCCGCGGTGTCGGCCGGATTGAGCTCGACGGCCGTCGAATACGCGCGGTAGGCGTCTTCGGGTTTGGCGAGCGCGACGTAGGCGTCACCGAGCTTGCGCTGCGCTTCGGCGGATGCCGGATCGCGCTTCACGGCGTTCCGATACTCGATGACCGCCGCGTCGAGCTGACCGGACGCCATGTAGCGATCGCCGCTGGCGACGAACGTGCGCGCCCGCTCCGCACCGCCGGCGCATGCGACGGTGCACGAGGCAATGACAAGGATCGAAAGCATGCGCAGGGACATGGTCTCAACTCCAGAGACGGGAGAGGGAAGGAAGCAGATCACGCGTGAATGCCACGCCGCGCTGCTCGGCTGCGTCCACCGAGTCGGCAATGGGGACGACGATGCGGACGAGCGCGGCGTCGCTTCGTCCGAGTCGGATGCTGTCGTGCAGGAGCCACAGTTTGCTGAGCGCTTCGCTGCCGATGGCGCGGCCGTGGACCGCGTACCAATACAGGACGACCGCGCGATCGCGATTCTTGCGGACCACGAGCCGCCGCACCTGAGCGCCGGCGATGTCCACGCTGCCGACGTCGAGGGGCTCCCAGCCCGTGCCCGGCAGGCAGTGCAGCGGCGAATGCACGCTGACACCGGGACGCTGCGCGCCGTAGAAGGCGATGTAGACGGAAACGGGTACGCCGGCGCCGTTCGAATACGTGCGCGTGAGATAGGCGTCAGCGCCGAGCGCTTCTTTCGTCTCCTCGTCGAGCGGCCTGGCCTCCACGCCGCGCCATGTGTCGATCGTGTAGGAGAGCGCCGCGAGATTCGCCGCGACCGCGCGATCGCTGCGATGGGCGGATCGCGCAACCGCACCGGTCGCGATGAGGAGAATCACGACGATGGCCAATCGCGTGGTGCTCATGCTTCGACAACCTTGGCCGACCACGCGCGATCGCGATTGAGCCACGTCATCGCCTTGCCGGCCTGCAGCAGGAGAAACGTCGAGACCACAAACGTGATCCAACCGGTGAACGTGTGCCAGCCGCCGGACGCAAACTGCGGTCCCCACGTCTCGCACGCGATCCCGGTCGCCGCGATTCGCAGGCCGTTCATCACGATCGCGATCGGAACGGTGAGCAGCACGAGGACGGCGCGGCGCACTGCCGACCGTTCGCCCGCCCACGCCAGCACGGCGCCGATGGCGCCGAGCGACACGAGCGACCGCAAGCCGCTGCATGCCTGCGCGACCTCGAGCGTCGTCGACGGTAGCGTCAGCAGATTGCCGTCGCGAAAGACCGGGACGGACGCCAGCATCAGCGCCGACTCGGCGATGTGCGACGCGACGAACTGCAGCGGGAGCGTGATGCTGTTGACGACGAGGGAGGGAAGCGGGATCGCGATCAGCAGGAAGAGCAGCGGCACAGCCATCAGCCGCGTCGCGCGCCCGCCGGAGAGAAACCACAGCATGCCGCCGAGCACGGCAATGAACGAGACGCGCGTGAGGAAGATGTCGGCGCCGAGCATCCCGACGAGATAGACAGTCAATCCCGCGAACAGCAGGACGAGACCGGCGCACGAACGCGCGCTGACATCGGCCGCCTCGACGAACAGACGCCGCCGCTGCCACGCGATCGCACAGGCGACGACGAGAAGAATGAGACCGTAGGAGGCGTCAGCATTCGACGTCCATTCGCGTGCGAGTCCGGCCATCGCACCCGCGTACAACGCAACGAGGGCGGTCGCCGCTGCCGCGACGAACGCCCCCGTAATCGCCAACTGCACGCGCCGGACTGAGTCCACGGTTAAAGACGACGACGGCGAAGGACGTGGATCAAGCCGAAGAGGCCCGTGCCGAAGAGCGCGATCGTTCCCGGTTCCGGGTTCGACGACATCTCGCCACCCGTCGACAGGCCGCCGCCGGCTCCGGATCCGCCGCCGGCTCCGGACCCGCCGCCGAGCCCGCCGCCCGAACCGCTCGGTCCCGGCGGATCGGAGAGGCCTGGAAGCGGCGTCGTGTCTTCGCCGAGTCCGCTGCCAGGAGCAGCCGGATCAGACGGGGCAGACGGGGCCGATGACGGCGGTCGCGGTGCCGGTGCAGGCGCAGGTCGCGGTTCGGGCCTCGGCTTCGACGTAATCGCCCTGGGCTGCGGTTCTGCGCGCGCCGTCGTCGTCGTCGTCTTGACCGCTGTATCGGCGGCGCCGCCGCTGTGGCCGAACGGACTCATCGCATGCCACAGCCCGCCAAGCGATGCGGACCCGCTCGAGAAATTCGACGCCGCGCTCCCGTTGCGCCGCCCCGATCGGCTGCCCCATGGCGTCCATCGACTGGCCGCGGCATCGCCACGATCCCGATCGCGCGACGCATCCGCTGCGGCAGCAGGCGTCGAAGTGTGCATGCTGAGGTCGCCGGTTTTGATCGACGACACTCCGCCAGCCAGCGGCGAGAAGCGGTAGGCTCCGCCGGCAAAGTCGGACGACGCCGACCCTGATCCCAACGCGCCATCGGCCGACCCATCGTCGACGACAGGTGGGAGAATATAGTCGGCCGGCGCTCTATGCCAGAGCTTCGCGCCAAACGCGACCGTTGCGACGAGCAAGATCACCAGGGAAAGTCCGGCCCAACGGGCAGTGCGGTATTTAGGCAACACTTCGCTCACTCCTGCCTCCGACGCGTGCAGAGCAGTTGCCAAACGCCAGAGTCATCCAAGACGGAGTGAACTCGTTCGCAGTCTGTGAGATAGCCGCCCCCATCCGACGGTCATCGAAGTGTCACGAGAAATCTCCGGAAATGCTTTTCTCGGGAAGGGAAAACCTCGTCACAAAGTCGAGTGATAAGATGCCCGCTCGCAGAGGAAGGGAGGCCCCATGTCTATTGCCGCGATTCTAGGTGAGTTGGAAGTCGAAAGCGGAACGACGCGGCGCGTGCTCGAGCGTGTGCCGTCGGACAAGCTGTCGTGGAAACCGCATCCCAAATCGATGTCGCTCGGCGAACTGGCGCTGCACGTCGCGATGAGTCCGGGCTACATCGCCGAGGGTTGGGCGTGCCAGGACACGATCGACTTCGGTAAAGGGGGAGCGAAACCACCTGAGCCGATGTCCACGCAGGAAATCCTGGCAGCACACGACGAAGGAGTTACCAAGACCAAGAGCGCCCTGCAGAAAATCGGTGACGAGGGTCTTGGCAAGCCGTGGAAGGCGACGATGAACGGCGCGACGGTCTTCGACATGCCGAAGGCGGCGCTCATCCGTTCGATCGTACTGAACCACACGTACCACCACCGCGGACAGCTGTCGGTTTATCTGCGGCTGCTCGACGTGCCCGTTCCGTCGATCTACGGTCCGAGCGCCGACGAGTCGCCGTTCCGCGCTACTGCACAAGTCTGAACCTGGACGGGATTCGGGATTCGGGACTTGGGATTTGATCGATCAAATCCCAAATCCCAAGTCCCAAATCCCGACGAGCATCACTCAGCACGCAAGGCGATCGTTGGATCGACTGTGACGGCACGCCGGGCGGGCCACCACAACGCGAGCGCCGCGGTGCACGTCATCGCGGCGCCGACGCCGGCGAGCGCCCACGGATCGCGACTGTTCGCACCGTACAGGTAAGGTGTGAGCAGACGGCTGATGACCAGCGAGGAGGCAAGTCCGATCGCGCCTCCGGCGACGAGTACACCCGCCGTTCGCCCGAGAATCAGCTGAAAGACCTGCGCCGGCGTCGCGCCGATCGCCACGCGGATTCCGATCTCGCGCTGTCGTCGGGCAACGGCATAGCTGACGACGCCGTACAACCCCGTCGCTGCCAGGACGAGCGTCAGCACGCCGAGGATTCCGATTCCCGCCGCGGCGATGCGGGCGGGCAGCAGCGGAAGCCGCAGCAGATCCGCAAGACCGCCTGGGTCATACACGCCGATGTTCGGATCCATGTCGGCGATCACACGTCGAACAGCCTGCAGCGCGTCGGCTTGCGGCAGCCGCGATCGCGCGATCGCGATGGTCGTCGCGTCGTAAGCCTGCGCCAACGAACGAAAAACCGCCGGCGTCGGATTCTCGCTGAGCGACGAGTATTTGCCGTCCTCGGCGACGCCGACGATCTCGAACGGATCGGCGCCGGGACCGAACCGCACGCGCGCACCGATGGGTTCGCGCCCGTGAAGGATCCGCCTCACGAACGTCTCGTTCACGATCACGACCGGCGGTGCCGTACGCTCGTCGGCGTCGGTGAACTCCCGTCCGTGTACGATCGCCGTCTGCATCGTCCGGAAGTACCCCGCCGAAGGGCGATAGATGATGGCGCGCGGCACCTGCGAAGCCGGCGGCGGCGGCTCGCCGTCCACGTAGATCACGGTGGTCGAGACGTCGATGCTGAGTGGGATGGCGTTGGTCAGCGCGACGAAATCGAGACCGGCCGTCGAGCGCAGCCGCTCGAGCAGACGACGCTGGAACTGCTCGCCGCGCGCGCGGTCGTAGCCGTGAAAGCGGAGATCGAATGAGACCGTGACGGCGCCGTCCGGGTTGTAGCCGATCGGCAGATGCAGCGCCGCCTGCAGGCCGCGCGTCATCAGGACAGCGACGACGAGGACGATCGTGGACAGCGCGATCTGCGCGAGGACCAGGAGGTCGCGCAGCTCCCAGCGGCGCAGGGTCCCGAATTGCCGGTCGTTTTTGAGCGCCGGCACCAAGTCGATCCGCGACGCGCGCCACGCCGGCAGAAGTCCGGTCGCGAGCGTCGTCGCGATCGTCAACGCCAGCGCGAACCCGATCACGCGGAGGTCGATGCCGACCGCCGCTCCAATCGGCACATCGAGCGGCGGCTGCCACGCCGTCAGCGCACGCGCACACCAGAACGCGGCGAGCAATGCAATCGCCCCGCCGGCCGTCGCCAGGAGCGTCGCTTCGACGACGAGCTGACGGACGACCTGTCGTGCGCTGGCGCCGAGCGCGACGTACATCGCGATCTCGCGGCGGCGATCCGCGCCGCGCGCGAGCAGCAGGTTCGCCAGGTTGACGCAGGCGATGAGCAGCGCCAGGCCGGCTACCGAGAGCAGCATCGCGCCGAAGCCGAGAACAGGGCCGCGCAGAGCATTGCCGAGCACGCCGGGCGGCGCGAGGCGGATGCGCATCCCTTCGTTGATGCGCGGGAACTCGCGCGCCAGCTGGCCGGCGATCGCGTTCAGCGAGGCTTCCGCGCGTGCACGCGTCACACCGGGTCGCAGCCGGCCGAGGAGCCACAAGTTGTGTGCCATGCGGCTCTCGAGCCACGGGTTGCCGATCTCGATCTGCGCCTGCATCATCAGCGGAATGAACACGTCGGGCGCGAGGAACGTTTCGGTGCCGCGGAATCCTGGCGGCGTCACGCCAACGATCGTGAACGGCTGCTGATTGATCGACACCGTCTTGCCGACGATGTCGGGAGCGCCGCCAAATCGTCGCTGCCAGCAGCCGTGCGTGATCACGGCAATCGGATGGCCGCCAGGCACGCGATCGTCGTCGGGCGTCAGCGTGCGGCCGCGCGTCGCGCCCACACCGAGCGCGGGGAAATAATTTCCGGTGACGAGATAGCCCCATATCCGATCGGTGCGCCCGTCGGCCGCAAGCGACATCACGGTGAGGCGATAGGCGATGAGTGCCGCGAACACGTCGTTGCGGTCGCGGAGGTCCCGATAGTTCGGGTGCGAGAAATTCGAGCCGGTGCCATTCGCGCCGGAGTTGAGGAAGACGAGTTCATCGGGATGCGAGACCGGCAGCGGCTGCAGGACGAGCGCGTTCAGAAACCCGAAAACGATCGCGTTGGCCCCGATGCCGAGCGCCAGCGTCAGGATCGCCGCCGCCGCGAACCCGGGGCTGCCAGCGAGACGACGGAACGCAAACCGGAAGTCCTGAAGCATCCCGAATCCCTTCGATCAAATCCCGAATCCCAACTCCCGAATCCCGTCGATCAAATCCCGAATCCCGAATCCCGAATCCCGCCGAGCATCACCCCCGAATCCCTTCGATCAAATCCCGAATCCCAACTCCCGAATCCCGCCCAGCATCACCTCAGAAACTGAAGAACATTAGCAGATCGATGCCCGCGCGTTCGATGCGGCGGAACGGCGAACGGTAGTTCAGCGTTTGCGCGTCGGAGAATGTCGCGCGCAGACGAAACAATCGTGACAGATAGAACTCGACTTGCGCCTCGTCGTACGGATCGATGCCGAACTGGCGACTGAAGCGCGCCACCAGACCCGGCGCGATCTCTTCGCCGATGGTCACGCGCGGCGAAAGGGCCTCCCGCGGATCGGCGGACGGTTCGATCTCCAGGATGTCGAGGCCCAACGAGCTTTCAATCGCGGACACGAGCGGCGTCGCGAGGAAGCCGGCGGCGAGGACGCCCGCCCGGACGAGCAGGTTCTGCTGCTCGGACGCGCTGAGCTGGTTGGACGGGACGCCGAAGACGATGAGCGACAGGATGTCGGAATCGTCCTGCGCAGGCGTGCTCGCGAGGCGCAGCTCCGGCTGATTCATCGGGCCGAGGACGCTGACGCGCGCCTCGACGCCCGAGATCTCGCGCCGGACGGTCACGTACACTTCAGGATTCAAGTCGCCACGGAAGTTGATGGAGCTGGTCGGCACGACCTCGAAGCGTCTTCCCTGAAAGACATAATTCCCGCCGATCTGATCGAACGAACCGGTCACATACAGCGGCTGCCCCGGATCCTTGTAGAGATACAGATCGCCGGCGACGCGCAGGTCGATGTCGCCGATGCCGATCGGCGTGCCGGGCGAAATCTGCACGTCGGTGCCGGTCAGCTTCAGCGTGTCCGGTACGTGGAGCGTGATATCGAGGCCCAGCCGCTGCCACGGGTTGAGCGCCGCCACCGCATCGACCTCGGTCGGCGCCGCGGTCTCCTCGGTCGCATACGGTTGAAACAACGTGCGGTCGAGGATCTCGTCGACTTTGAGCTCGCTCTGGCCGATGGTGATGTCGCCGGTGACGCGCGGCGTCTCGAATCGCCCGCGGATCTGCAGCGCGATGTCGACCTCGACGCGTCCGAGCGGGTTGCGCAGGACTTCGAATCGCCGCGCCGTCGCATCGATCTCGACGTCGCCGACGCGGAGCTCGTGGGTGCCGAGGCTGCCCTTCACATCGAGCGGGCGGCCGTTGTTGTCCTCGACGTGAAGCGATTCCACCGTGACACGATCCCGCGCGAGCGTGAGCGCGACCCGTGTGTTCTTGTAGCGCGATCCGCTGTCTCTCACCAGGAAGCTGCCGTTGGCAATCCGGATCGAGCCGTCGAAATGAGGATCAGCGCTGGTGCCGATGACAGTGACGTTGATCTCGAGCGTGCCGGCGACGTCGCGCACGACGTCGGTGACGCCGGCCAGCAGGCCAAGGTTGACCGCGCTCGATTTGATGGTCAGGTCGATGGGCGACACCGGCAGATCGGTATTGAACAACGCGAGCGGAACCGTGCCTTTCGCCTCGACCCACGTGCCCGGACCTTGATCGAGACGCATGTCGACGGCGAACTGCCGGTTCGTGTAGTCGATGCGGCCGGCGAGCTTCTCGTAGCTGACGCGTTCGATCCGGCCGCCGCTCACGCTGATCGTTCCGGTGACGATCGGCAGGTCGCGTGTCCCGCGAACGATCGCGTCCGCGTCGAGCACGCCGCCGTAGCGCGTCGGCCGTTCGAGCGCGCCCTGCAGCGTTTCGAGGAAGACGTGGTTTGCGGTGACGTGGAGCTCGCCGCCGCCGTCGGAGCGCCACGTGCCGGCGACCGCCAACCGCTCGTCGCCACTGCCGCCCGCGATCTCCACCGGCGTGATCGTGAACCCCGCATCGGTCCAGGTCAGCACCGGCGCTGGAGTCCGCTGCACGAGCCGCCATGGCGATCGGCCGAGCGTGATCGTCAGATCGTCGAACTCGATCTCGCGTCGATCGGGCCGCAACACGACGTGCCCGGCGAGTCCGCCGTTCACCCCGCCGGCCCGCGCCAGCTTCACGTCGAACCCAAGGCGCTGGCGGTCGAGCGAGACGGTTCCGGATGCGTCCTGGATTGACTGGTCGAAGACGGTGAGAAACGTGCCATGGCCGTTCACCTGCGCGTTTGCGCGCGGAAAGTCTCCCGATGGCACGGTCGCGTCGTAGTGGCCCTCGAACGTGAGGGCCTTCACGCTGAACGCGTCGAGCTGATTGATCGTCGCATCGCCAACGGCGTGCAGAGCATTCGATGGACCGGTCACGCGTCCCTTCGTCGATAGCATGCCAGACGCGTCCTGACCGGTCACCGGCTTCAATGCGCCGAGGTCGGCGCGGGCGATGTCGTACTGGAGATCGGTGGCGCCATCACCAGCGAACGCGATCGTTCCGGAGGCGCGCCCATCGATCGCCGGTCCGCCCGCGTCCACGCGCGTGAGAGTCAGCGTCGAATCGCGCAGCGCCGCCTCGAGCTGAGCCCGATCGAACGGCAGCCCTCGAACGGTCGATTGCTCGAGCGTCAAGGTGCCGGCGACGTCGTAGTCCGCAATTGTCGTCTGCTCCGCGATGAGCAGGTCGCGGACGGTCGCCGTCACCTTGCCGGATCCGGTCAACGAGGCCTCGAACCGTGGATCGGCAAATGGGATGGCGGGGTCGACGCCGCTCAGCCGTCCGTCGTACGACGCGCGCAAGGTTCCGTGCTCGATGTCCATCGACACGTCGGCGTCGGAGAGCGTCCCGTGAAACAACGATGCGTCTCTGAGCCGGCCTCCGCCGCTCATGGCGAGCGTCGCGCGATCGGTTCCGACGCCGTCGACGTGGAAATGACCGGCGATCTGCCCCGCGTATCGCGGATCGCGCATCCAGGCAACGTCGAGTCCTTCACCGAAGCGATGGAGACTCAATGCCTCGAGGTCGCCTTCACCCGAAAAGTGGAGTGGCTTCTGTGACGTGTCGATCGATCCGACCGTGCCGGCGCCGATCGCCGCGCCGAGGAACTGCGAGCGCGCGAATGTGGCGCGGCCGATGATGAACGGATTGCTGAATTGGCCGGACACGTCGTAGTCGAACGTCAGCAGACTCTCGACGCGCGGAACCGGCACGGTCTTCGGCACGTTGCGCAAATCGATCGCGATCGTCGTGCCCCGGAAATGAAAGGGAAACGGGTCGTCGAGACCGATCGATCCGTCGGTCGTGGTCACGTGCGCGCCGTAGGCCTGCGCCGTGGCCTTGGCGACGAGCACCTGCGTCGAGGTGATCTGACCGCGCGCATGGAGGTTGTCGGCCTCGTAGTCCATGTACATTGCGTGGCGTCCGTCGAAGGTGTACACGCCGCGAGGGAAGTGGCGCCCGAGCTCGAGCGCCAGATTGAAGGTGACGTGCCCGGAGATGTCCGACGGGCGATCCGGCCGGTTCATCCAGCGCGCGAGGTTCAGCCGATCGACATCGACGGCGCCGGCACCGTGCCATCCGGGAACGGTGGTGTCGAGCGTGAACGCGCCGCGGATGTTGCCGCCGGTGCCGGTGAATTGCAGGGTCGTGTGGAGCTTGCCGGGTGAGCCTTTGAGCGAGGTGTCGAACGACGCGTCGATCGCGATGTTCTTCAATCCGCGGATGACGCCTGACCATTCCTGAAAGGCGAAGCGGTCCGCCTTGGCGTGCAGGTTGATGGCCGTCGGCTTCACTTCGTTGTTCACGCCGCCTTCCAGCGTGAAGCGCGATCGCGGCGTCTGAACCGCGAAGCGATCGAAGAACCATCCCTGTGGTCCACGGCCGAGGCCGCCGGTCAGGTTCGTCACCGACAGCTCCGGCTCGCTGCCGATCCACGAGATCTGCTTGAAGGTCAGCGTCCATCGTACCGGTACGTAGACGAAGCGCAGCGTCGCGTTGAGCGACGCGAAGTGCGTCGGCACGTGCGCCGCCCCGAAATCGAGCGGATCGCGCAGCAGCACGTCACCGTCGATGACTTCGATCGTTTGAATCTCGATCGGGCGCTTCGGACCGGTGCGCTCCTGTTCCTGCGACTCGCGTTTGATCAGCGCGCCGAGATCCCATCGGCCGTCCTGCTGCTTTGCGCCGACGACCCGCGGCCGCGTCAGGCGCAGGGTCCGGATGACGGTCCCCGCCTGGAAGAGCTCGCGGATGCTGTACCTCACGGCGATCTCGTCGATGGCAATCATCGGCTTGCCGTTGCGCGCCAGCAGGACGTCGCCGAGCTGGATGCCGCGCACGAGCGATCCTTCGAGCCGCCCGATCGCGAGCGTCGCCGTCAGGTATTGATTGGCTTGCCGGACGATGAGGCCGCGGATGCGGTTCTTGGCCCAGGCGGTTTCGATCGCGGTCAGGCCGATGCCGATGAGGAGGAGGATGGCGACGATGAGCCCGACGACAATCTTCGCAAGCGTCGCCGACACCGAACGCAGCCGTCGAAGCGCAGTCACCAATTGACGATGGTACACGGTCGTCGGAGCGGCGGCCCTGAATGGGCCGCCCGACCAGAGATGTCAGAACCGACTAATGATGCAGACCGTCGCTGCAGTAATGGCGGACCAGCTGAAGCAGACGATCGAAGTCGAGGGGCTTCTTGAGAAACGCCGCCGGATCGAGACCGGCGGCGCGTCCTTGATCGAGCGCCGAGAGGACAATCACCGGCACCTGCGACATCTCCGGATCGGCTTTCTGGTGGCGCCGGAATTCCCACCCATCCATCACCGGCATCATCAAATCGAGCAGGATGACGTCGGGTTTCTCTTCTTCGAGATACTGCAGCGCTTCGCGTCCATTCGCGACCGTCGCCGCATTGAATCCTTCGAGCGTGAGCAGCTGCGCCATCATCTCGCGCAGATCTGCATCGTCTTCGACGATGAGGACAGGACAGTGCGTGACAAGACTTTCTTTGGACGTGAGCAACGCGTACGCCAATCGTTATATGTTCATCGGCCCCCGGGCCGGTGTAAGCTCTACCGCCCCGTGTCTCTCTTATCGGTTCGACGAACGGCCGATTATAGCGAGAAGGCGCGTCAGCCGGGAGCTGTGCATGCAAACGGTCCGACATCGCATCGGACCGAACAGATCGGCCTCGTCTGTCTCGGGTCGAGCCTCATCTTCGTCGTGCTCTTCTGGAGCCTGGGCACGCCCACGTTCTGGGATCCCGACGAGGCGCACTACGCCGAAACCACACGCGAGCTCGTCGCGGCCGGCGACTGGTGGGCGCCGTACTACGATGAGCAGCCGTTCTTCGACAAACCGATTCTGTTTCATCAACTGCAGGCGGTCGCGATGGTGCTGTTCGGCGCCAACGAATTCGCGGCGCGGCTCGTTCCGGCGCTCGCGGCGCTGACGCTCATCGGGATCACCGTCTGGGTCGGCGCGATGACCGTGTCCTGGCCGGTCGGCATCACGGCCGGATTGCTGCTCACCGCGAGCCCCGGCGTCTTCGCGTTGTCCCGTTATGCGATCCTCGACACGACGTTCACTGCGTTCGTGTTCGGCGGCTCCGCGTTGCTCACCGTCGCGGCACTCCGCGATCGGCCGTGGCTTCAGTGGCCCGGCTATGTGCTGGTGGCGCTCGCGGTTCTGACCAAGGGACCGCTCGCGCTCGTGCTCTGCGGCTTGACGCTCCTGCTCGCCTCGATCGTTTCCGCCGACGCGCGCCGGCGGCTCTTCGGATTGCACTGGATCGCCGGCGCCGTCCTGATCGTGGTCCTGTCGGCGCCGTGGTTCATCTACATGTACGGACGGTTCCGGCGGGACTTCATCAACGGCTACGTTCTCGACGAGAACCTGCGCCTTTACGCGACGACGCGTTTCGGCAATCAGCCGCGCATCTGGTTTTACTTTCAGATTCTCGCCGCAGGACTGCTGCCCTGGACGGGCCTCGTCGTCGGCCGGCTGGTGGACGATGTTCGTGCGGCCGTCAAAGGGTGGGGCGTCGACACGCTCGAAGTGCTGCTCTGGAGCTGGACGGCGGCCGTCGTCGGGTTTTTCACCTTCTCGCAGTTCAAGCTGGATCACTACGTGTTTCCGGCAGCGCCGGCGTTGTGCCTGGTGTGCGCCCGCGCGTGGGCGGACGTGCGGGCCGATCAATCTGCGCCGCGCAACGCCGGCGCGCGCGCAGGTCTGCACCTCGTCGGACCGCTGCTGGTCGTCATCGGCGTCGGCTGCGGCTACTTTCTGATCGCGCGGCTCGAACTGCCGCGCGCCGCGGTCGTCGTGCCGATTGCGATCACGGCGGCCGGCGTCTTCCTTACGGCATTTATCAACGTCCGCGGCCGCGCCGGCGGGATGCCGCCGAAGTATCCCTGGATCGCACTGAGCGCGCTGCTGATCACCTACGGCGGCATCGTCGCGTTCGTGATGCCCGCGCTCGAACAACGAAAGGTCGTGCCGGACGTCGCCCGGTGGGTAGCGTCGCACGCCGGCGACAGCGATCGCATCGCGAGCTACCGGTTGAACCGATGGAACCCGACGTTCCGCTTCTACGTCCGCCGCCACACGAACTTCATCGACGACCCCGCCGAGGCCAAGGCGTTTTTTGACTCGCCGCAGCCGTTCTACTGCGTCATGCGCCGCGCCGCCTTTCAGGAGTTCGTCGCCGCGGGCGTTCCGCTGGTCGCGCTCTACGAACGCGACGGCATGTGGGCTACGTCCGGACGGGTGCTGTGGCGGCGCCGGATCACGCCGGAACAGTTCGTCGTCGCCGGTCGCGCGCGGTAAGATTCGTTTCATGCCGCGTATCCCAACCCGTGTCCTCGTCTTCGTGTGCCTGATCGGCCTTTGTGCGAATCTCCACATCCTCAACGCGCAGCGCGCCGGTCGAATGGATCAACCCGAGAGCGCCGGCCCGTTCGGCGCACTTCGATGGCGCAGCCTCGGGCCGCCTCGCGGCGGTCGATCGCTGACGGTCGCCGGCAGCGCCGCGCGGCCCAACGAGTACTACATGGGCGCGACCGGCGGCGGAGTGTGGAAGACCACTGACGGCGGTGCGACCTGGCGTCCGGTCACGGACGGTCTCATTCAAAGCTCCTCGATTGGTGCAGTCGCCGTTTCCGCTTCGAACCCGGACACCGTCTACATCGGCACCGGAGAAGCGGACATCCGCGGCAACATCATTCAAGGCGACGGGGCGTACAAGTCGACCGACGCGGGGAAGACGTGGACCGAGATCGGTCTGCGAGAAACCGAAAACATCTCGAAGATCCGGATCCATCCGACGAACCCGGATGTGGTGTACGTGGCGGCGTTCGGCCACCACGCGGCGGCGAATCCCGCGCGCGGGGTGTTCCGCTCGAAGGACGGCGGCAAGACGTGGGACAAGATCCTGTTCCGCGACAACAAGACGGGCGCGATTGAGTTGGTCCTCGATCCGAACAACCCGCAGATCCTTTACGCGGCGCTCTGGGAGGCGTATCGCAACTCGTGGGAGATGTCGAGCGGCGGGCCGGGAAGCGGCCTGTTCAAATCGACCGACGGCGGCGATCACTGGGCGGACCTCTCGCGCAACCCGGGGATGCCGAAGGGCATGCTCGGGAAGATCGGCATCACGGTCTCCGGCGCCGACGCGAACCGTCTCTACGCGCAGATCGAAGCCGACGACGGCGGATTCTTCCTGTCCGACGACGCCGGCGCGACGTGGAAGAAGGTGAACGAGCGGCGCGATCTCCGTCAACGCGCCTTCTACTACACGCACGTCTTCGCCGATCCGAAGGTGAAGGACACGGTCTACGAACTGAACGTCAACTTCCACAAATCGACCGACGCCGGCAAGACCTGGTCGCTGCTGCGGCCGCCGCACGGCGACAACCACGATCTGTGGATCGCGTCGAACGATTCGAACCGGATGATCGAGGCGAACGACGGCGGCGCGAACGTGTCGACCAACGGCGGCGAGACGTGGACCACGGAGCTCATGCCGACGGCGCAGATGTATCACGTGATCACGACGGCGCATGTGCCGTACCACGTCTGCGGCGCGCAGCAGGACAACACGACCGCCTGCGTCTCCAGCCAGCCGCCGCAGGGTCAAATCGGCAGCGCGGGCGGCGGCGTCGACCACGTGTTCTATTCGGTCGGCGGCGGCGAGAGCGGCTACATCGCGAGCGATCCGCGCACGCCCGACATCTTTTACGCCGGCAGCTACGGCGGTCTGATCACGAGGCGCGATCAGCGCACCGGTCAGGAGCGGGCGATCAATCCCTACCCGGACAATCCAATGGGCTACGCGTCGGCCGACATCGCCGAGCGCTTCCAGTGGACGTTCCCGATCGTGCTCGCGCCGACCAATCCGGGAATCATCTACGTCGGCTCGCAACATCTCTGGAAGTCGACCAACGAAGGTCAGAGCTGGACGAAGATGAGCCCCGATCTCACGCGTCACGATCCAAGGACGATGGGCGCGTCCGGCGGACCGATCACGAAGGACAACACCGGCGTCGAGACCTACGCGACGATCTTTACGATCGCGCCGTCGGCCAGGGACGCCAACGTCATCTGGACCGGATCCGACGACGGGTTCGTGCAGGTGACGCGCGACGGCGGGACGACGTGGAAGAACGTGACGCCGAAGGATCTGCCCGACTTCGCCCGCATCAGCCTCGTCGAAGCGTCGCCATTCCGTGCCGGCACGGCCTACGTGGCCGCCAATCGCTATCAGCAGGACGACTTCAAGCCCTACGTGTACCGTACCGACGACTATGGCGTGACCTGGACGAAGATCGTCAACGGCGTCGGACCTGCCGATTTCGCGCGCGCGATTCGCGAGGACGTCAAGGTGGCGCAGCTCCTGTATCTCGGCACGGAGCACGGCATCTACGTCTCGTTCGACGACGGCGCGAACTGGCAGTCGCTGCGGCAGAACCTGCCCGACACGCCGGTGCACGACATTGCAGTCGAGCAAAGAGATCTCGTCATCGCCACTCACGGCCGCGGCTTCTACGTGATGGACAAGATTGGCGTTCTCCGCCAGGGCGGCCTGCAGACGACGGCGAATGTCCATCTCTACAAGCCCGAAGACGCGCTGCGAGGATTGGATCGCAACGTGGCGATCGACTACTACCTGAAACAGGCGGCGCAGAAGGTCACCGTCGAGTGTTTGGATGCGCAGGGCAAATCGATCCGCACGTTCACCGGCACGCCGGCGCCGGCGACGTCCGACGCGGACAAGGACAAGCCGACCGCCGAGCCGAATGACGAGGACCAGGGCCGAAGGCCTCCCGATCCGAAGCCGCCGGTCACCGCCGGCCTTCATCGGTTGACGTGGGACATGCGCTATCCCGGTGCGACCGAGTTTCCCGGCTTGATCATGTGGGCGGCCAACACTCGTGGGCCGCTGGCGCCGCCCGGAACGTATCAGGTCCGTGTGACCGCCGACGGTCAGACGACGGCGACGCAATCGTTCGCGATCAAGCGCGAGCCGAAGCTGCTGAAGGACGTCACCGATCAGGATCTGATCGAACAGTTCGATCTGGCGATGAAGGTTCGCGACAAGGTGACTCAGGCAAACGACGCGGTGCTGTTGATTCGCGGCATCAAGGCGCAGATTGGCGATCGCCGGACGAAGGCGGCCGGCAAGGCAAACCTCGTCAAGGCGCTCGACGAGCTCGAGCAGGCATTGAGCACCGTAGAGGGCGAGATCTATCAGGTCAAGCTGCAGAGCAGTCAGGATCCGCTCAACTTCCCGATCAAATTGAACAATCGGATTGCCGCGTTGCAAGGCATCATCGAAAGCGCCGACGTGCAGCCGACCGAGCAGACCTATTCGATGTTCCGCACCCTCTCGGGTCGGCTCGACGAACAGACGGCAAAGGTGGACGCCGCCGTCAAGACGCGTATGCCGCCCGTCAACCAGATGTTGCAGAAGGAAAAGCTTGACCCGTTGAAGGCCGAGCCGTTGAGACCGCAGGCCACGGCGTCATCGACTCCGTAACGCGAGGGTTGGGAACAGATCGGTCGTAGGGGCGGACCCGTGTGTCCGCCCCATTTCGTGGCTGCTACTTCGTGGTGTGCTGCGGGATCTTCAGCACCTGGCCCGGCTTGATCTTGTCCGGATCGCTCAGCTGATCCCGGTTCGCGTTGAAGATGTCCATGTAAGCGGTCGCGTTGCCGAGATGCTCCTTGGCAATTTTGCTGAGCGTGTCGCCGGGCTTCACCGTGTAGGTCTGCATGTTCCCACTCGGCGCGGCACCGCCGCCGGTGGCCTGAATGTCAGCGACGACGTCGTTTCGCCAGGTCGGAATGGTCTTGATCGCATCCCAAATCTTGTTCGCTTCGTCTTGTGACTGAACTCGGCCTTTGATGAACAGCTTGCCGTCGCGCTCCTCCACGGTGCCGTCCATCTGGTATTCCTTGGTTTTTCCGATCGCGTAGGCGTACGTTCCCTGCAGTCCCATCTGAGCACCTCCTTATGGAGGTCCTGATTCTGCAACCTTCAGTCCGCTATTTGGCGAGGTGGAACGGGACGCTCGTCACGACCGTATTCGGACGGAAGAGCAGCGCCCCTTTGATGAGCAGCGCACGCTGATTGTGGAGGAGGTGCTGCCACCAGCGCGCTGGAACGAATTCGGGCAGGATGACGGTGACGTAGTCGTCGCTCCTCTCGTTCTCGACCTGTTCGATGTATTCGAGCAGCGGCTCCATCACGGAGCGGAAGGGCGATTCCAGGATGACGAGCTTCGTTTTCCCGCCCCACGTCTCCCAGTCCTTCTTCATCTGATCGGTCGCCGTCTGATCCACGTCGACGTACACGGCGCGCACGTCATCCGAGAGTGTCTCGGCATAGCGCAGCGCTTCCACGACTGCCCGCTGCAGACCGCCGACCGGCATCAGCACCGTGTTGTGCACGCGGCGCTGCGGCGTGTAATTGCGCAGCGTGAGCTGCGACGCGACATGATCGTAGTGCCGCCGCGTCGCTTTGAAGATCGCGATGATGATCGGAATCAGCAGCAGCACGATCCACGCGCCCTCGAGCGTCTTCGTGATCGCGACGATGATCAGCACGATCCCCGTCACCACCGCGCCGAAGCCGTTGATCAACGCACTGGTCTTCCAGCCGGGCGTCCGCTGCTTTCGCCAGTGGATGACCATCCCCGTCTGCGAGAGCGTGAACGAGACGAAGACCCCGATCATGTAGAGCGGCAGCAGCGCGTGCGTATCGCCCTTGAAGACGACGATGAGCAGCGCCGCGAAGGTCGACAAGACGAGGATGCCGTTGGAGAAGGCGAGGCGGTCCCCCTGATTCATGAACTGCCGCGGCAGAAACCGGTCGCGCGACACGATCGACGCGAGCCGCGGAAAGTCGGCGTAGGCCGTGTTCGCGGCGAGGACGAGGATCAGCGTCGTCGCCGCCTGCACGAGGTAATACACGATCCCGCCGCCGACGATCGCGCGTCCGAGCTGCGACACGCCCGATTCCTGCTCCGTCGGCATCACCTGATACGCGTGGGCGAGAAACGTGATCCCGAGGAACATCGCGATGGCGAGCACCGCCATCGTCACGAGCGTCCCGGCTGCGTTCTTGGACTCCGGCGGCTGGAATGCGGGGACGCCGTCCGATACCGCTTCGACGCCGGTCATTGCCGTGCAGCCGTTCGCGAAAGCCGTCAGCAACAGCAGTGTGGTCAGTGGCTTCGTGCCCACGTGCTCGGGCACCGGCGCGGACACCGGCGTCAGCGTGCCGGTCGCGTAGTGGTACAGCCCGAGCACGATGAGCAGGAAGATGCTGACGACGAAGAAATAGGTCGGGATCGCGAAGATCCGTCCCGATTCGCGGATGCCGCGCAGGTTGCCGACGGTCAGCAGCGCCAGAAAGATCAGACACAACTGGACGCGATAGACGTCGAGCGACGGGAACGCGGAGGTGATCGCCAGCACGCCCGCCGAAATGCTGACCGACACCGTGAGCGTGTAGTCGACGAGCAGCGACGCGGCGGCGGTGAGTCCCGCGTTTTCGCCGATGTTCTCCTTCGCGACTCGATAGGCGCCGCCGCCCGACGGATACGCGTAGATGGTCTGCCGGTACGAGAAGGCGACGATGGCGAGGAGCGCCGTGATGACGAGCGCAATCGGGATGGCGTAGGCGAGCGCCGCGGTGCCGGCGACGATCAGCGTCGCGACGACGAAGTCGGTGGCGTACGCGACCGACGAGAGTGCGTCCGACGAGAGGACGGCGAGCCCGGTGACGCGCGACAAACGTTCGTGATGGGCGAGATGCGACGGGATCGGTCTGCCGACGAGAAGCTGCTTGAGGGTCGGGAACGACGCTTCCTCCGGCACGCGCGCAGGGCTCACGTGGAGACAGTATAATCGCGAGCCCGCTATGCGCGTTGCGCGGCGTTATCTCATCGGCGGCCGCGTGCAGGGCGTCGGCTTCAGGTACTTCGCCGAGGACGTCGCGCGCCGCGAAGGCGTGGGCGGGTGGGTGAGGAATCTGCCCGACGGCCGTGTCGAAGCCGCCGCTGAAGGCGACGCCGAATCGCTCGAACGCTTCGAGCATTCGCTCCGCCACGGACCGCGCGGCGCGCGCGTCGACACCTTCGACGTGTTCGACGACGTGCCCGGCGATTTCGGCTCTGGTTTCAGTGTGAGGTGAGATGGACAGTCTGAAGGACAAGATCCGCAGCGTGCCGGATTTTCCGAAAGCCGGCATCCTGTTCTACGACATCACCACGCTGCTGCAGGACGCAGACGGTTTTCACGCCGCGATCGACAGCCTCGCGCTGCCGTTCACCGATCAGGGGATCGATCTCGTCGTCGGCATCGAGAGCCGCGGCTTCATTTTCGGCGCGACCGTCGCGGATCGCATCCGCGCCGGCTTCTCGCCGGTGCGCAAGCCGGGCAAGCTGCCGTCCGAGACCGTGAAGTGCACCTACGATCTCGAGTACGGGACCGACTGCCTCGAAATCCACAGCGATGCGGTGCGCAAAGGGCAGCGCGTGCTGATCGTCGACGATCTGCTGGCGACCGGCGGCACGGCGCGCGCCACGGTGAATCTCGTCAAGCGGCTCGGTGGACAGGTACATGCCCTCGCGTTTCTCATCGAGCTCGTCGCGCTCAACGGTCGCGGCAAACTCGAAGGCGAACACGTGCACAGCGTCTTGAAGTATTGATTGCCGTCGCCGTCCTGCTCGTCGGCGCCGTCGTGTACTGGGCCGCGCAACAGATCGTCGCGGAGCTGAAGTCGGCTCGCGACGAAGCGGCGCGCACGAGAACCCTCGCCCTGCTGCGGCTCTTCGCCCCCGGCGTCGCGGCGAGTGCCAGCGATCCGCGCGCGCTGCTCGTCTGGCAGCCGCTCGCGGCAACGGCGCGGCAGATGTATCCCGACGCATTCGCCGCGCTCGACCGCGCCGCGAACGCGACCTTCCCGTTCAGCAAAGAACAACTGCAACGCGCACACGCCGAGTGGACGACAGCGTGGCTGGAGTGGGAACGTGCGCACGACGCCGAGTACAAGTTGAAGGCGGCCGCGCTCGAGCACGAGCTGGGCACGGCGTCGCTCGCCTCTGCGCCGCCGCTGGCGCGCGCGCGCCTCGAGGCGATCGAGCGCGAGAAACTCGATCTGTATCAGCACCGCTATCAGGAGTACGTCCGCGTTGCAAAAGCGCTCCAGGCATTGATCGCGTGATCGATCCTGAGTCAATGCTTCTGAATTGAACACTTCCCGATAAGTCCCTGCCTCTCAACACCTTCGTTCGAAACCGACGGAGCACCGTGTTCCATTTGTCCCGATTTGAGTCGTTGTGGATCGGCGCGCGCCCGGGTTCGCCGATACCACGTATCTGACGGCTTCACAGAGAGTTAGCCGACCCACCGTTAACCTCAGCGTTTTGGATCGGCTCTTGCCAACAAGCCTTCCCGTGTCTCCCCCTATACCTTTCTGTCGCATGACGAACGGACTTACAGGACGCATGTCTAGACTTCGCATTCGAACAGCTGTCGTCGCCACTGTCTTTGCTCTCTCCGCCCTTGGGATCCGCGGGGCGGATGAACCGCGCCGCGCGCACCTCTCGGCCGACCTGCTGGCGCACGCCGCACGGCACACAAAGGCGCGCGTCCGCGTGATCGTCCGCGGCTCGGAAGTTGAGCTCGACGCGCTGGCCGCGCGTCATCACGTGCAGATCCTCCGGCATTTGCAGGGTGGCGCCGTCCTGCTCGCGAACAGCGCGGAGTTGGACGCGCTCCAGCAGGATTCGGCGCTCACCGCGATGTCGGGCGACCACGTCGTCCGCACCGCGATGTCGGTCTCGAATGCGTCGACCGCCGCGGACCAGACGCGCGCCGGCAAGCCGGGACTGCTCGGCATCGGCGCGATTCCAGGCGTCACCGGCAAGAACATCGGCGTCGCGATCGTCGACTCCGGGATCACGCCTCACCAGGCGCTCGCGAACAAGGTCGTCGCCAACGTGAGCTTCGTGCAGGGCGACCCGAGCGTGACGGACGGCTTCGGCCACGGCACGCACGTCGCGGGCATCGTCGCCGGCAGCGGAGGACCGTCGATCACGCCGCTCTACAACGGCGGCATCGCGCCCGGCGTCAAGCTCGTGAACGTGCGCGTGCTCGGCAACGACGGCAGTGGCTATGTGAGCGACGTCATCGACGGCATCGAGTGGGTCATCGCGCACAAGCTGGATTACAACATCCGCGTCATCAATCTGTCGCTCGGCCATCCGGTGATGGAGTCGTGCGCGACCGATCCGTTGTGCCAGGAAGTCGGCAAGGCGGTGGCCAACGGCATCGTCGTCGTCGCCGCGGCAGGGAACTACGGCAAATCGCCCGACAACCACACGATTCTCGGCGGCATCGCGTCGCCGGGCAATTCGCCGGACGCGATCACGGTTGGTGCGCTGAATACGTGGAGCACCGTCGGCCGATCGGATGATACGGTCGCGACGTTCAGCTCACGCGGACCGACGGCCTACGACTTCGCGGTCAAACCCGACGTGGCGGCGCCGGGCGTGAAGATCATTTCGCTGCAGGCGAAGAACTCGCTGCTGCCGACGCTGTATCCGACGATCCACACCGCGGGCAGCGGCGACAACGCCTACATGTATCTGACCGGGACCAGTCAGGCGACGCCGATGGTCAGCGGTGGGATCGCGCTGCTGCTGCAAGGATCGCCCGGTCTGACGCCCGCGCAGGTGAAGCTCGCGCTGCAGACCGGGGCCACGTTCATGTCCGACGCCGGCTTGATGGGCGCCGGTGCCGGCAGCGTGAACTTCTGGGCCTCACGGCAGAACGCGGCGTCGGGCCTGGTCGGCTCGCTGGTCGATACGCTCGTCGGCGGGTTGCTGACGAGAGCCAGCGGCGCAGCGTACTGGGATCGCGGGACGATGAGCAATCGGTTGTACGGCGGCCACGGCATCCGGTTGCTGTCGGCGCTCGAGGCACCGCTCGCCTGGCTCAATCCGTCGATCCTGCGCACCGGCGATCTCAACCTGCTCGGCCTCACGAATCCGCTCGCATCGATACACCCGAAGTGGCTGCAGTACGGCAGTCTGGGCGGTCACACCGACAGTCAGACGATTCTCTGGGGCACGTCGATGTCCGACGACGACGGGACGATTCTCTGGGGCACGTCGGGCGATGACGAGACGATTCTCTGGGGCACGACGGCCACGTCGCCGGACGCCCGCTAAGGACCATTGATGAAACGGGTGCACCGACCGATCTCATTTGCGTTCGCGATCGTCACCGCCATCCTCGCCACCGCCGGCGCTCCTCTCAGCGCCGCCGGCCGCGTCACGCCGCATCGTGCGGCGCGACTCGATGCGAAGCTGCGGGAGCTCGCGGACGATCCGGCCGCCGGACCGCAACGGGTAATCGTTCGCGTCCGTGCCGACCGCCGCGCGGCAGTCCGCCAAAGTCTCTTGTCGCACGGTGACCAGATCCTCACCGAGCACGATTCGATCGACGCCGTCACCGCGGTGGTTCATCGCGAAGACCTGGCGCAGCTTGCCGACAACGACGCGATCATCTCGGTCTCGTCCGACGCCATCGTCCGGCCGCACGGGCTGTTGGGCGGCGTGCTCGGGCTCGTCGGCGGTGTGCTGAATCTCGCCACGAACATCCTGCTCCCGAACGGGGCGGACACGGCGGGACCGGTGGTCGCCCCGGCGACGTTGCGACAAACGCTCGGCGTGGACAACTCGAACTGGACCGGTCGCGGCGTCGGCGTGGCCGTGATCGATTCAGGCCTCGAGATGTCGAGCGACTTCCAGAACCGGGTCACCGCGTTCTACGACTTCACCAACGGCGGCGCGGTCGCGAAGTCGCCATTTGACGATTACGGGCACGGCACGCATGTCGCCGGCATCATCGGAGGCTCGGGCGCCCTCTCGTACAACAACGCATACCGCGGTCTGGCGCCGAAGGTGAAGTTCGTCGTCCTCAAGGTGCTGGACAAGACCGGCGCCGGCTACACGAGCGACGTCATCCGCGCCGTCGATTTCGCCGTCGCGAACAAGTCCGCGCTCGGAATCGACATCATCAACCTGTCGCTCGGACATCCAATCTTCGAGCCGGCCGCGTCGGATCCGCTGGTGCAGGCGGTCGAGCGCGCGACGAAAGCGGGTCTCATCGTCGTCGCCGCCGCGGGCAACTACGGCAAGAATCCGACGACCGGCCTGCCGGGTTACGGCGGGATCACCTCACCCGGCAACGCGCCGTCAGCAATCACGGTTGGCGCCACCAACACTCAGAACACGGTGACGCGCAACGACGATCGCATTCCGGACTACAGTTCGGCAGGTCCGACGTGGATCGACGCGTTCGTCAAGCCCGATATCGTCAGTCCCGGTCACAACATCGTCGCGGCTGCCGCCAAGCAGGGATATCTGTACAAGACCTATCCCCAGTTGAAGGCCGACGATGGCGACTACATGCTCCTCAGCGGGACGAGCATGGCGACCGCCGTGACGACAGGTTCGATCGCGCTGATCGTCGAAGCCAATCGGTCCGCCAACTACTACCCGCAACATCCGTCGCTCACACCCAACGCGGTGAAGGGCATTCTCGAGTACACAGCCCTCGGAATCCACGACGACGCAGGCATCGAATACAACACGCTGCGCAAAGGTGCGGGTTCGCTCAATCCGAAAGGCGCGATCGATCTGGCGCGCACCGTCGACACCGGCACTCCGACGGGCGACTGGTGGCTGACGACGACGCCCTCGCCCTGGACGAGGATTGGCAGCGACACGCTCGCGTGGAATCAAACGATTCTGTGGGGCACGACGATCCTGTGGGGCACCACCGTCGGCGTGAACGAGACCGCGTGGAGCTCGACCATCCTGTGGGGGACCGACGTCACGTGGGACAGCACGATCCTCTGGGGCACCAATGTCGTGTGGAGCGATCCGCAGTCGTGGGCCAACTCGATCGTCTGGGGCTCGGACAGCATCGGCTACGACTCGGGCTCGACGATCCTGTGGGGTACCACGAGCGGCCTGAGCGCCGAGACGACCGCCTGGCAAAACCTGAGCGGCTCGACGACCTCCACCAGGGTGCAATAACGGCGCGATGAGCGAACGAGCTCCAGCGACTTCGCGGGCACTGCGTGCGTACCTGACGGTCGTCGTCACCGCCGGTGCGCTGGTGCTCGTGATGTCGGCCATCACGGCGGCGCGGACGCCGCATCCGCTTGGCTGGCTGGCGCTCGCCGCGCTGGCGATGCTGACCGGTTCGTTCCGGTTGAACTTCGCGTCGGTGTCGGCGAACATCGCGATCGACGACACGTTCCTCTTCACAGCGGCGCTGCTCTTCGGACCCGGACCGGCCGCGCTGGCGATCGCGGCGGGCGGGTTCATTCCGTCGTGCCGCCGACGCAAGCCCGCGCGACAAATCGCCTTCAACACGGCCGCGCCCGCCATTTCCATGTGGGTGGCGACGCAGACGTTCTTCCTCATCGCACGCGTACCGCCGCTCGTGCAGGCCATGCCGCCGGTCGCGTCGCTCGTCGTGCCGCTGTTGACGTTCACGGTCGTGCACTTTGCGCTGAACTCGGGCTTGATCGCGATTGCGGTCGGGCTCGATACGCGCCAGTCGCCAATCCAGATCTGGCGCGGGCATTTCCAGTGGCTGTCGATCGGGTACTTCGCCGCGGCGTCGCTCGCGTTCTGCCTCATCCTGCTGATCCAGCAGGCGAGCCTGGCCGCGATGGTCATCGTCCTGCCGCTGCTGGCGGTGTTCCACTTGACGCTGCGCTCGTCGTTCGGCCGGGCGGAAGACGCGCAGCAGCATGTCAAGGCGATGGATCGGCTGTACCTCTCGACCGTCGAGACGCTCGCGATGGCGATCGACGCGAAAGACGACGTCACGCACAGCCACGTCCGCCGCGTGCAGGCGTACGCAACCGGCCTCGCGCGCGCGCTCGGGATCACGGACGAATTGACGCACAAGGCGATCGAAGCCGCGGCGCTGTTGCACGATACCGGCAAGCTCGCCGTGCCGGAGCACATCCTCAACAAGCCCGGCAAGCTGACCGAGGCCGAGTTCGAGAAGATGAAGCGGCATGTCGACGTCGGCGCCGACATCCTCGCGCTCGTGCAGTTTCCGTATCCGGTCGAGCCGATCGTCCGCTGCCATCACGAGAACTGGGACGGCAGCGGCTACCCACGCGGCGTCGCCGGCGACGCGATTCCGATTGGCGCGCGCATCCTGTCGGTTGTCGATTGCTTCGACGCGCTGACGTCGGACCGTCCATATCGGGCGCGGATGACCGATGAAGCCGCGCTCGACATCCTGCGCGAACGCAGCGGGAAGATGTACGACCCGCACGTCGTCGACACGTTCATCCGCGTCTACCGCGACATTCCGGTCGAGCACACGGAGACGACGGAGCACCGCGAAGTGATGCAGCGCATCACGCAATCGCGGAACGAGGTGGAGGCGCCTCAGGATTCAGCCGGCGACACCGCCCCGGGGTCGGGCAACCTGCTCGCGTTCGTCAGCCTCTCGCGTCTCGTGTCGGGCGAAGGCAACCTCGACGACGTGCTGGCGTTGTCGTCCAAGCTGATTGCCGACGTCGTTCCCGGCGTCAGCGGCGCGTGGTACTTGCCGGAAAGCGGCAGCGACTGTCTGACGGCGACCGAGACGTTCGGACCCGCCGGCGGCGCGCTGCGCGGCGCGTCGGTCGAAGTGGGCGAGCGCCTGACCGGATGGGTCGCCGCGAGCCGTCAGCCAATCCTGAACTCCGATGCCGCGCTCGATCTCGGCGCGCGCGCGCAGTGGGTCAGTCCGGCGCTGCGCAGCTGCATGAGCATTCCGATCAGCGCCGGCTCGACGCTGGTGGCGGTTCTGAGTCTGTATGCGGAGGCGCAGGACGCGTTCACCGTCGATCAGCGGCGGCAGGTGCAGATGGTGGCGCCGCATCTGGGCGGGGCGATTCAGGCGGCGCGTGCGGCGTCAGCCTGTCAGGCCATGCCGATGGACAAGTCGCGCGAGCTGCGGCTGGTTTCGACTCGTTAACGTTCTGGCTACGAGGTGGTGGATGAGCAGAGGTGATTCTTCCGCGAGTACGCGCGGACTAACGCTGTCGGCCTTCCTGCTGGAGGGCATCGCCGCGCTCGGCTTCATCGTGATGCTCGTGTTCAGCGATCGGCGCGTGACGCCGATCGACGGCTTCGTCCTGTGGACGCTCGTCCTCGGATTCTTCAGCGCCCTCGGTTCGACGCTGATCGTGTCGCCGGAACCTCAACCCATCACCGTGCGGACCGAGGAGCGGCCCGAGCGCCGGCGCGACGATCGGCGGGTCGTCGATTTCGGCAGCCCCACCGGCATCGAGCGGCGCAGCGGCCGCGATCGCCGCAGCACCGTCATCGCGTTCTCCGACTACGCCGCGCGCCTGCGCTAGCGTCTGTCACACGACGGGTCCGTGCGCCCGCGGTAGCTCGGGGATAGAGCACCCACCTTTCAAGCCGACGCGGATCTTTCCGAGTCGTCTCCGGATCGTTCCACGTCCAATCATCCCGCATCATCACCGATCGGTGTCGTACTCGCGCGACACGTAAACTGAAAACGGTCTGATAAGTCTCGTTGACTACGGCTGATCGCGGAACACGGCCACGCCCTTCACAGCGGGCGTGCCTGTTGCGTACGACGCCGAAGGATCCGGCGGGAAAGTCACAGTAAACTAGACGCTTCGCTCTCCGAACGCGCCCGTAGCTCAGGGGATAGAGCACCCGCCTCCTAAGCGGGGGGCCGCCAGTTCAATTCTGGCCGGGCGCGCCATTTTT
>DAIUKO010000022.1:0-39702 GCA_036848175.1 Vicinamibacterales bacterium | reverse complement strand
CAAGCTCAGGGCGAGCGCTCATGGTGAGCCTGTCGAACCACGTGCCTTCGTGGCCCGCTTGTGGCTGTGAAGACCGTTCGAAGGAATGAAAAACACCTACATAGCTGCCTGTCGCGCTTTTTGCGCGATGTACTGGAGCCAATTGCGGTACAGGCTCTCCGCCGATGCGCGCCAGCTGTTCGTCACCCGGCCGGCGGCGAGCGCCGTCGGAAACGCGGCGAGCAGTTCCTCGCGGCGATCCGACACCGCTCGGTCGCGCAGCATCGTCAGCGTCCGAATCGTGTCGTCGTCGAAGTAGCCGTGCGGCATGTTCGGATAGGTGTCACGCTCTCCTCTCAAGAAGCGGCCGACGTCCCTGCGATACTCGAGCAGCAGCGTCACGGCCTCGTATTCGGGATGGCCCTGAAAGAAGACGAACAGGCTTTTGCGTTGCTTCACGAACGCGTCAACACTTCCAGGGCTGCCGGGGCCGTCGCCCTCGAAGCGCGTCAGCACCCGATAGCCGCACGCCATCAGCGCGTCTTCCTGAATCTCGTTCCAGCGCGAATGCGGCATACGGAGCTGAGGCGGCGTCGATTCCGTGAGTGGATGATCCGAAACGCGCACACACTCGTAGACGCCGAACCGCTTGTCGCCGAGCGGACGACGGACGATCCCGTCGATGTACAGGATGCCGGCGTGCGCCGCCAGACACGACAGGATCGTCGAGCGCGTGTGATGCTCCGCCCACTCGAGCACTCTGGTGAGGCTGCCCCAATACGGCTCGTCTCTGAGGTCCGCGGCGTGCGGCTCGGTACCCGTCACGATGAGGCCGTCGTGCTGACTGTTCCAGAGATCGTCGAGCGTCGAATACTTCGCGATCTGCTGGCGTCCGAACTCGGCACGAGGAACCTCCGGCAGCGTGTAAAGCGTGAGACGAACGGGCCGGCCGTCCGCCGCCGCCGCGAGCAGCGCGCGGAACTGCCGTTCGGTCGCATCCAGCGCCGGGTCGGGCATGTTGTTGACGAGCCCGATGTCGAAGACATCCGAACAAGCGCGGCGCGCGAGTGCTTTCCGCCGACGTCGAGCGGGCTCGACGGCCGCGGCGCCGGCAGCCGACTCGATACTGGTGATCATCACGCTGCTCCTCGCCGTCTCGCTGTCGCGTCCATCGCATCGAGCGCCTGGTCGAGATCGCCGATGATGTCGTCGACATGCTCGATGCCGACGCTGAGCCGGATCATCTCGGGCGTCACGCCCGCTTTGCGCTGCTCGGCGGCCGACATCTGCCGGTGCGTCGTCGATGCGGGGTGGCACGCCAGCGACTTGGCGTCGCCGAGATTGACGAGCCGCTTGATCAGCGCCAGCGCGTCGTAGAAGCGCTTGCCGGCCTCGAACCCGCCTGTGACACCGAACGTCATCAGCGAACAGCCGCGGCCGGCCAGGTATTTGGTCGTGAGCGGGTAGCACGCGTTGTCGGCGAACCCGGCGTAGTTCACCCACTCCACGCGCGGATCGTCGCGAAGGAACTCCGCGACGCGCCGGCCGTTCTCCACGTGGCGCTCGACGCGCAGCGCCACGGTCTCGATCCCCTGCAGCAGCAGAAACGCGTTGAACGGCGACAACACCGCCCCGGTCGTGCGCTGGTAGACGCTGCGGCAGCGGCCGATGTACGCCGCCTCCTTGAAGTGATCCGTATAGACCAGGTCGTGGTACGACGGATCCGGCTGGCTGAACATCGGGAAGCGGTCCTGATGCTTCTTCCATGGGAACCTGCCGCTGTCGACGATCGCGCCGCCGAGCGTGGTGCCGTGTCCGCCCATGAACTTGGTCAGCGAGTGCACGACGATGTCGGCGCCGTGCTCGATCGGGCGCAGCAGAATCGGCGTCGCCACGGTGTTGTCGACGATGAGCGGTACGCCGTGTTTGTGAGCGACGCGCGCCAGCGCCTCGATGTCGCAGACGTTGCCCGCGGGGTTGCCGACGCTCTCGCAGTAGACCGCCCGCGTGCCGGCGTCGATCAGCTTCTCGATCGCATCGGCGCGATCCGAGGCGGCAAACCGGACGGTGATGCCCTGACCCGGCAGGATGTGCGCGAACAGCGTATGAGTAGTGCCGTAGAGCTGCGGGACCGAGACGATGTTCGAACCCATCGCCGTCACGTTGAGCACGGCGTAGTGGACGGCCGCCTGCCCGGAGCTCACACACAACGCGTCGACTCCGCCTTCGAGTGCCGCGACGCGCTTCTCCAGCACCGCCGTCGTCGGGTTGGAGATTCGGGTGTAGCGGTAACCCTCGGCCTCGAGATTGAAGAGCGCCGCGCCGTGATCGGCGCTGTCGAACGCGTACGCGACCGTCTGGTAGATCGGCACTGCCACCGCTTTGGTCGCCGGATCGACTTCGTACCCGCCGTGCACGGCGATCGTTTCCTGTCTCACGACGTCACCTCGCAATTTCTCAACGCGACCCGACTCATCTCGCTGATCACCCATTCGATGTCGGCGCGGCTCGTCCGAAAGCTCGTGATGCACGCCCGCAGCACCGGTCCGTGGCCGGCGAGACGGACTTCGGACATCCAGGCGATCTGGCGCGCGTGCAGCGACTCGAGAAACGCGGCGGGCACCAGGCCGTCCCGCGTGAAGCACACGAGCGGCAATGGCGTGTCGTTCACGATGCGCCATCCCGTGCGCTCGAGCGACTCGCGCAGGAGGTCACCCATGCGAGCCTGATGCTCGATCATCTCGACGTAGCCGACCTCGCCGCGCTCGGCGAGCGTCACGAACAGCTTCAGGCCGATGAACCGGCGCGACCACTGAATCGACATCGTGTACGGATCGTCGACGGCGCCTGCGGTCTGCGGCGGCATGTACGAAGTCTGCGCGCGGAACGCGGCGCGGACGGCGTCGGCGTGCCGGCAGAAGAACATCCCCGAGCCCATCGACACGGAGAACCACTTGTGGGCGTCGCACGTGATGGAGTCGGCGGCGTCGATGCCGGCCAGGTGACCGCGGAGGCGCGGTGACAGAATCGCCGCACCGCCCCACGCCGCGTCGACGTGAAGCCACACACGTTCTGATGAACAGACCTGCGCGATCTCCGTCAGCGGATCGATCGCGCCCGCCGCGGTCGTGCCCGCCGTTGCGACCACCATCAGTGGCGCGAGTCCGCGCTGGCGATCCTCGGCCACCTGCCGGGCGAGATCGCCGACGTCCATCCTGAAACTGCCGTCGGTCGCGACCGTTCGCAGCGCGGAGCGGCCGATGCCGGTCACGTGCGCGATCTTGTTGAACGAATCGTGCGCTTCGCGCGTGACGTAGATCACCGGCGGCGCGGGCAGGCTGCGAAGGCCGTCGCGGCCGTACTCGGGAAACGCGCGCGTCAGCGCGACGATCACCGCCGACAGGTTCGCTTCGGCGCCGCCGGTCGTGAAGGTCGCGCTCGCATCCGGCGGCAGCCCGAACTTGCGCGCCAGCCAGGCCAGCGTGTGACGTTCGATTTCGTTCGCGGCCGGAGACGTTCGCCAGGTGGCGAGTTGTGGATTGTGCGTCGCCACGAGCGTGTCGGCGACGACCGACGCGGTGGTGACGCTCGGATTGAAGAGGCCGAAGTAGCGCGGGTGCGTGACCTGCACGTGCCAGGTGCGCATCATCCACTCGACGTCGGCGACGATCGCCTCGAGCGCCGTGGGCGTCGTGAAGTCGTAATGCGACGCGAGATAGGTGCGGATCTCCTGCGGCGTCACGCGCGGCACAATCGGGCCGCTCGCGATGTCGCGCTGGCACGCTTCGACGAGACTTCGGATCTGATGCAACGCCACGGCCCTACGGAAGTGCCAGGAACGACGCGTTCACCGATTTCGCGGCGCTCATCCTCACCGTGCATGTCGCGCCCGATACGGCGTCGCATCCGCTCCATCCGCTGAAGACCATGGCTGGACTCGCCGTCAGCGTCACGACGGTGTCGATCGTGTACAACTCGGAGCAATCGCTGCCGCAGCTGATCCCGGACGGGCTCGAGCTCACATCGCCGGCCGGCGCACCGATGCCGCTCCTGGTGACGGTGAGCATGAACCGCTTCAGATCGAAGATCGCGGTGACCACCTTCGACGCGTTCATGGTCACGGTACAGGTCGTTCCTGAAACCGCGTCGCATCCGCTCCAGCCCACGAGCGTGGAGTTGGCGGCGGGCGTCCCTGTCAGCGTCACAGTCGTGCCCGTGTCATACGCCTCGGAGCAGTCGGTTCCGCAGTCGATGCCGCTCGACGTCGACGCGACGCTGCCCGCTCCCGCGCCGGCCCGAACCAGAGACAGCGTCACCTGGAATGGCACCGTGAGCGTCGTGCTCGCCGTGGCCCCGGCTGGATTAGTCGCCGTGATCGTCGTGTTCCCCGAAGCGATCGCGGTCGCAAGTCCGGTCGAGTCGATCGTCGCCACCGACGGATTGCTGCTCGCCCACGTAATGTCGGTCGTCGGCATCGAAACCGGAGTCGCGGAGCTGGCCGTCGTTCCGTTTCCGAGCTGGCCCCACTGGTTCTGGCCCCAGCACCGCACGTTGCCGTCGGTGAGCCGCGCACAACTGTGCTGCCACCATCCGGCCGTCACCGCCGACGCTCCCGCAAGCCCCACCACAGCGACCGGCGTCAACGCGTTCGCCGTCGTGCCGTTGCCGACTTGTCCGGACACGTTCCATCCCCAGCACCGAACCGTCTGGTCCTGCAGGAGCGCGCACGTGTGCGCCCAGCCCGCGCTGACGGCAATCGCATTGGAGAGTCCCGGAACGACCACGATTGTTCGAGAAGAGGCGCCCGTGCCGTCGCCGAGTTGTCCAAAATCGTTGCTGCCCCAGCAGCCCACCGAGCCGTCGACGCGCAGCGCACAGGTATGAGAGCCGCCGGCGGCGACGGCTGACACGTTGGTGAGTCCGACAACCGTCACCGGCGTCGGAGAGTCCATCAACGTGCCGTCGCCGAGTTGACCGTTGATGTTCCGGCCCCAGCACCGCACGGTGCGGTCGGCGCCGACCGCACAGGTGTGGAAGGCGCCCACCGCAATGCTCGTGGCGTCGATCACGTTGTCGACGGCGACGGGCACGGTAGACATGCCGGACGGCGTCGCGTGGCCGAGTTGACCGGAACTATTGCCGCCCCAGCACCGCATCGTGCCGTCGCCAATGAGCGCGCACGCGTGGTCGTAGCCGGCGCCAAACGCCACCGCATTCGTCAGCCCGGCGACCGAGACAGGCGCAAGGGCCATCTGGTCGGTGGTGCCATCGCCGCGCTGACCTTTCTCGCCGAGACCCCAGCACTTCGCCGTGCCGTCGGTGAGCAGCGCGCACGAGAACTCGTCGCCGGCGATCACACGCGCAACATTCGTCAGGCCGCTGACTGGAACCGGCGCCGAGACGTTCGTCATATCGCCGTCGCCGAGTTGCCCGAACTGATTCCGGCCCGTGCACCGCGCCGTTCCATCTGGACGGCCGATGCACGTGTACTCTCCTCCGGCGGACACGGACGACGCGTCGAGCGATTGGTTGGTCGTGAACTTCTGCGTGCGGCCGATCGACACCGTCGGATTGGCAGGCGTGATGGTGAGCGCCGACTGCGCGGCCTGCCGATCGGTCAAGCCGAGCCAGATGACGCACACACCGCCGATGAAGATCTTTGCCGCACCTGTCAACCTCATGGATGCCTCTCCTGTAGTCGGCCCTCGCGGATGCGTTCGTACAGCGATCCGTCGATGCGAACGAACGCGTGCTGTTCACGATCGTCGAAGTACAGCGGGTCGGTAATCGTCGTCGCGTCGTAGCCTTCGCGGACGAGGGCGCTCTTCACGAACTTGAACGTCTCGGTGATCTCGAGATCGTTGCGGACGCGCAGAAACATGGGGCGCGCATAGTCCGGCAGGCGATCGACGAGGTGCGCGCGGAACGCGGCAAGATCGAACGGCGAGTCGGCCACGATCGTCGCCATGCCGGCGCGGCCGTCGGCGCCGGGCACGCTGACGCCGTAGACCGCCGCGGCCTGCACGCCCGGGAATGCGCAGATTGCGTCGGACACTTCCGCGGTGGCGACGTTCTCGCCCTTCCAGCGAAATGTGTCGCCGACCCGATCGACGAAGTAGAAGTAGCCGCGCGCGTCGCGGCGCATCAGATCGCCGGTTCGGAACCACGCGTCTCCGCGCGCGAAGACGTTGCGGACGACTTTCTGTTCCGACGCCGCGCCGTCCGTGTAGCCTTCGAACCACCTGCCGACGTTCGAGCGCTCCTCCAGCAGCGGCCCGATCGCTTCGCCGGTCTCGTTCGTCGCACACGGGACGCAGAAGCCGTGCCCATCGCGAAGCGGCGCGCCGCTCTCCGCGTCGTACTTCACGAGCGCCGCGGGATAGCGGTGGGCAAGGAACGGTGGAACGCGGCCGACGGCGCCGGCGACGCCTTCCACGTTCACCAGCGACACATTGCCTTCCGTCGACGCATAGAACTCGAGGACCTGCGGAATGCGGAACCGCTCCTTGAACGCATTCCACACGTCGGCCCGCAAACCGTTGCCGCAGCACATCCTGATCCGGTGCGCGGTCTCCTCCGGATCCGGTGGGGCGTGCAAGAGGTAGCGGCACAGCTCGCCGATGTACTGGAACAGCGTGCAGTTCCAACGCACGATGTCGCGCCAGAACTGGCTCGCCGAGAATCGCTCGCGGATGACGACGGACCCGCCGCCGACCAGGACCGCGCCGGTGGCGAGCACGCCGCCGACGCTGTGGTACATCGGCAGGCAGTTGTAGATGCGGTCGTCGGCGCGCACGTCCATCAACCCGGCGAACCAGTGGCTCCACTGCATCAGCCGCGCGTGGCTGACTCTCGCAGCCTTCGGCAAGCCCGTCGTACCCGACGTGTAGATGTAGAGCGCGCAATCGTCGATCGTCACCGACCGTCGATCACTCGGCTCGAGCCGGTCGGCCGGGTAGCGGGCGATGTCGCCGGCGCGCCAGATCGTCGGCGCGCCGGCGAGGCTCGCGCGCACCGCGTCCAGCCGATCCGCCAACTCGTCGGCGACGATCACGTGCCGCGGCGCCGCTGTGTCCACGCAGTGCGCGAGCGACGGCCCGCGGAGGTGGGTGTTGACGAGCGCGACCACGCCGCCGACGCCGCTGATGCCGAGCCAGGCCGCCGGGTACTCGGGGCAGTTCGGCATCAGCAGCGCGACGACATCTCCTTGACGGAGCTGCTGCTCGTGCGCCCATCGAGCGTAGCGGCCGGCCCGGTCCGCCAGGCCACGATACGTGAGACACTCGCCGTCCGACAGGAGCGCGGGCGCGTCGCCGCGCGTCTCGCCGAGCTCCTCGATGACCGTCGGCAGAATTCGATTCGGCCGGTCGACAATCGGCGACGTCAGCGCGAGCGCGCGCAGCCACGCTTTCGCCGCCGACGGCCTGGGCGCGGCGACCGCGGTCACGCCGTCGCTCCCGCATCGACCGTCACCACCGTGCCCGTGATGCTCCCGGCCTTCGCTCCGAGAAGGAACTCCACCGCCTCCGCGACTTCATCGACGCTGGTGAGACGACGCAGAGCGCTGCGGCGCGTGACCTGTTCACGGCGCTCCGCGTCCATGCCGCCGGTCATGTCGGTGTCGAGGAAGCCCGGCGCGACGGCGTTGACGGTGACGCCGCATCGGCCGACTTCGCGCGCCAGCGATCGCGTGAAGCCGATCAGCGACGCCTTGGTCGCGCTGTACGCCGACAGGCCGCTGTAACCGGTGAAGCCGACGATCGACGCGACGTTGACGACGCGTCCGCCGCCGTCGGCCATCATGTGGCGGACGACGTACTTGGTCAGGATGATCGGCGAGAGCGTGTTGACCTGAACCAGCCTGACGATCTGCGCGTTCGGCGTCAGCGCCAGCGCGCCGTCGAGGCCGAGCGCCGCATTGTTGACGAGCCCATAGATCGGCCCGGCATTCTTACGCAGCGTCCTGACGAACGCCGGAATCTCGTCGACGTCGCCGAGATCGAACGGGACGAACTGCAGCGACCCTGGACGCGTCCGCTCCGCATGGTCGATCGCCGCCGCGAGCTCGTCGCTCATGCGCCGCGCCACGGAGATGGCGGCATACCCGTCGCAAACGAGCCGCCGCACGATGGCGAGGCCCAGACCGCGGCTGCCACCCGTCACGAGGACCTTACGCATGGCGGGCCAGCTTGCCGGCGGCGGCGATCTCGAGCGCCGGCACGAAGCGGATGGTTGCCGGAATTTTGTGCGGAGGCAGGGTGTCGCGGCAGATTTGCAAAATCTCGCTCGTGAAGATCGGCTCGGCCGTTCGGTTCAGGACGACGTCGGCGGCGACGAGCGCGCCCGTAATCGGACTCCGCCTCGGCCGAACCCTCGACATCCGCACCGCCGGATGCCGATTGATGGCCGCTTCGACTTCCTCCGGATACACTTTCAAGCCGCCGACGTTGATCACGCCGCTTCGCCGGCCGAGGAAGTAGTACCGATCGCCGCGGCGTTCGACGATGTCACCGGTATCGATGAAGCCGTCGTCGCTGCCGAGGCGTTCCTGGGCCTCGCCGAGATAACGGTTCGCGTTCCGCGCGGAGCGGAGTCGCAGCGAGCCATCGTCGATCCTGACCTCGACGTCGGCGTTCGTGCCGATGACGCTCGCTGGAAAGCCCTCGCGGCCGTCGTTCACTTCGAATCCGACACCGGCTTCGGTCGACGCGAACGCGTGGCCGATGCTGGCCTGCGGATAGAAGGCGTGAAGCGCATTGAGGACGGCCTGGTCGGCGATCTCCCCCGACAGGCGGATGTAGCGCGGCGCAATCGCACGCGCGTTCGCGCTCATCAGGACTCGCCGCCAGTGTGATGGCGTCCCTGAAATGTGCGTCGCGCCGTGTGCGCCGAGCCGCTCGAGGTACTCCGCGAGCGGCTCCTCAGCGCTCGACAGCAACAGCGATCCGCGACCGAGAAGCGCGCGGAAAAAAATCTGCAGCCCGCCGTAGCGGCGGATGTCGTAGAAGGTTCCCCAAACGAATCCCTCGCGCTGGCCGAGAGCGGCGTCGCCGATCGGCGCGGTCAGGCTGGCGACGTTGTGGACCACCATCTTGGGTGCGCCGGTCGTACCCGACGTCAGGAGCACCCACTCTGTCGCACGGCGCGCCGCTGGCGCGGCACTGCGCGTCGGGATGATGGTGCCGTCGCACGGAACCCGAACCGGGATCGTCAGCCCATCGTCGCCGGCAGTACGGTCCCGATAGTCCCGATAGTCCCGATAGTCCCGATAGTCGACGACGGCCGCGTTCACGGCGGCCTTCTCGGCGATGGTCTGAAGATGTTCCCGCGCCAGATCGGGGGTGCAGACGATCAATCGCGAGGCGATGCCGTCCAGCTCGATGAGCGCCAGCGCCGTCGCACGTTGACTTCGAGTGGCGACGAGCACCGAGCGCCCCGCGAGCGCGGCCGCGCGGCCGCCGAGGCTCGTGCCGGTCTCGAGATCGCCGAGACAGACGCGCGTCGTGGCGTCGCACAGCCATCGCGGCCGCTCTCGCGATGCGTTATCGAGCCACCCGCGCAGCGACGTCGTGATGTGCGGAGGCGTGTTCATACAACCTGATGAAGTCCCCCAGCGTCACCGGATAGGGCATGTCGTCGAATTCCGAGAACGGATCGACACCCAGGCTCTCTTCCAGCCGCGACACGAGGATTGCGATGGCGAGGGAATCGAGCCCCGAATCGAGCAGGACGAGGTCGTCGGTCAGCGGAGGCAGACTCTTGACGTTTTCCTCAGCGACCCTTTCGATCTCCGATATCACCGCTTCGCGCACTGACATGTCCGCCTCGACTAGTTCGCCACGACGATGTTCTGAATCAGCGCGCGAAGGAGCCTCACGCCTTCGAACATCTCTTCCTCGGACAGCGGCGGGGCGAGCGCCATCTCGGCCTCGAGCGCCTGGAAGAGCTCCAGTGTGTGCGTGATGTCGCAGACGCCGTGGACGTCCGTGTACTCCATCTCGTCGGAGCCCTGGAGGCGCGCGAGGTCGGCGAGATACGGCATGAACCGCTGGATGAACCCTTCGAAGAACGCCATCGTGACGACGATCGGCACCGGTGACAGGCGGCCAATGAAGAGGCGGACGTTCATCAGGTTGCGATACACGTTCTGCGCGTCGTCGCCAGTCGGGATGGCGTTTGCGGCGATGGTGAAGCGCCGCAGCATCCCCGGATGACAGTCACGGACTTCTTCCCGAAGGTTGTCCATGATCTTGGCGCGCGCCTCGTCGGACCCGGCCGAGATGTAAGCGCCGGTCATCCAGTAGATGAAGTTGCCCTCGAGCACCGCGGAGTACCGCGCGAGGACGCCGCGCCGCTCGTCGGCCGACAGCCGAGATGGCTCGGGCAGCCAGGCGAGCAGATCGTCGATCTCACGATCGATGTATGCCTGGATTGGAGCGGTCTTCGATTCATTTGCCGCGACGGCCACTGCTGCTGCACTCATCGTTGCTCCTTGGGCGATCGCGGCGATTCGCTCAGAACCGTCGCGTACGCCAACGCATGTGCAGATGATTTAAGCCGCACGGCGACGCGTCCGAAATCACCCGGACGTGACCAGCGGCCATAGCCGGAGCGGGTCACGGCACTAGTGGGCCCTTCCTGTCTGCGACTGTCGTATGAAGTGTCATGAACGGCAACGGGCTTCGCATTTTTGTCGGGCTAACACGACACCTCACAGAACGCTCCCGACGCTCAACGTGTGAAGTTTGCGGGGCTTTCCGCTGATTGAGCGCTCAAGCTCAGTCAAGGTATGTCGATTGCTCGCGCGCTGATCGGATCGCTGTCGAAGCGAGAGGAAGCAGCCGAATGGTGACGACGAGTGCGCGGCCAGACCGCCTGGGTTGGAAGGAACTTCCGTCAGCAGCTCAACTGTACGTGATAGCCGTCGTCGTCGCCGGCGCGTGCACGATCGTCGTCCTCTGGCCGCGCGAGCGGCCGCCAGCCGACACGTTCGTCACGCTGGTCGCCATCTCCTGTCTTCTGTCGGTCTGGAAAGTGAATCTGCCGCTTCCCCTCTCCAGCGGATCGACGCTGTCGGTGTCGTACGCCGCTGACCTCGCCGCGCTCCTGCTGGTCGGCCCGCGCGCGGCGTTGCTGGTCGCGCTCGCCGGTGCGTACGCGCAGTGCACGATCAGCGTCAAGCGGCCCTATCCGCTGTATCGAACCGCGTTCAGCCTCGGCGCCGAGGCGATCACGATGGCGGCGACCAGCGTGACGTACGCCGCGCTTGGCGGAGAGATCGCGCCGGCTGATTTCGCATCGCTGCCGAAGCCGCTCGTCGGCGCGATTGCGACGTATTTCATCGTGAACACCGGTCTCGTCGCGAGCGCAATCGGCCTGTCGTCCCGCCGGAACATTGTGCAGATCTGGATCGACGATTTTCTGTGGAGCGGCGCCAGCTTCATGATGGCCGGCAGCGCCGGCGCGTGCGCGGCGGTCCTCACGACCCGCGGACAGATCTGGACGCCGTTCCTGCTGGCGATGCCCGTCTACGTGGTGTACCGCACCTATTCGATCGTCGTCGCACGCCTGGACGAACAGCGCCGCCATGTCGAAGAGACAACGCGGCTGCACGACGAAGCGGTCAGGGCGCTGCGTCAGGCGCGCGAATCGGAGCAGGCGCTGGCCCAGGAAAAAGCACGGCTGATGGTGGTGCTGAGCAGTATCGGCGACGGCGTGATTGCGACCGATCTCGACGGCACGATTCTTCTCATGAACGCCGCGGCCGAAACGATGACCGGCTGGCCGCGCGACGACGCGATCGGCCGGCCGCTTGCATCGGTCTTTCAGGACGCCGATCTGGAAACCCGGAAGCGCTCGGATACCGGCACGCGCCTCGTGACGGAGTCGTCCGGGCCGCCGGCGTCGCGGCGCTCGGCCGTGCTCATCGCTCGAGATCTGTCAGAGCGCCCGATCGAGGAGTGCGCCAAGCCGCTGCGCGACGGCACCGGCCAGACGATCGGCCTGGTGCTGGCGTTCCGCGATATTTCCGCCGCACTGCGCGCGCAGGAAGAGCGCGCCCGGGCCGATCGCCTCGCCTCGCTCGGGCTGCTGGCCGGCGGCATCGCGCACGACTTCAATAATGTTCTGATGGCGATCATGGGCAACATCTCCATGGTGCGCGCGACAACGACAACGGTGGCCGGCAGCGTGAACGCCGACGCCCTCGCCAGTGCCGAGCAGGCATGCGTGCGCGCCCGCCAGATCACGTGGCAGCTGCAGACGTTTGCCAGAGGCGCGGTGCCGCACAAGAAGCCGATCGCGCTCGCGCGCGTGCTCGAGGAGTCGGCGTCGCTCGCGCTCCGCGGCTCGAACGTCGCCTGCTCGTTCGACATGGCGGCCGACCTCTGGACCATCGAGGCCGATGACTGTCAGCTGGTGCAGGTATTCATGAACGTGCTGATCAACGCGCAGCAGGCGATGCCGCACGGCGGCGTGATCACGATGCGCGCGGAAAACGTGTTCGAGCTCACCGAGCGCTCGCAGCACGCGCTTCGCCTCGAGCCCGGTCCGTATGTCCGCGTGTCGGTCGTCGACGCTGGGATCGGCATTCCACGAGAGCACCTGTCGCGCATCTTCGATCCGTATTTCGGCACCAAGCAGCGCGGCAGCGGACTCGGCCTCGCGACCGCGCACTCGATCGTGAAGAACCACGGCGGATTCGTGAGCGTCGAGTCGGAGCCGGGCCGCGGCACGACGATGACGATTCATTTCCCGGCGGTCAGGGCGGAGGCGAGGCGCGCCGCGCCGCCGGTGATCGTGTCGAGCGGCCACGACCGCCCGTGCGTCCTCGTCATGGACGACGAAGCGTCGGCCCGTGCGCTCGCCGCCAACATGCTCGATTTCCTCGGCTATTCGGCAGAGGTCGTCGAGACGGGCAGCGCCGCGATCGCGCGCTTCGAGCACGCGCTCGGCGCGGGGCATCCTTTCGACGCGGTCATGCTCGATCTGGTGGTGCCAGGCGATCTCGGTGCTCGCGAGGCGATGGATCGGCTGACCACGCTCTACCCCGCCGCCAGAGGGATCCTGGTCACCGGGTACGCGCAGGACGCGGCCGTCACCGCCTACCGCGACCACGGATTCGCTGCGGCGATCACCAAGCCGTACACGCTGCAGGAGCTCGAGGCGACGCTGAAGACCGTCATCACATCTTCTTCCAAATGGCGGGTGCATTGACGCGCGACATCGGCTTTATCCCTACTGACGAGGACGCGCCTCGGCCCGCCCCGTACATTCACCTCGTCATTGCAGACGACTTTCCAATCTTCCGCGCCGGACTACGGCGGCTGCTCGAAACGAGTGGGCGGCTGCGGATCGTGGGTGAGAGCGCGCTCGGAACCGCAGTGCTGACGCTCGTTCGCGAGCGGCAGCCCGACGTCCTGCTGCTGGGCGCGCGCGCGCCGGGCTCTGGCTGGCGTGAGACGCTGCGCCAGTTCGCCGATGCTGGCGTGGCGGTGCGAACCATTCTGATGGTCACGTCGATCGACGCGCCTGACGTCGCCGACGCGCTGGAGCGCGGCGCGTGCGGCGTCATCTCACAGGACGCGACCGCAGCCGTGCTGCTGCAGAGCATCGATTCGGTCGTGGCTGGGCAGTACTGGGTCGGCCACGAAGGCGCCGTCGCCGATCTCGCCGCCTGCGCGCGCCGGTTCGAAGACGCGCGCCGGCGCGAGCACCAGTTCGGGCTGACACGGCGCGAGATCGACATCGTCCGCGCGGTCGTCGACGGCGACACCAACAGGGCGATCGCCGCGCGGTTGTCGATCAGCGAGAATACCGTAAAGCGGCACCTGCTCCACATCTACGACAAGGTCGGCACGTCGAGCCGCGTCGAGCTCGCGCTCTTCGCCACACACCACCGGCTGTTCGAGTACGTCTGAGCTTCTTGTTGTCACGAATTGGTGCACCGCCACTGGCCGTGTGTCTGAACGCCGTTCGCCAGCCCATGCGCGGCACGGCCAGCGCTCAAGCATCGAACTGCTTCGTCACGATGCACTTAGAAGACATCGCTTCATGTCGGCGCTGACTTTGCTTTCGCACGCGCCAACGCCGATAGCTCTGGAATGAGATGAACGACATCAAACGATCCACTGTTGACCTGCCGACAACCGCCGCGCGCTCGACGAAGCCGACGCGCGTGGTGATCGCCGACGACGAGTGCATGTTCAGAACGAGCCTGCGTCATCTGCTCGCCATCCCGCCGTCGGTGGTGCGCGAAGTGTACGCCGTCGACATCGGCAACGGCTTCGACGTCGTCGGCGAGGCGGGCTCGGGCGAGGAAACCGTCGAGGCAGTGCAGTCGGCGCGACCGGATCTCCTGCTGCTCGACATCTCGATGCCGCGCCTGTCAGGCCTCGACGCGCTGCGCGAGCTCCGGCGCGGTCCCGAACCGCCGAAAACGATCATGCTCTCGGCGCTCGTCGAGCGCCCGCAGCTCCTCACCGCGATCCAGCTCGGCGCTCACGGTATCGTGCCCAAGGATTCGGCGACCGAGGTGCTCTTCGAGGCGATGATGCGCGTCGTCGCAGGCCAGTCCTGGGTGGCCCAGCCGCTCGTCACCGAGCTGATCGATCTGGTCCGAACGCTCGCCTCGCAGCCGGCGTCGAGACCGCCGTTCGGCCTCACTCCGCGCGAGCGCGAGGTGCTGTCGCTCGTCGTCGAAGGATGCGGCAACAAGGAGATCGCGCAGCGGTTCGCCGTGAGCGAGGAAACCATCAAGCACCACTTGACGCGGATGTTCGAAAAGGTCGGGGCGGCCAATCGGCTGCAGCTCGCGCTCGTCGCCACACGGAACGGCCTCGTCAATTAAGCGTCCGTCGATCTGTCTGGTTTCATACGGATCCGTACGGAAGCTGTAAAAACTTCCTCCCGTTTCGATCCAAGCTCACCAGTCGATCGCGCGCATTTCCCGCACGTTCTCGTGCAAGGCGTCGTGGCATACCCGTTGCGCTGAGAACTGTCGTGCATCCGACTCGACGAGCCCGACGTTTCGCCCTGCGGCTCGAGGCATGGTACCGTCCCATCGACGATGCGCAGTGGCGCCGTGGCACCACGCACAGCGTCAGCGCAACCGGCGCCGTCGTCGAAACGAGCGAGCGCTGTGCGTCAGGCGATCAGATCATCATCGTCATCGCGCTCCAGTCCGCGGGCTGCCTCGTCGGTCGTGGGCGGGTCGTCTCCGCGCTGACGTCCGGCTCGTCCGTCGTCTTCAGCGCAGCCGTCGAGCACTTCCGGATCGAGCATCGCGACACCGCGATGAGGATGGTCGCCTCAGAATCCTCCGACGGTGCCAGCCCGCGTGGTGACCTCCGGGTGATTTCGCCGCCCCTCTAGCCGAATTATCTTTCTGTCGTCGAGGCTGGCGCCTCGATACGTGTCCGGCATCGATCTATTTCCCCCCGTGCAAACGGGGCCGGAAAGGAAAGGGGGCGAAGCCTTGCCGCACGACGACGCCAGTTGGTTCGTGCTCTGGACGCATAGCCACAGCGAGCGGCTCGTCCACGATCAGCTGACCGCCCGCGGATTCGAAACCTTCCTGCCGACGCTGACAACGTGGTCGCGGCGCAAAGGCGCGCAGTCGGCGATCGAGACGCCGATGTTTCCCGGCTACGTGTTCATCCGACACGCGATCGACAAGACGAGTTACATCGACATCGTGAAGACGCGCGGACTCGTCCGGATTCTCGGCGAGCGCTGGGACCGGTTGACGGCCGTAGCCGACATCGAGATCGACGCGGTCCGAGTCGTCGCCGCTTCGGGAATCCCCGCGTTCCCTCATCCGTACCTCCGCGAAGGACAGTGCGTGCGGATCACCGACGGTCCGCTGAGCGGCGTCGAAGGGCTGCTCGTCGCGACCAAGCCGCAGAAAGGACTGCTGGTCGTGTCGGTCGAGCTGCTCCAGCGCAGTGTGGCGGTCGAGGTCGACTGCACACGCGTGCAACCGGTGTCGGCGCCGTACGAGCGCCTTCGCAGCGGGCCGGCCGCCAGAGCAGCGGCGGCCTGGGGCTACGCGTGATCCGCGCGGCCGTCATCGTGATCCTGCTCCTGACCGGTGCGATCGGCGCGCGCGCGCAGAGCGTTTCAGTGGTTCCTTCGTTTGGCATGACTGAGGTCTACGACGACAACGTCTTCTACCGGCCGCAGAGTGAAGCGGACACGATCACCCGCATCACCCCCGGCATCGACGCTCACTACATGTCGCAACGCCTGACGGTTGCCGGCCACTACGTGCTCGATGCCGATCGCTTTGCCGCGCACAGCGAGCTCTCGACCGTGCACGGGCGGCAGGACGGCGGCGTCGACGCGAAGTTTCAGTCGTCTCGACGGATGTCGTTCGGCGGCACGGCAGGTTTCTTCGAGAGCCAGACTCCCGCCGATCTCAACGAGGCGACAGGGCTCACGCCGGGACGTGTGCGCGCGCAGCGATTCACGCTGCAACCCTCAGCGACCTACGCGATCGATCCGAACACCGAGGCAAGCGCCGCATACACAATGACGAGCGATCGTCTAGCCGGCGGCGTGAGCCTCCTCTCGCAGAGCGCGACCTCGACGCTCGGCCATCGGCTGTCCAATCGCAGCGACCTCAAGGTCGAGCACGTCTACCAGCGCTACCTGTTCGGCATGTTCGACCGCGCGGCGGCGCGGACGTCGCAGACACTCACGGTCGAGTGGACGCACGGAATCGATCGGCTGACGAGTCTGAGTCTTCGCGCCGGTCCGCGCGTGACCGACGGCGTTTTTTCGCCGGAAATCGCAGCGTCCGTGCGCCGCCACGTGCGGGCCGGCGACGCGTCGCTGTCGTACCAGCACACACAGACGACGCTGATTGGGCTGGCGGGAATCGCGGACACGCACAGCGTGACCGCCACGTTCAGCAGCGATCCGCATCAGCGGCTGACGCTCCATGCAGGACCCGGCGTCTTGTACACCAGGCAGGCCGATCTGTCGTCCACCGTGTATCGCCTGTCGCTCTCGTGCGCCCGGCCGGTTGCGAGCCGCTTGTCTCTCGAAGCGGCGTACGACGCGAACTTCCAACACGGAAACGTGTATACCGGCCGCGCCATCGACACCATCGCGCGGAACGTCGCGTCGCTCAGGCTCGTCGTCCGCGACACGACGCCTGCACGCAAGCCGTCGTCAACGACCAACGACGAACCAGGAACGACCAACGAGCAATGACCAATCGACGCCTGCATCTCGTGACCGTGCTCACGCTTGCGATGTTGGTTGCCGCGGTGCGGGCTGCCGCGCAGGCGGCGGCGCCGATCGAGGCCGATAGCCAGTACGTCATCGGTCCCGAAGACGTGCTCGATATCGCCGTGTGGAGCAACACCGAGGTGAGCCGGACCGTGCCGGTTCGGCCGGACGGGATGATCTCGCTGCCGCTCCTGAACGACGTGCGCGCAGCCGGCCTCTCGCCGATGCAGCTGCGCGGCGTGCTCGTGGCGGCGCTCGAGAAATACATGCCGTCGCCGATGGTCTCGGTCATCGTCCGCGAGGTGCACAGCTTCAAGGTGAGCGTGATCGGCGAGGTGCAGAAGCCCGGACGCTACGAGCTGCGAAGCCGGACGACCGTGCTCGACGTCCTCGCGATGGCCGGCGGGCTGAGCCAGTACGCGTCCCGCGCCCGGATCACGATCCTCCGCCGCGACGGCGACGCCGTTCGAGAGGTTCCGTACGATTTCGAGAAGATCACGTCGAAGGCCGGACCGCGCGCGGCGGGCCAGGAGAACTTCTGCGTCCAGCCTGGCGACATCATCGTGGTTCCGTGATTCCAATTCTTCGCGGCCCTGAACCGCCTCCGCCGAAGCGACGTCGGTCAAGAACGGCCGCCCCACGAGTGCTTTCCTCATCGTGACGTTGACTGCTCACAATTTCGATCTCGATTTCGCCGTCGACGCGTGGCGCCGGCGCAAATGGATCGCGCTGGCCATCTTCGCCGCGACGTTCGCCGCAGCCGCCACCATGGCGGTGTCGCTGCCCAACCTCTATCGCGCTTCGGCGACCGTACTCGTCGAACACCGTCAGGTGTCGGAGGCCTTCGTGCGCCCGTCGGTGACCGCCGAGCTCGAAACGCGTCTGCAGATGATCCGCGAGGACGTCATGAGCCGGACGCGGCTGACCGAGCTGATTCGCAATCTCAATCTGTATCCGGATCAGCGTGACCGGGTGCCGATCGAAGCGCTGGTCGCCCGCATACGCACCGAAATCGACCTCGACATCAAGGGGGTCGAGTCGCAGATGAGCGGCCGGGCCTCCACGATCTCCTTCACGATCGGCTACGGAGGACGCGATCCGGAGACGGTGGCGCGCGTCGCCAACGAGCTCGCGCGGATGTACGTCCAGCAGAACACGAAGATCCGCGAAGGACAGGCGGCCGGCACTGCCGAATTCCTCAAAGCGCAGCTCGCCGACGTGCGCCGCGAGCTCGACGTCTACGAGCGCCGCACCAGCGACTTCCGTCTCAGCCACATGGGCGAGCTGCCGCAGCAGGTCGAGACCAATCTCGCGAGCCTCGAGCGCCTCAACACGCAGCTGCGCCTGAACGGAGAGAATCAGATCCGGCTGCTCGACCGCCGCGAGCGGCTCGAACGCCAGCGCGTCGAAAATGCGCCGGCGCCGACGCCGAAAGCTCCGTCGGCGGACGAAGAGCGGCTCGTGAAGTTGCGACGAGACCTCGACGACTTGCGCCGCCGCTTCACCGACGAATACCCGGACGTCGCGCGCCTGCGCGAAGAGGTGGCGTCGCTCGAGCAGCGGATCGCACGGCGTCCCGCGGACGCCCAACCGGTCTCACCCGAGGGTGTCGACTCGGCGGGCCAGATTTCAGACGCCCTTGCCGACATCAGAACCGAGCTGCAGTCCCTCAAGGACGAGGAGCGCATGCTGCGCCAGACGATCGCCGGCTACGAGCAGCGCGTCGAGAACGTCCCGAAGCGGCAGCAGGAGTTCCAGCAGCTCTCGCGCGACTACGAGACGACCAAGGAGCGCTACGACACGCTGCTGAAGCGGTACGAGGAAGCGCAGCTCGCCGAGAACCTGGAGCAGGGCCAGAAGGTGGAGCAATTCCGCATTCTCGACGCCGCGATCCCGCCGCGTCAGCCGGTGGCGCCGAACCGCATCCGCATGATCGTGCTTGGCTTCGTGCTGGCCTTCGGCCTCGCGATCGCCGCAATCGTCGCCGCCGAGAAGCTCGATACCGCATTTCACGCGATCGACGACCTGCGTGCGTTCGTCAGCGTGCCGACGCTGGCGAGCGTCCCGCGCATCCAGTCGCGGGCCGATCGACGCCGGCGGCGGCGGATCGCGGCGCTGGCGACGCTGTCGGCGGCCGTCGCGCTGACGGCGATCGTGGCCGGCTCGCGCTACGTGGCTCGCGGCAACGAGCAGATCGTCAGGATGATGGAGCGCTCGCACGGATGATCAACGCCGTTTCACCCTCAACACCGCACATGCGCCCGCGCACGGTTGCCGCAAACACCGCGCGCGACACCATACCGCCCGGCGTGGCCGAACAGCTCGTCAGCCTGCTCGAACCGACGTCGATCGCCGCCGACCAGTACCGCGCCCTCCGCTACAGCATCGAGACGTTCCGCAAGGAATCGGGTCTGCGCGTCTTGGGGGTCACCAGCCCGAGCCCGGGCGACGGGAAAACCGTGACCACGCTGAACCTGGCGGGCGCCCTCGCGCAGGCTCCCGACGCGCGCGTGCTGATCATCGACGCCGATCTGCGCAAGCCGAGCGTGGCGCCATACCTGGGACTTCGCGATCGCCGATCGCCCGGCCTGACCCACGCGCTGTGCGACGACCGATTCGACCTCGCGGACATCGTCCATCACATGAAGCCGTTCAACCTCTCGGTGATCACGGCGGGGACTCCCACAGCGTCGCCGTACGAGCTCCTGAGCTCGGCACGCCTCGACGTGCTGCTCCGCCAGGCGCGCCGCGACTACGACTGCATCGTCATCGATACGCCGCCTGCCGTCCTGCTGCCGGACTGCCGCGTCATCGAGCGCTGTGTGGACGGTTTCGTGATCGTCGTCTGCGCGCACAAGACGCCGCGGCGAATGGTCGCCGAAGCGCTCAATCAATTCGATCCGGCGAAAGTGCTCGGCTGCGTCTTCAACGGCGACGACCGGACGGCCGCGCGCTATTACGGCGGCTACGGCTACTACGGCGGCGAAACGTCATCGGCCAGGCGCTTCTGGCAACGGCTCCTCCACAAATCATGATCACCGCCGCCGTGCTCCTCTTCCTGCTCACGATGCTGTTGTTGTCGCTCCTCACGCGGCGCGCGGCGCGCATCGAGCGCGTGCTGATCATCGGGGCGACGCCGCTGGCGCGGCAGATCATTGCCGCCCTCAACGGCCGCTACAGCCTGCGGCATCAGATCGCCGGCCTCGTCGACGATGCGACAGGCACGGCAGCGGCGATGGGCGTGCCGATCGACGGCCCACTCGACCGTCTCGGTTCGATCATCGCCAAGCGCCGCCCCGATCGCATCGTCGTCACGCTGGCCGACCGCCGCGGCCGCCTGCCGATGCGCGACCTGCTCGACGCGCGCGTGCAGGGCGTGGCGGTCGAAGACGGCGTCGAGTACTACGAACGGCTCACCGGGAAGATCGCGATCGAGGCGCTGACCCCGAGCAACCTCATTGCCTCGCGCGACTTCCGCAAGAGCCACTTCGACCTGGCCTTCGCGCACGCCGCGAGCCTCGTCGCGTCGCTCGTCGCGCTCGTCGCGCTGATGCCGCTTCTCGCGTTCATTGCCACGCTCATCGCGCTCGATTCGCCGGGACCGGTGCTGTTCGTGCACGAGCGCATCGGCTTCCGCGGAAGACGCGTCCGGCTGTTGAAGTTCCGCACCATGCGCGCCGCCGACGGACCGACGACCGAGTGGACGGCCGACAACGGGCATCGCATCACACGCGTCGGCAAGTGGCTTCGCCGGTACCGGCTCGACGAGCTTCCGCAGCTGATCAACGTCCTCCGCGGCGAGCTGAACCTGATCGGCCCGAGGCCGCATCCGGTGTCCAACTTCGCGCTGTTCTCCAAGGAGATTCCCTACTACTCGCTCCGAGCGGTCGTGCGCCCCGGTATTACCGGCTGGGCGCAAGTGCGACAGGGCTACGCCAACAGCCTTGCCGAAGAAACCGAGAAGATGCGGTACGACCTCTACTACATCAAGCACATGTCGTGGTGGCTGGATCTGCGGATTCTCTGTCGCACCGTCGCCATCGTCCTGGCCGGGCGCGAGTCACCAGCGCCGGCGCCCGCCGAGCGGCGGCTGCCGTCCTCGTGGCGTCTCGCACGGCTGCGTGTGGCGGCGGTCCGCTCCGCGCGCCTGATTCGCGGATAGGCATGGGCGTCGCGCTATTGGTCGTGTCCGCGTTGACCTGCGCTGTTGCAGTGGCGCTGGTTGCCGACGTCAGACGGCATCTCCTTGACGAAGGCGACAGCGTCACGTTCGAGGGCGGCGAGACTGCCGTGGCACGCGGCGCGAGACCCGAGAAGTCAGCATGAGAATCGGCCGGACGATTCCGCCGGCGGCAGCGCCTCTTGCGTGGAGCGATCTGTGGAACGGCGTCGCCGGGGCATGGCGGAGGGATGCGGCCATTCGCGCGCTCGAAGCCGACCTTCGCCGCGACTTCGGCGTCGGCGAGGTCTTCACCGTCTCTTCCGGCACCGCTGCGCTGACCCTCGCGCTCACCGCGCTCAGATCGCTCTCGTCGCGGCGCGAGGTCGTGATTCCGGCATTCACCTGCTTCTCGGTGCCGGCCGCGGTCATCGCCGCCGATCTCCGGCCGGTGCTGTGCGACATCGATCAGGCGACGTTCGACTTCGATCCGGCGCGGCTGGCGCAGACGCTGAACCGCAACACGCTGTGCGTCGTCGCGCATCACCTCTTCGGCGTGCCGTCGGCGATCGATCGAATCCGCGCCGCGTGCAGACGCCACGGCGCGTACGTGGTCGAGGATGCGGCGCAGGCGATGGGCGTGGAGATCGGCGGCCGGCGCCTGGGCACGCTCGGCGACGTCGGCATCTACAGCCTCGGGCGCGGCAAGAACATCACGTGCGGATCGGGCGGGATCGTGGTGACCAACGACGCGCAGATCGGCGCCGCGCTCGCGCGCGAGCACGCACCGCTTCCCCCGCCATCACCTCTCGAGCAGCTCGCGGAATTCCTGCGCATCGTCATGATGACGATCTTCATCCGCCCTTGGTTGTACTGGATTCCCGCCGCGCTGCCGTGGCTCGGACTGGGTCGGACGATCTTTCCGAGGCAGATTCGGCTGCGGCGGCTCGCCGGGATGCAGGCCGGCCTGCTGCGGAACTGGCGCAGCCGGCTTGCTGAATCGAATCGCGTTCGCGCGGCGACGGCGTCCTACTTCAGCCGCCGGCTCGCGATCGGAGGGGCAGACGGCTCGCATCCGTTCCTCCGCCTCCCGATTCTGACGAACATCGAGGAGAAGTCGCGCGTCTGCCGCCTCGCCGAGAAGCGTGGACTCGGCGTGAGCGTCGGCTACCCGGCCCCGATCAACGAGATCCCCGAGCTTCGGTCGGCGTTCACCGGGCAGCGCTTTCCCGCCGCGCGCCGCGTGGCGGACGGTCTGCTGACGCTGCCGACGCATCACTGGCTGTCGGAGCACGACAAGGAGGCGATCGCGGAACTGTGCCGCGGTCTGCATGCAGCATGACGTTCACGCTGCTTTTCTGGGGTTCGATTCTCCTCGTCGCCTATGCCTACGCCGGCTACCCGTGCGCGCTCCTGGCGCTCGCGCGCGTGACCACCCGTCGCGTCGCGAAGATGCCGATCCGGCCACGCGTCACCTTCATCATCGCCGCACACAACGAGGAGCGGCGGCTCGGCGAAAAGATCGAGAACACGCTGGCGCAGGACTACCCGGCTGCGCTCCTCGAGATCATCGTCGCGTCCGATTGCTCGACCGACCGGACCGATGACATCGCGCGCGCGTACGGCCGCCGCATCCGGCTCGTGAGAACGCCTGAGCGCCGCGGAAAGGAAGCGGCGCAGCAGCTTGCCGTCGCGGCGGCATCGGGCGAGATCCTCATCTTCAGCGACGTGGCGACCGCGCTCCTGCCGGATGCCGTGGCGACCATCGTCGCCAACTTCGCGGATCCGAGCGTCGGCTGCGTCAGCAGCGTCGATCGATTCGTGGACGAGGACGGCCGCGTCAGCGGCGAAGGCCTCTACGTGCGCTACGAGATGTGGGTTCGCACGCTCGAGACGCGGGTGAACAGCCTGGTCGGTCTCAGCGGATCGTTGTTCGCCGCGCGCCCCGACGTCTGCCGCCACTGGGCCGCCGATCGGCAGAGCGACTTCAGCACGCTGCTGAACGCCGTCGAGTGTGGATGGCGCGGCGTGCTCGATCCCGACGCTGCAGGCTACTACCGCAACATCGCCGACACTCGACGCGAATCGCAGCGGAAGACGAGGACGGTCGTGCGCGGCATCGCCGTGCTCGCGCGGAACGTGCGGATGTTGAACCCGTTCCGCTACGGCCTCTTTGCATGGCAGCTGGCGAGCCACAAGTTGTGCCGCTGGCTCGTCCCCTTCGCGATGGTGGGTGCCGCGGTCGGCAACGCCGGCCTCGCATCCGCGTCGACGGTCTACGGCGCCGCGCTCGCGGCGCAGATCGTGTTCTACGCAGCGGCCGTCGCCGGCGCATCGACCGGCGCCGCGGTGCTGCGGGTTCCGGCTTACCTCGTCACGTCCAACGCCGCAATTCTCGTCGCCTGGGCGCGCTTCGCGTGGGGCGAGCGCATGACCACGTGGACGCCGTCCGATCGTTTGTCCGAGCTGCCTCACACCAGCGTGCACTGATCTCTGTGTCCTTCGGCTCTTTGTGTCCTTTGTGTCCTCCGTGTCCTTTGTGTCTTCTGTGCTCCCCTGAGGTCCCACGTGTTGAATGCATTGACGGTTGACGTCGAAGAGTACTTCCACGCGGCGATCTTTCGGACCGGCACGCGGAGCCAACCGACGCGGCGCTTCGAAAGCCGCATCGACTCGAGCATCGACGTCCTGCTCGGTCTGCTCAGCCACAAGCGCGCGCGTGGGACGTTCTTCACGCTCGGCGAAGTGGCGGCGCACCATCCATTCGTCGTGCGGCGGATCGCAGCCGAGGGCCACGAGATCGCCTGCCACGGCGACCGCCACGACGCCGTCCACGACTTGTCGCCCGCCGAGTTCCGCGCCGACATCCGGCGAGCCAAGCGCCGCCTCGAGGATCTCGTCGGGACGCCGGTGATCGGCTATCGCGCGCCGAACTTCTCGATCGGCCCGCGTCAGTCGTGGGCGTATCCGATCCTGATGGAAGAAGGGTTCCGCTACGACTCGAGCACCTTTCCGATTCTCCACGATCGGTACGGCCGCCCCAACGCGCCGCGGTTTCCGTACGGCATCTATCGCAGCGGTCTGGCATGGCTGACCGAATTTCCGATCGGCACCGCGCGCATCCTCGGCGTCAACCTGCCGATCGGCGGCGGCGGCTACTTCCGTCTCTCGCCGTTCGAGCTGATTCGCCGCGGCATCGAGTACGTGAACACGCACGATCGACAGCCGGTGATGTTCTATTTCCATCCGTGGGAGCTCGATCCGGGCCAGCCCCGCCCGCCGATGGCGTGGCGCCATCGCTTCCGCCACTCGGTCGGCCTCGAGAGCACGGCGGTCAAGCTGGCGCGTCTGCTCGAGCAGTTCCGGTTCGGCACCGCCCGTGAGGTGCTCGAGAGCCGCCAGCAGACGGCGGATGTGCCCGAAGCGGCGAGCCACGCCGTGCCGTACGCGACGGTGTGAGCGAGATCATGGTCGCGTCCGCCGCCGACATCGACGTGACCGATCGTCCCCGTCAGTCGTGGTGTGACGCCGTCGGCCGATTGCGTGGTGCGCATCTCGGCCACGCCTGCGAGTGGTTCACGGTCATCGCACGCGCCTACGGCCACGAGCCGCTGTACATCGCCGCGACGGCCGGCGACGGATTGACGGGTGTGCTGCCGTCATTCGTCGTGCGTCGGCCGTTGTTCGGGACGGTCGTCACGTCGATGCCGTTTCTCGACGGCGGCGGTCCGTGCAGTACCTCGCCGGCGCTCGACACGCTGCTGGTCGAACGCCTGATCGTCGAGGCGCGGCTCCGCGGCGCCGCGCTCGTCGAGCTTCGATGCGCACGCCGGCTGGCCATCGAGGCGCAGCCGCACGAGGGCAAAGTCAACATGACGCTCGGTCTCGGCAATCCGGAGGCGTTGTGGCGCCGCGTCGATAAAGCGGTGCGCAATCAGATTCGCAAGGCCGAACGAGCCGGCCTGACGGTGGAGCGCGCGGATGCCGGCGGCCTGACGTCCTTCTACGAGACGTTCGTCGAACGCATGCGCGATCTCGGATCGCCCGTTCACGCGCTCGGCTTTCTCCAGCAGGTGCTCGACACCTTCGGCCCGCGGGCGCGCCTGCTGCTCGTCAAGAAGGATGGCGCGACGATTGGCGGCCTCGTCGGGATCGCGTTCAACGACCGCTTGGTCGTGCCGTGGGCGACGTGCCGCAAGGAGTACTTCGCGCTCTGCCCGAACATGATCCTGTATTGGGAGGCGATCCGAGGCGCCGCCGCCGAAGGATTCACGCGATTCGACTTCGGTCGCTCCACGCGGCAATCGGGCACGTATCTGTTCAAGCGCCAGTGGGGCGCCGAAGAGGAGCCGCTGTTCTGGTATCGCCTTCCGATCGCGGCGCGCCGGATCGCGTCGGCGTCTTCGAGCCGTGCCGGCAGTGACTTGCTTGCCAGGATGTGGCAGCGCCTGCCGCTCGCGGTGACGCGACAGGTCGGGCCGCGCGTTCGCAAGTACCTCATCCAATGAGCCTCCGCATCGCATTCGTCGGCGCCGGGCAGATGGCGCGCAATCATCTGCGCGCGATCTCGCGCGTCACCGTTCCTGCGGCCGTCGTCGGCGTGTACGATCCCGTCCGCGGCGCCGCCGAAGACTTCGCACGTCTCGCCGGCGCCGCCGCGTTTTTCTCGCTGCCGGATCTGCTGGACGATGGGCGGCCCGATGTCGTGCACGTGTGCACGCCGCCTTCGTCGCACATCGACGTCGCTCGCGCCGCGCTCGAAGCCGGCGCGCACGTCTACGTCGAAAAGCCTTTCGCGCCGACCGCCGCCGACGCCTCGAGCCTGCTCGACCTGGCGCGCGCGCGCGGACGGATCGTCTGCGCCGGCCATCAACTGCTGCGCGATCCGGCGTTCGAGGCGTTGATTGCGCGCGGCGGCGCCCTCGGCGATCTCGTCCAGGTCGACAGTCACTTCGCGTTCCGTCCGTCCGGACCCGCGATGGCGCGAGCCGGCACGGCGGCGCTCGCGCGTCAGCTCGTCGACGTCCTCCCGCACCCGCTCTACGCGTTGATCGCCGTGCTCGAGAAGTTCGGTCCGCCGGGCGCCGCAGTAGAGATCGACTGGGCGCGCGCGACGCCGACTGACGTGCAGGCGATCCTCCGGACCGGCCAGATCGTCGGTCGACTCTCGGTTAGCCTGCGTGCACGGCCCATTGCCACCTCCGTCACGTTGACGGGCAGCCGCGGCTCGCTCACCGCCGATCTGGTCCGGTCCATCGTCGTCGGCGCGGCGAATCCAGGTACGGAAGCGCTCGAAAAAGTGCTGAATCCAATCGTCGAAGGGCTGCAGCTCATCGCGCGCACGACGCGCAGCGTCGGACGCCGCGTGTGCACAGGGATCGACTACCCCGGCCTCACCGAGCTCGTCGATGCGTTCTACCTCGCGATCGTTCGCGGAGCGGAGTCGCCGATCCCGCCCGAGCATCTGCGTCGCGTCAGCACGGTCTTCGAAGCGCTCGCCACCCGCATCGAGGAGGCGCGCGGCGAGGCCGCCGAGCAGTCAGCGCCCGCGGCGCACCGAGCGTCGGCGCCGCTCGTCGTCGTCACCGGCGCGCGCGGTTTCCTCGGCGGCGAAATCGCGCGCGCGCTCGCGCGCGTGCGCGGCATCGGCCGGGGCGCGAACCCTGACGATCCCCACGTGCACGAATGGGTCGCCGCCGACATGAGCCGCGGCGTCGACGCCGCGGCGCTCGCCGGCGCGGATGTCGTCGTCCATGCGGCGGCCGAGACCGCCGGCGACTTCGCGGCGCATCAGCGCAACACCATCGACGCGACGCGCCATCTGCTTCGTGCGATGCACGAAGCGGGCGTGCGGCGGCTGGTGCTGGTGAGCAGCCTGTCGGTGCTGCGTCCGCCGCGGACGCCATGGGAACGGCAGGACGAACGGACGCCGCGGCCCGACGATCCGGTGCGCTTCGGTCCGTACGTGTGGGGCAAGTCGCTCCAGGAGGCGCTCGTCGAGCGCGAAGCGCCCGCGTTGGGCATCGAAGTGCGCATCATCCGGCCCGGCGCGCTCTTCGATCCGCGGGAGCCGTCGCTGCCTGGTGTGATGGGCCGACAGCTGTTCGGGTGCTGGCACCTGGGGCTCGGGCGCGCGCGGCTGCCGATCGCCGTCTGCGACGTGACCCGCTGCGCCGAGGCGATCGCCTGGTGCGCCACCCACTTCGACGAAGCGCCGCCGCTGGTGAACCTGTTCGATCCCGATCTCACGACGCGGGGAGCATTCGTCGAGCGTCTGCGCGAGCGCGGGTGGAGCGGTCGGATCGTGTGGGCGCCGATCAGCACCATCTCGATCGCGATCGTGGCCGCGCGCACGATTCAGTCGATCCTCAGCGGCCGTCTGCCGCAAAGGCTCGCGGCGTGGTCGATTCTGAAACCACGCCGCTACGACAGCCGCGTCGCGGCACGGGTGCTGGCGTCGTGCCGCTGACCGTCTTCGTCACCGACGGCGATCAACGTCCCGCGCTGGCGATCGTTCGAGCGCTCGGCCGCCGCGGTCTCACCGTGATCGTCGGCGAACAGCAGCCGGCCAGCCTCGCGTCCCGATCGCGATACTGCGCGCGGCACGTCACCTATCCGTCGCCGTACGTCGACTGCGACGCCTTCGATCGATTTCTCGCGAGCTTTCTCGCGCGCGAGCGCGTCGACGTCGTGATGCCGGTCACCGATGTGACGATGCACGCCGTCAGCCGAAACCAGGAAGAATTCAGCCGCCATTGCTCGCTCGCCGTTCCGCCCTTCGACGCGTTCGATCGAGTGACGAACAAGGCGCGGCTCATCGAGCACGCCGCCGGATGCGGCGTGCCGGTGCCGCGCACGCGGGTCGTCGCCGGACGCGCACGACTGAGCGCTGCCCTCAATGCGATCGAATATCCGGCCGTCGTCAAACCGATTTACTCCCGCACGCGGGCCGCGAACGGTTGGGTGCCCGGTACGGCGCATTACGTGCGATCGAGAAGCGAGCTGATGCGGGTCTACGACGACCACGAGTATCTCGCCTTCCACACCTCCTTGATTCAGGAGCGCATCGTCGGGCAAGCCGTCGGTCTGTTCGCGCTGTTCGATCGTGGACGGCTGGTCGCGGACTTCTCGCATCGCCGGCTGCGTGAAAAGCCGCCCGCCGGCGGCGTGAGCGTGTTGAGCGAGAGCGTGCCCGTCGATCCGCGCCTGCGCGACCACGCCATCCGGCTCCTCGGATCGATCGGATGGCACGGTGTCGCCATGCTCGAATACAAGCGCGATCGGCGCACCGGCGACTGCGTGCTGATCGAGATCAACGGCCGGTTCTGGGGATCGCTGCAGCTTGCCATCGACGCCGGCGTCGATTTTCCGTTCCTGTCGTATCAGATCGCGCGAGGGCTACGTCCGCAGCCGCCGCTGGCCGGCCAGGCCGGCGTCAAGAGCCGATGGCTGCTCGGCGATCTGGATCACCTGCTGCTGCGGCTGTCGCGCACGCGCGCGGCGCTCGGTCTCCAGGACGATGCTCCGTCGACGGCGCGAGCGGTTTTCGAATTCTTGAAGTTCGTCCAGCCCGGGCTGCACTACGACGTCATCAGCGCCAGCGACTGGCGACCGTTCGCGTACGAACTGGAGCGCTACATCGGCGGCTTGTGTCAGTCGGCGAGGCAATTCCGACGGCACCTGCAGGTGAGCCCGGCGGCCGTCAAAGTATGAAGCCGTTGCGCGTTTGTTTGATCATGACGGCGGACTTGTGGGCCGGCGCCGAGGTGCAGGTCGCAACGGCGGCGTCGTATCTCGCGCAACAGACGGACCTGACGCTGGCAGCCGTTCTGTTCAACGACGGCTGGCTCGCGCGCGAGCTGCGGAGCTTGCCGATCGAAGTGGCGGTCGTCGACGAGCGCCGCCACAACGCGTTTCAGATCGTGACGCTCCTGACACGCTTCCTGAAGACGCGTCGAATCGATCTCGTCCACACCCATCGCTACAAGGACAACGTGCTTGGATCGGCCGCGGCGAAGCTGGCCGGCGTGCCGCACGTGATCCGAACCGTCCACGGCGTGTCGGAGGCGATGCGCGGGTGGGCCCGGATGAAGGATCGGCTGTACGACGCGGTCGACAAGGTGACGCTTCACGCGTGCGCGGATCGGATCGTCGGCGTCTCGGAGCGTACGGCGCAAACCATGAAGCAGTCAGGCTACAAACCAGATCTCGTGACGTGCATCCACAACGGCATCGATGTCCGCCATGTGAAGGCGATGCAGCCGCCAGCGGACGTGCGCCGCGCGCTGGGCATCGATCCCGACGCGTTCTTGATCGGCACTGCCGGCAGGCTGGTGCCCGTCAAGGGCCATGCGCACCTGCTTCGCGCCGGCGCGCGCATGCTCCGGTCGCGGCGCGACGCGCGCTTCCTGATCGTTGGCGGCGGCCCGCTCGAGCGCGAATTGCGAGCGCTTGCTCGTTCGCTCGGCATCGAGCGCGCGTGCCTCTTCGTCGATCCGGCGGACGATCGGCGTGCCGGCGTGTACGACCTGATGGCGGCGCTGGACGTGTTCGTGCTGCCGTCGCTCTCCGAGGGCCTGCCGATGGCGCTCCTCGAGGCGATGGCGCTCGGCGTACCAGTCGTCGCCTCCGCGGTCGGCGGCGTGCCGGAAGTGATCGCCGACCGGACGACGGGGCTTCTCGTCGCGCCACGCGACGAAGGCGCGCTTGCGGCGGCGTGTCTCGAGCTTGCGCAAAACCGGCAGTGGGCCGCGACGCTCGCGGTCGCCGCCAAAGAGACGGTCGACCGAGAGTTCTCCCGCGATCGTAACGGTGAGGCGCTGCTGCAGCTCTATCGCGACGTCGCGCGTCGCGACGCGGGCGACGCGACCCGGCGTGTCAGCGCCGCCGCGCTCGTCGCAGCGCCGGTGCAGATCGTCGCGTCGAAGATCTGGCGCAAACTGGCGCGGGCCATCGAGCGCCGGCGCATTCGTCGCCTCCGTCGGAATCCGGCCGACGTCATCCGCCACCTCGCGGCGTGCAAGAGCATTCTCGTGGTCTGCCACGGGAACATCATCCGCAGCCCGTTTGCCGCCGCGCTGATCGCGCGCGCGCTCGGGCATCGGCCGCAGCTCTCGATCGATTCTGCCGGCCTCCAGGCCGAATCAGGTCGGCCGTCGCATCCGCTGGCGGTTCGCGCCGCCAATCCGCTGCGCGTCGATCTGAGCCATCACGCCGCCTCGCGGCTGACCGGCGACCGCATTGCGCGCGCCGACGCGATCTTCGTGATGGATGTCGCACAGCTCGTCGAGATCCGGCGCGCCTTTCCGGACGCACGGCAGAAGACGTTTCTCCTCACCTGTCTCGCCCCTGACGTTCCGCTCGAGGTTCGCGATCCGGTGAACGGTGACGCGCCGCTCTTTCAGTCGTGCTACGAGCACATCGCGCTCGCGGTCGGTCCGCTGGTCCGCGCGCTCGCGGCGGGACTCCCATGATTCAAGAGGCGAAGGCTGCCGTCGGCCACCTGATGTTCGCGTCGCATTTCGACGCCGTCCTGCTCGGCCGCACCGGCACCGTCGTCGCGTTTCATCGCGTCCACGACGGCGACGATCCGACCGGCCTGTCGATTGGACGCGCGATGTTCGAGCGGCATTGCCGGTTCTTCAAACGCCATTTCCGCGTGATCGAGCTCGCCGAGATGGTGAATCGGCTCGAGCGCGGCGAGTCGCTCAACCGCCACCTCGCGATCACGTTCGACGACGGGTACAGAGACAACTTCGAGAACGCCCGGCCGATTCTCGAGATGCTGTCGCTGCCCGCGACGTTTTTCGTCGTGAGCCAGTGGATCGGCAGTCGCGTCCAGCCGTGGTGGGACCGCGATCACGGCGTCGTCCACCCGTGGATGACCTGGGATCAAGTACGAGCGCTCAGCCGCCGCGGATTCCACATCGGCGCGCACACACGCACGCATGCCGATCTCGGCGCCGTCTCCGGCGCGGCCGCCATCGAGGAGATCGTCGGCGGACGGGTCGAGCTGGAGCGCCAGCTCGGCATGCCGGTGACGCTGTTCGCGTACCCCTACGGCGGACCACAGCACTTGGCCGATGCGAACCGGGCCCTCGTCAAAGCCGCGGGCTTCCGCTGCTGCTGTTCGTGCTACGGCGGCATCGTCCGGCGGCAGAGCGATCCGTTCCGCATCCACCGTGTGGCGATCTCACCGTGGTACGCATCCCCTCACCAGTTCGGCCTGGAACTGGTTCGCGAGATGAGCGCGGCGTAGAACCGTCTCGACTTCGTACGAATAAAAACGGCCAGAGCCACGAGAATCGATGCTGAAAAACATCGGAAGCAACTGGGTGCTGACACTGGTCGCGATTGCGGCGACCTACGTCCTGACGCCGTTCACGATCCACACCCTCGGCAAGGACGGCTACGGGACGTGGACGCTCATCACCGCGCTGACCGGCTACATGAGCCTGCTCGCGCTCGGCGTGCCGATGGCGTGCGTGCGATACCTCGCCGAGCACGTCGCCGAGGGCGACCAACAGCAGATGAACAGGACGATCGGCAGCTGCGTGGGGCTGTATCTGATGATTGGCGCGGCAGCCGCGGCAATCGGTCTGGCGCTGACCTTCGCGCTCACGGCGCTGTACGACATTCCGATCGCACTGCGTGCGCCGGCGCGGATCGCGTTCGCCGTGATGGCGCTGCAGGTCGCGGCGGGCTTCGTCGGGCTGCTGCCGGAAGGCATCATGTTCGCGCACCACGATTTCGTGGTCCGCAACGCCGTCCGGATCGGCGCCGTTTTCGTGCGCGTCGCGCTGACGCTCGGGCTGTTGAAGCTGAGCGGCTCGCTGGTGATGCTTGCGGTCGTTCAGTTGGCCTGCCTCGTGTTCGACTTCACGCTGTCGCTCGTCCTGGTCCGCCGCCGGTATCCCGAGGTTCGCGTGCACATCGGCGATTTCGAGTGGCGCACGGTGAGGCGGATCTTCTCCTTCAGCTTGTACGTGCTGCTGCTCGGCGCCGGCGCGCGTCTCAGCTTCGAGACCGACGCGCTCGTGATCGGCGCCATCCTCGGCGTCGGCGCGATTCCGTTCTACGCCGTCGCCAACAGCCTCGTCGTGTACCTGATGGATTTCACGATCGCCATCGCCGCGGTCGTCTCGCCGATGGCGACCAAGCTGAACACCGAAGGAAAGCGGCCGCAGTTGATCGAGGTCTTCCTGAAGTGGTCGAAGATCTCGTTGTCGTTGAGCCTGATGGCCGGGCTGTTCCTGATCGTGCTCGGCCCGCGCTTCATCGCGTGGTGGATCGCGCCGGAGTTCGAGCTGCCGGCCGGCGGCGTCCTCGAGATCCTGATGATCTCGAGCTTCCTCTACCTGCCGGTGCGCGGCGTCGCCCTGCCGGTCCTGATGGGCCTCGGTAAGCCGCGGGCGCCGACCATCGCGTTCCTCGCCGCCGGCGTGATGAACCTCGTGCTCAGCGTGCTGCTCGCGCGGCCGATGGGCCTCGCCGGCGTGGCGCTCGGCACCGCGATTCCCAACGTCCTGTTTGCCGCCGTCGTCCTGGCGATCGCGTGCCGCGAGCTCGAGATCAGCGTGATGAGCTACCTGCGCTACGTCGTCCCACGCGCGACGCTCGGTGCGATCCCGCCGCTCGCGCTGCTGATGTGGTTCAGGGTTGGCATCAACGTCCAGAATCTCGCCGGGCTCGTCGTCGCCGGCGTGGCGATGCTCGCGCTGTTCGGACTCACCTGGATCCTGTTCGTCTACCGCGACGATCCGTACGTCAGGCTGCCGCGCCTCTCGGCCGCGTTCGTGCGTGAACCTGTCTAGTGTTGGAGTGAGTGGTGATCCCTTTCATCGTGTCCGGGCTGCTGCTCGCCGCGTTCGTCGCGGGAGTGGAAATGGCGGCGCGAGTGTGGCTGCGCTTGGTTGGCGCCTGTTACGTGTTTCCTCCGGGCCTGCGCATGCGCCTTCACGTCGATCGCGAGACCTTCCCCGAGCTGGAGTCGATCGCCCGGCTGGAGATCAACGGCGACGGTGAGCGCGGCGGCGAAGTGCCGCGCCTTCGCCGCGGCGAGACGCTGTATCGCGTGCTCGTCGCCGGCGGCAGCCAGCCGGAATGCTACCTTCTCGATCAGGACGTCAGCTGGCCCGGCGCGCTGCAGCGCGTTCTCGCGACGCCGCCGCATCGGCAAACGCTCGCCGCATCGTACGTGCACGTCGGCAGCATCGCGCGATCGGGTGTCGGCGCCGAAGCGCTCGATCGGATACTCGCGCGCGTGCTCCCACGCTACGAGCGGCTCGACGCGATCGTGATTCTCGTCGGCGCGAGCGACGTGCTGCGGTGGCTCGAGGAGGGGGTGCCTGATGCGCCGAGCTCGAGCGTCCCGACGTCGGAGCTGTTTCGCTGCCACCCTGAAGGGCCGTTCGGCTGGAAGCCGCAGCAGCTGGCGATCGCGGAGATCGCCGGCCGCGTGCGGCGTCGCTGGATGCGGCCGGTGCACGTGCACGAGCATGCCGGCCGCTGGATCCAGAAGGCGCGGGCGATGCGCGCCCGCGCCAAGGTGATCCGCGCGACGATGCCGGATCCGGCGCCGATGCTGGCGCACTTCGAGGCGCATCTTCACCGCGTCATCCAGCGCGCCCGCGCGCATGCCGATCGCGTCATCGTCGTTCGCCAGTCGTGGTTCGACAAGGAGACGCTGACGCCCGAAGAGGCCGCGCACATGTGGCACGGCGGCATCGGCCAGGCGTGGCGTGAAGAGGTGACGACCTACTTCTCGATCGAAGTGACCGCACGCCTGATGGAGCTGCTCGACGGCCGCGCGTCTGAAGTCGCCGACGCGCTCGGCGTTGAACAGATCGACTTGCGGCGAGTGCTCGACCCGAGCCTCGACGTGTACTACGACTTCTTCCATCTGACGCCGGCCGGCGCCCACGCGGTGGCGGCGACAGTCGCCGCCGCGATTCTGAGGCAGCCGCGAGACATGGCGGGCTTCCCGGAACAATCCCGCAACTTGACACTCGCCAGCTGACCCATTCACACGAACGCACAGCGGAGATCCTCGATGCGAACGACGGAGCAGGTGACCGAAACGATCGTGCAGCGGCCGGGCGACTACTGGCGCCAGCCGGACATCGCCGAACAATACGACAGCGGCCGCTTCGATAGTCTCAGAGGACGGCTGTATCGCCGCCGTGAGGAGCGCGCGATCGCACGCGCGTTGCGCGGGCTCGCGGCGGGCAGCCGCGTCCTCGACGCCGCATGCGGGACGGGTCGAATCACGGCGCTGCTCCAGCACCAGGGATTCCAGGCTGCCGGCTGCGACATCTCGCTGGCGATGATGGCGGTTGCCCGCCGGCGGCTGACTTCGCTTGGCCACGACGTGCCGCTCGTCGAGAGCAGCATCGAACGGCTGCCGTATGCCGACGGCACCTTCGATGCGGCGACGTGCATCGGGCTGCTGATGCATCTCGACGCCGAGATGCGCGTGCGGGCCCTCCGTGAACTCGCGCGCGTCAGCCGCGGGCGCGTCGTCGTGCAGTACGGATGCGTCGACGCCTTTCAACGGCTTGGCGCCCGCATCACTCACCGCCAGCCGGGTCAGGTCCGCTTTCCGGTGTCGGAGCTCGAGATGCTGGCGGATCTGCGGCGAAGCGGCTTGAAGATGATCGCGCGATTCTGGGCGATGCGAGGGCTGTCGAGCAGCCTGATCGTGCGGCTGTCGAAAACGGAGCACGCGTGAGCGGACGCCCGCGGCTCCTGTTCCTGTGTCAGACGCTGCCGTTCCCGCCCGACGGCGGCGTCTGGATCAGGACGTACCACGTGCTGCGGCTCCTGGCCAGGGCATTCGACATCACGGCGCTGTGCTTCGAGCGCGCGGCGGTGCCCGGCACGCAGGCGGCGCACGATCGCGCGGCGGCGTGCACGGCGCTCGGCCGCTTCGCGCGCGTCGAGGTGTTTCCCATCCCGCAGCGGCACAGCCGCGCTCGCTACATGTGGGACCACCTGCGCAGCGTGGTCACCGACCGCGTCTACACGACGTATCTCTACGAGTCGGGCGCGTTCAGGCGGCGGTTGGAACAGATCGTGGAGAGCGAGGCGATCGATCTGATTCATATGGACAGCCTGGATCTGGCCGGCTATCTGCCAGCGTGCCGCGGCATTCCCGTCGTGTGCGTGCATCACGACGTGACGTCGATGCAGCTCGGCCGCCGCGCCGATGTCGAACGCGCCGCGTGGCGCCGCGCATATCTCCGCCATCAGGCGCGGCTGATGGAACGGTCCGAGCGTGAATGGTGTGAGCGCGTCGCGGTCAACGTGGTCGTCTCCGAGCACGATCGCACGATGCTGGCGCAGATCGCGCCGGCCGCGCGCTTCGCCGTCGTGCCGAACGGCGTGGACACTGAGGAGTTTCAACCGAGTATCGCCAGCGGCGACGGGGTCGCCTACATCGGCGGATTGACGTGGTTTCCAAACCTCGACGCGCTGGAGTTTTTCGCCGCCGAGATTCTGCCGCATCTGCGGGCGGCGTACCCGCACTTGCCGGTTCGGTGGGTGGGCAGCGCAGCCGCGAACGAGCAGCGGCACTACCGCGCCGTCTACGGCATCGAGATCACAGGCTACGTCGCCGACGTGAGGCCGTTCATGCGCGACGCGGCGTGCCACATCGTGCCGCTCAGGACCGGCGGTGGAACGCGCGTGAAGATTTTGAATTCGTGGGCGATGGGCAAGCCCGTCGTGACGACGTCAATCGGCTGCGAAGGCCTCGAGGCCGTCGACGGCGACAACGTCCTGATCCGCGACGACCCGAAGGCCTTTGCGCATGCCATTCTCGCCGTGCTCGAAGACGACGTGCTGCGGCGCCGGTTGGGCCGCTCCGGCCGTGCGACGGCCGAACACCTCTACAGCTGGGACCGGATCGGCGAAGGTCTCGTCGAGAACTACCTGACGCTCGCGCGCCGAGGGCAATCGGCCGCCACACCTCGCGCGCTCGCGTCCGTTGGAGGAGTCTACGGCAACCGTTAGCGCTGCCGCAGCGGCGCCGCCGGCGCGCATGGCGTACGCGCCGGCCGTCGACGCGGCGTCCGATCTGAAATGGGATGCGCTCCTTCTCTGCATCGCTGGCTACATCCTGACGTCGGTTGGCCGCGTTCATCAGCTGTTCGGGTTCCTCGAATTGCTGCGGCCTGGGATCCTCACCGGACTGCTGGCGACCGTCATCTTCATCTTCGATCCGCTCGCCGAGCGGAGCGCGCGCCATCTCGCGGTGCCGACCACGAAGTACCTGATCGCGCTGCTGCTGTGGATGATCCTGTCGCTTTCCGGGGCGCTCAACCTCGGCACTGCGTTCGAGCAGGTCTTCGACAACTTCATGAAGACGGTGTTGATGTACGTCGTCGTGGTCTCGAGCGTGCGCGGCATCCGCGACGTCGAGCGCCTCGCCTTCACGTATCTAGCCGGCGCCGCTACCTATTCGGCCGTGGTCATGTCGCGTTTCGAAGTCGGCGCCGGGGACGGGTGGAGGCTCGGACACCTTTACTACTACGACGCCAACGATTTCGCGGTCCTCGCGGTGACGGCGATTCCTCTGGGGCTGTACTTCATCCAGTTCGGTCGAACGCGTCTCGCCCGTTTCGCGGCTGCCCTCGCCCTCGGCGTGCTCTTCCTGGGGTTTCTGCGCTCGGGATCGCGGGGCGGCTTCATCGCATTCCTCGCGGTGATCGCGTTCGTGGTGATGCGTTACAGAACGATTGCGCTGCGCGTCCGCCTGCTCACGACTGCTGTCGTCGTGCTCGCATTCCTCGGCTTCGCCACCGACAAGTACTGGGATCAGATGACGACGATCGGATCGGATACCGACTACAACATGACGGAGGAAAGCGGCCGTATCAACATCTGGCGCCGCGGCGTCGGCTACATGATGGACAACCCGGTCTTCGGCGTCGGTCCCAACAATTTTCAGGTCGCCGAAGGCACGCTCTCGCCGTTCGCCTGGCGTGCGCAGATGGGTCGCGGCGTGCGGTGGAACGCGGCGCACAACAGCTACGTTCAGGCCGGAGCCGAACTCGGCGTTCCGGGGCTGCTGTTGTTTCTCGCCGTCATCGGCAGCACGCTGCGGACGCTGCGGCGCACCGGCCGGCGGCAGGGCGAGGACGGCCGGCTGTCGTCGGCGCTGACCGCTTCGCTTGTCGGATTCGTCGTCGGCGCTTTTTTCCTGTCGCTCGCCTATTCAGAAATGCTCTACACGCTCGTGGCACTCGCGATCGGGCTCGACAAGGTGACCGTCCTGAACATGGCGGCGCGGCGCTGAAGCGATGACTGCGGCCCTTTCCTCACACGCGCTCCGTTTCGGAGCAGACGTGTACTTCCACAGTCTGCGGACGTTCGGACTCGCCGCGCTGAAGAGACGACTCCAGGACGCGGGGCTGGTCCTCTGCTATCACAACGTGGTCGAGGGGGAAGAAGCGGAGGTCGGCGATCTTGGTCTGCACGTACCGCGCGATCGCTTCGAGCGCCACATGCGCTGGCTCGTCGAGCGATATCGCGTCGTGCCTCTGCGTGACTTCGTCGACAGGCTCGTCTCCGGTTGCTCGATGCGGTCCATCGCCGCCGTGACGTTCGACGACGGGTACGCCGGAGTGTTCGAGCATGCGGTCCCGATTCTGGCGGCGCTCGGAATTCCCGCCACCGTGTTTCTCGTCGCAGATGCCGCCGGCACGCGTACACGGTTCTGGTGGGATGGAACCGCATCACACCAGCCCGCGGACTGGCGCACGGTTCGCGCCGCGCTCGGGCGCGGCATCGAGCTCGGGGCGCACTCCGTCACCCATCCGTCGCTTCCCACGTTGACCGACGCGCAGCTCGAAGACGAGATCGTCGGCAGCCGCGTGATCATTCATGGGGCGACCGGCGTTCGGCCGGACTTCTTCGCGTATCCATTCGGTCATTGGGACGCGCGCGTTCGCGCCGTCGTCGAGGCTGCCGGCTATCGCGCCGGCTTCACGCTCGATTACGGATTGAACAGCGCGGCGGCGGATCCGTGGGCGCTCCGGCGAGTGAACGTTCCGGCCGGCATTTCAGAGATGCGCCTCGAGACGTGGGCTGCCGGTTTCCACCGGCTGCGGAGGGCAGGATGATCGCCTCCGGCTCCGTCGCGGGCCGCCGCATCGCGCACTTGATCGAATCCGACGGCCCCGGCGGCGCGGAGCGCGTCGTCGCCGATCTCGCGTCCGGTTTTCAGGCCGCCGGAGCGCGCAACATCGTCTTCGTGCCGGCCAACGGCGAGGGATGGCTCGCGCGCCAGTTGATCGGGTCAGGTGTCGAGATCGAAGGCTTCCAGCTCGATCGTCCGCTTTCGCCGGCGTGTGCGCGCGCGATCGCCGCGGCGTTTCGCCGCCATCGCGTCGAGGTCGCACACAGTCACGAATTCTCCATGGCCGTGTACGGCGCATGGGCTTCGTGGCTTGCCGGCGTCCACCACGTCATCACGATGCACGGCAGCCGGTATTACGCCGGCCGCCTCCGCCGCCGCGCCGCGCTGCGCGCCGCCGTGGCGCGGAGCGGTTCGGTCGTGGCCGTTTCGCGTCGGCTTGCCGACGAGATCAGCCGCGATCTCTTCGTGCGCCGCTCGTGGATCGACATGGTCGCCAACGGCGTGCGCTGTGTACCGGGTGAGGGCGCCGCGGTCCGCGCGGAGTTGGGGCTCGGTGCGGGACACACACTGCTCGTGGCGATCGGCAATCTGTATCCGGTCAAAGGCCATCGCGTTCTGATCGAGGCGATGGCGATGCTCGCGGAGCGTCACCCGACGCTTCATCTGGCAATCGCCGGGCGCGGCGAGCTCGCACCCGCGATCGCCGCGCGCGCCGCGGAACGTGGCCTCGGGGGCCGCGTCCATCTGCTCGGGCTCCGCTCGGACGTCGCCGCGGTTCTCGCGGCCGCCGACGTGTTCGTGCTCCCGTCGCTCTCCGAAGGATTGCCGCTCGCGCTGCTCGAAGCGATGTTTGCCGCCCGGCCGATCGTCGCGAGCGACGTCGGCGAAGTCGGCGCGGCGCTCGCCGGCGGCGAGGCGGGCATCCTCGTCAAGGCCGGCGAGCCCGCGCCGCTCGCCAGAGCGCTCGAGGATCTGCTGACCGACGCCTCACGAGCGCGCGAACTCGGAGCGCGCGCCCGCCACCGCGCCGCAGCCGAGTACGACGTATCACACATGGTCCGCCGCTACGGGTCCATCTACAGCCGCCTGCTCGACCGGTCTGACCGTGGTCTGACCGTGGTCTGACCGCGGTCAGACCGCGTTCCCGTTCCGATCCCTGCGTTCACGGAGAAGTGCAATGAAATCCTCT